>JAIERI010000154.1 GCA_019747015.1 Xanthobacteraceae bacterium
GCGTATCTCGTCCTTCGACTCTGCTCAGGACCGTGAGCCTGTCGAACGGTGAAGCGTCCGATCCGAACTACTTGCCACTCGCCATTTGCCACTTGCCACTCTCCCCACCCTTTCCATCTCCGAACGCGGCAGGTATGATGGGGTTATGTCCGGCAAGATCATGACCCGCGCGCAGTTGCTTCCGGTCCTGGCACAGGCGCGCGCGCAGCAACAGCGGATCGTCTTTACCAACGGCTGCTTCGACTTGATGCACGTCGGCCATGTCCGTTATCTCCAGGCCGCAAAAGCCCTCGGCCACGTGCTGGTGGTCGGCGTGAACAGCGATGCCTCGGTGCGCGGATTGGATAAAGGCGCGGACCGTCCGATCGTGCCGGAAGCCCAGCGGGCCGAAGTGCTGGCCGCCTTGGGGTGCGTGGATTATGTCGTGCTGTTTGCGGAACCGGACCCCGAGCAATTGATCGCCGCCTTGCAGCCGGACGTCCTGGTCAAGGGCGGAGATTGGGCGATCGACAAGATCGTCGGCCGCGCCATCGTCGAAGCCCGTGGCGGCATCGTAACCACCATCCCGCTTGTTCCCGGCCTGTCCACCACTGCGCTTCTTCAACGAATTCGTGCGATCGCGACGTGATGTCCTCCGACGCCGGCGCCGACTCCACAGCATGGCTGGTTCCGCTCCGCTCGGCGTTGAGCCAAGACCACGCCCGCGCCTGCCTGACAGGATTGCACGGCTCAACACCGGCCTGCGCATTGACGTTGCTCGCCCAGACACAGAAGCACGCACCGGACCAATCTGGTCCGTGGGTCGTCATCACCCCCGACGACGCATCGGCTGAACGAATCTACAACGACTTGCAATTTTTTCACGGCCTCATGGGCCTCCCGCTCGGCACCCTCGCCTTGTTTCCTGAATGGGAGACGCTGCCCTACGAGGAAACAGCGCCGCATGTAGGATTGATCGCGCGCCGCATGACGACGTTGCACCGGCTGCTCACCGGTTCATCCCTGATACTGGTCACGTCGGTTGCTGCCGCCATGCATCGCTTGATTCCCCGCTCCACGTTCGAAGAAGCAGTGCTTCGATTCAAAACCGGGGGCGCCTGTGAACGCGAACCCTTCCTGTCCGGTCTCCTGCGTCTGGGCTACCGGCGTGTATCGGTTGTAGAGATCCCCGGCGAGTTCAGTGTTCGGGGCGGCATCGTCGACATATACTCAACCGCCTATGCCGACCCGCTCCGCCTCGAATTTCTCGGCGACCAAGTCGAATCGATCCGCCTGTTCGATCCCTCGACCCAAACCTCGATCGAGACACTGCGCGATGGGGTGGTCTTGCCGGCACGAGAGTTTCTTCGCCCCATGGACGC
>JAIERI010000149.1 GCA_019747015.1 Xanthobacteraceae bacterium
TGCGAGAAGGATGCGTGGGCGCTTTGCGCCATCCTCTGATACGATCAGCAAGAAGCCTGCAATGATCGGCAGCGCGGTCAGAATATCGGAGAAGCTCGTGCCCACTTCCGAAATCGTCATCGGGCCAACCAGCGCGATCAGCACCGATGCGGCAAGTGTCAGGGCGCTCGTGGAATGGCCGAGAATGACGCGAGAGAAATAATAGATCAGCGACAGATTGAGGCCGTGGACCGCGCCGATGACGGCGAGCCCATAAGGCGCGGCGAGCGCATGGCGCAGCCAATAGACCGGAAAATAAACCAGCGGATTGAAATAGGTCTGGAATCCTGCCGGTTGAACGTCGATGTCGTAGTGCCCTTTGAGCACGGCCCAGACGTTATATTCGTGATAGTTCTGCCAGTCCCAGTTCACGTCCTCGCCGGCGATCAGGGTGTAGATGGCGCCAGCGATCATCGGGCAGACGATGACGGCAAGGTTCATCCACGCATTGCCGCGCAATCTCGTTGTCATGCTGGTGGTCCGCTGAAAGCCGCGCCGCTGATAATAATCCGGCGTAGCAACGCAAAACTAACAATTCGATAAATTGAATTAGGTTAGCGCGTTTCCTGCGTCGCCACGGCCTTTGGCCGGAGCAGCAGACTGCGGCGGGCGGGTTTGGCGGCTGCCACCGGTTCGCCGGTCAACATTCGCGTCGCACTGTCGGCGTCCATCGGCTCGCCGAAGGCGAAGCCCTGTGCGAACTGGCAGCCAAGCTGATAAAGCTCCACCGCGTCCGAATCCGTCTCCGCGCCTTCCGCGACGACTTCCATGCCAAGATCGTGTGCCATCGACACGATGGATTTGAGCAGGATCGGTCTCGCGCCGTTGCGCGTGGTGCGCACGAACGATTGGTCGATCTTGATGGTGTCGAACGGAAAGCGCTGGATGTAAGCGAGCGAGGAATGGCCGGTGCCGAAATCGTCGAGCGACAGTCCTGTGCCGAGCTCCTTGATCCGATGCAGCATCTGTGCGGCGTGTTCGGGATTTTCCATCACCAGTGATTCGGTCAGCTCCAGCTTGAGCGAGCCGCGTGCCACCGCCGAACGCGACAGGACGCCGCGTACATCGTGGATCAGATCGTGGCGCAGCAATTGCCGCGACGACACGTTGACGCTGGCGAACAGCGGCACCCGCGTTCGCGACATGCGCTGCCACACCGCAAGCTGCTTTGCAGTGGTGTCCATCACGAACAGCCCGAGATCGACGATCAGGCCGATCTCCTCGGCGATCGAAATGAATTCGGCCGGCGACATGCGCCCGAGCTTGGGGTGATCCCAGCGCGCCAGTGCCTCAAACCCGGCCACCACGCGATCTTCCAGCCGTACGATGGGCTGGTACAGGATGGTGATCTCCTGCCGCTCGATGGCGCGGCGTAATTCGGATTCCAGCGTCAGGCGGTCGGTTTTGCGTGCGCGCATGACAGGCTTGTAGACGTCGATGCGGTCGCCGCCGATGCGCTTGGAGTGATACATCGCAA
>JAIERI010000141.1 GCA_019747015.1 Xanthobacteraceae bacterium
ACGCCGCACCGGATGGTCCGGGTATTGCGGCGGGGCGACACGACCGGCTTGGCCCTCCGGAATGGAGTGACCGGCATGCCGTCCTTTGCGGAAAGCCTTGAAAAGACCCTGCATAATGCGCTGCGCCACGCCGGCGAGCGTGACCATGAATATGCCGCGCTGGAGCATCTGCTGCTCGCGCTGATTGACGATCAGCATGCCGCCGAAGTGATGACCGCGTGCGGCGTCAACCTCGGCGATCTGAAATCGACGGTCACCCACTATCTCGATACAGAGCTCGACAGCCTGAAAACCGGGGAACCCGGCGATCCCACGCCGACCAGCGGTTTCCAGCGCGTGATCCAGCGGGCCATCCTCCATGTCCAGTCATCGGGCAAGGATGAGGTGACCGGCGCCAACGTCCTCGTCGCGCTGTTTTCCGAGCGTGAAAGCTATGCCGTCTATTTCCTGCAACAGCAGGATATGAGCCGGCTCGACGCGGTGTCTTTCCTCAGCCACGGCGTCGGCAAGGGCGGCAAGCCCTCCGGCACCGCCATTGAGCCGCGTGCGGACGATGCCAAGGCCGAATCCAAGGCCGAAAAGGCACCGAAGAAGGAATCGGCGCTCGCCCAATATACGGTCAATCTCAATGAAAAGGCCGCCGATGGCCGCGTCGATCCGCTGATCGGGCGCAGCGCGGAGGTCGACCGCACGATCCAGATCCTCTGCCGCCGCAGCAAGAACAACCCGCTCTATGTGGGCGATCCAGGCGTCGGCAAGACTGCGATTGCAGAGGGGCTCGCGCGCAAGATCAACGAAGGCGAAGTGCCCGAAGTCCTGCTGCCTGCCGTCATCTACTCGCTCGATATGGGCGCGCTTCTGGCCGGTACGCGCTATCGTGGCGATTTCGAGGAACGGCTGAAACAGGTCGTCTCCGAACTGGAGGCGCTGCCGCACGCGATCCTGTTCATCGATGAAATCCACACGGTGATCGGTGCCGGCGCGACCTCGGGCGGCGCGATGGATGCCTCTAACCTCTTGAAACCCGCGCTGTCCGGCGGGCAGATCCGCTGCATCGGCTCGACCACCTACAAGGAATTCCGCAACCATTTCGAAAAGGACCGCGCCCTCCTGCGCCGGTTCCAGAAGATCGACGTTGCCGAACCGACCATCGAGGATACGGTGAAAATCCTCACCGGCCTGCGCTCTGCGTTCGAAAATCACCACAGCGTCAAATATACGCCCGATGCCATCAAGGCCGCGGTCGAACTTTCGGCGCGCTACATCAACGACCGCAAGCTCCCCGACAAGGCGATCGACGTGATCGATGAGGTCGGCGCGATGCAGATGCTCGTGCCGCCGTCGAAGCGGCGCAAGACGATCACCACGCGCGAGATTGAACATGTCATCGCCACCATGGCGCGCATCCCGCCGAAGACTGTGTCGAGCGATGACAAGCGCGTCCTCGAAACGCTGGAAACCGATCTGAAGCGCGTCGTCTTCGGGCAGGACAAGGCGATCGAAGTGCTGTCTTCGGCGATCAA
>JAIERI010000225.1 GCA_019747015.1 Xanthobacteraceae bacterium
GGCGTCGATGGCCAATGCCGGACCGCATGGTTTCACCGAGGTGCTGTACGCCTTCACATCGGCGACCGGCAATAACGGCTCGGCGTTCGGCGGTCTCACCGGCAACACGCTGTTCTACAATCTGACGCTTGCTTCATCGATGTTCGTCGGTCGCTTTTTCATGATCGTGCCGGCGATGGCGCTGGCGGGTTCGCTCGCCGGCAAGAAATCGATTCCGCCGTCAGCCGGCACGTTGCCGACCACGGGCGGCCTGTTCGTCGGTCTCGTCGTCGGCGTCATCCTCATCATCGGCGGTCTCACCTTCTTTCCCGCATTGGCGCTTGGCCCGATCGTCGAACATCTCGCGATGAACGCGAACACCCTGTTCTGATCGATTTCATTTTCGGAGTACGAACCATGGAAACGTTGCAATTGCAGAAGCGCGCGCCGGTCTCGGCGATGCTCGATCCGAAGATCGTCGGTCCGGCAATCGGCTCGGCTTTCGTCAAGCTCGATCCGCGACAGATGATCAAGAACCCGGTGATGTTCGTGGTCGAGGTCGTCGCCGCGCTCACCACGGTGATTTTCATCCGCAATGTCCTCACCGGCGGAGCCGATCTTGGATTTACGTTCCAGATCATTCTCTGGCTGTGGTTCACGGTGCTGTTCGCGAACTTCGCCGAAGCCGTGGCCGAAGGCCGCGGCAAGGCGCAGGCCGAGTCGCTGCGCAAGACCCGCACCGAGAGCCAGGCCAAGCTTTTGACCGGTGTGGACCGGACCTATCGGATGGTGCCGGGCACCTCGCTGAAGGTTGGCGATGTCGTGCTGGTCGAAGCGGGCGATACGATCCCGTCCGATGGCGAAGTCATCGAGGGTGTCGCTTCGGTGAACGAGGCCGCGATTACCGGCGAGTCCGCTCCCGTCATTCGCGAGTCGGGCGGCGACCGTTCTGCCGTCACTGGCGGCACGCAGGTGCTGTCCGATTGGGTTCGTGTTCGCATCACGGCCGCGCAAGGCTCGACCTTCATCGATCGCATGATCAAGCTGGTCGAGGGCGCCGAGCGCCAGAAGACGCCGAACGAGATCGCGCTGAACATCCTGCTGGCCGGCCTTACTATCATCTTTGTGTTCGCGACGGTCACGATCCCGAGCTATGCCGCCTATGCCGGCGGCTCGATCTCCGTCGTGGTGCTGGTGGCGCTGTTCGTCACCCTGATCCCGACCACCATCGGCGCGTTGCTGTCTGCCATCGGCATCGCCGGTATGGATCGTCTCGTGCGCTTCAATGTGCTGGCGATGTCTGGTCGCGCGGTGGAGGCCGCAGGCGACGTCGATACGTTGCTGCTCGACAAGACCGGCACCATCACGCTCGGCAATCGTCAGGCGACCGCGTTCCGTCCTGTGCGCGGCGTGAGCGAGGAAGACCTCGCCGATGCCGCGCAGCTGGCCTCGCTGGCCGACGAGACGCCGGAAGGCCGTTCCATCGTCGTGCTGGCGAAAGAGAAATACGGCATTCGCGGCCGCGACATGGCCGAACTCGGCGCGACCTTCGTGCCGTTCACCGCGCA
>JAIERI010000072.1 GCA_019747015.1 Xanthobacteraceae bacterium
CGAGCGCGAATCCGGCGGACGGAGATAGCGCATGGCGCTGGCACGCGGACGCCGCAACGACAGCGGATTCAATTACTGGCCGGGCTTTGTCGATGCACTCTCGACACTCGTGCTGTCGATCGTGTTTCTGCTGTCGGTATTTCTGGTGGTGCAGTTCTATCTGTCCCAGGAAATCAGCGGCAAGGACAAGACCCTGGAGAGGCTGAACGCGCAGATCGCGCAGCTCTCCAATCTTTTGTCGCTGGAGAAAACCAGCAAACTCGGACTTGAGGATCAACTCGCGCAGATGCGCGCCGGGCTGGCAGCGGCCGAAGCCGAGCGCGACCGTCTGGCCGGCGCGGGCGCCGGTGCTGGCGACCTTGGCAAGACGCTGGATGCACAAAAGGAAATTTCCGCGCGGGCACTCTCGCAGGTCGAGATTCTCAACCAGCAAATCAGCGCACTGCGGCGGCAACTCGCCGCGCTGGAAGAAGCTCTGGACGCATCCGAGAAGCGCGACAAGGAATCGCAAGGCAAGATCGCCGATCTCGGCCAGCGCCTGAACGTCGCGCTGGCGCAGCGCGTGCAGGAACTGTCGCGCTATCGCTCCGAATTTTTCGGGCGGCTGCGGTCCATTCTCGGGGATCGGCCTGACATTCGTATTGTCGGCGACCGTTTCGTGTTCCAGTCCGAAGTGTTCTTCGATACCGGGCAGGCGCTGCTTTTGCCGGAGGGCCGCGCCGAACTCGACCAGATCGCCTCCGCCCTGATCGATCTCGACAAGAAGATTCCACCCGAGATCGCCTGGGTGCTACGTGTCGATGGTCACACCGACGTGCGTCCAATCTCAAGCCCGCAATTCAAATCGAATTGGGACTTGTCCGCTGCACGCGCGATTTCAGTGGTGCAGTATCTGATCTCGCGCGGCGTGTCGCCGCAGCGCCTCGTCGCCGCGGGATTCGGCGAATTCCAGCCGCTGGATGCCGACAAGACCGAAGAGGCCTACAAGCGAAATCGCCGCATCGAATTGAAACTGACCGAAAGATAGTCCGTACCTGTCATAACGGACCCGGACAGACAACGATATGAACGCCTTCACCCTTCGGCCCTATAGCGTGCATGACGAGGACGCTGCCATCGCGTTGTGGCATCGCACGTGGAGCCAGGCTTATCCCTCGATCGATTTCGACGCGCGGCTGCAAGCTTGGCGCGAACGCTGGCTAAACGAACTGGTCCCTTCATCGAAAATCATCGTCGCCGAACGCAGCGGACAGGCCGCGGGCCAGATCGCCGGATTTGTCACCATCGATGCCACCGGCTATCTCGACCAACTGGTGGTCGATTCAGAAGCGTGGGGCACCGACCTCGGCGACAGATTGCTCACCTCGGCCAAAACATTATCGCCGAATGGCATCACGCTGCTGGTCAATGCCGACAATGCCCGCGCTATCCGTTTCTATGAACGCAACGGCTTCAGACACACCCATGACGACGTGAATCCAACGTCGGGGCGGGCGGTGCGCGGAATGACGTGGAAGCCCTAAAGTTTTGTCGCATTTCTTCATGCGAACCGGTACCCACTT
>JAIERI010000035.1 GCA_019747015.1 Xanthobacteraceae bacterium
ATCATCCGGCTGGTGACCATGCTCACGCCGGGCGTGCGCACGCCGCGTGCGGTCATGCAAGCGTGGCTGGCCTCGATCACCACCGCGACGCCCTGCGGCTTCAGATTGTCCCAGATACAATTGGCGACCTCAGCTGTCAGTCGCTCCTGAATCTGCAGCCGCCGCGCATAGGCGTGGAGCACGCGGGCAAGCTTGGAAATGCCCACCACCCAGTTCGACGGCAGATAGGCAATGTGCGCCTTGCCGATGATCGGCGCCATGTGATGTTCGCAGTGCGACTGAAACGGGATGTCTTTCAGCAGGACAATCTCGTCATAGCCGCCAACTTCTTCGAAAATCCGCGCCAGATGCAGCGCCGGATCGTCGCCATAGCCCTGGCAATATTCCTTCCAGGCGCGCGCAACGCGCTTGGGCGTATCGATCAGCCCTTCGCGGTCGGGGTTGTCACCGGTCCAGCGAATCAGCGTGCGAATGGCGTCGGCGACGTCGTCCGGCACCAATATCTTGTCCGGCGACGCCACAAGGTCGCCGGTATCGTCATGGTCGAAATGCGCGTTCATGCACCCTCCTCAAACCGCGATTCAGGTCAGACGCTACGTCAACCGTCATTTTGGTATAAATCCGTTGTCGATCGAAACTGTCTCATTTGAGCAACATTCACGCAAGCCCGCAGAATTCCGTGTATCTCCCGTTGACGGGGTGAATCGTCCGGGGGTAGTTTCGACGCAATACGGCACAAATGCCAACGCGCATCCGGCGCACAAGCCGCCGGAGCATCAGGAGGGGATAACAATGACAAAGATGAATCTATTGGCGGCGACTGCGATGGCGATGCTCGCCGCGACGCCGGCCATGGCGCAGACGGCCACCGCGCCCGCAAAGCCCGCCGCTCCCGCGGCGCAGGAAGAGCAGTCGACCGCCGATGACGTTGTCGTCACCGCGACCAAGCGCGAGACGACGCTGCTCGATACGCCGATTTCGGTCTCGGTCACCAATGGCGCGACGATCCAGGAAGCGCAGATCCGCGATCTGATCGACTTGCAGACCGTGGTGCCGTCGCTGCGTGTGTCGCAGTTGCAAAGCTCGGCCAACACCAATTTCATCATCCGCGGCTTCGGCAACGGCGCCAACAACGCCGGCATCGAACCGTCGGTCGGCGTGTTCATCGACGGCGTCTATCGCTCGCGTTCAGCTGCGCAAATCGCCGATCTTCCCAATGTGAAGCGCGTCGAAGTGCTGCGCGGGCCGCAATCGACCCTGTTCGGCAAGAACGCATCGGCAGGCATCATCTCGATCGTCACCGCCGAACCTGCGTTCAAGTTTGGCGGCAATCTCGAGGCATCCTATGGCAACTTCAACGCTGTGGTGCTGAAGGGTGACGTCACCGGCCCAATCACCGATACGCTCGCCTTCTCGTTCGGCGGCAACTACAACCGCCGCGACGGCTATATCCGCGATCTCGCGCTCAATACCAATTTCAATAACCGCAATCGCTATGGCTTTCGCGGGCAGCTGCTGTTCCAGCCGAGTTCGGACCTGAAATTCCGCCTGATTGCCGATTTTGATCGCATTGATGAAAAT
>JAIERI010000136.1 GCA_019747015.1 Xanthobacteraceae bacterium
AGGATCGCCGCCACAACGAGCTTGCGGTTGTCATAGAGCGGCACCGCCAAAGCCACGGTGGCCGGGCCGAGCAGGAAATGGACGAATTGCGCGCCGCCGAAATAGGTCGCGTAAGTGGTACCGGTGACATAGAGAAACACGCCGATGATCCAGATCGAATGCAGCACCGGATTGGCGAGCGGGTTGCGGCCGCTCGCGCGCGACACCGCGTCCGCGACGGCATAGACCAGCAGCGTCACCGTCAGCCACAGCAGCGGCGTCTGCGACAGATACACCCACAGCGAAAACGGATGGGCGCCGATGGCGGGGCTCGTCGCAGGATTCACGACAGGATTCACGGCGCGCTCCGCCGCTTCGAGACGATACGGCTCGCAAGGATAAACGCGCCCACCGTGACCGCGAGCGTGATGAACGCCGACAGCGCCAGGATAACGAAGATCGCGATACCGTGCTGCGCGATCAGATCGAGTTGCTGCACGACGCCGACACCGGCCGGCACGAACAGCAGCGACAGATGCGTCAGCATGCCCTTTGAGGTGCTCTCGACCTCGCCATGCCGCAGCGGGCCGCGCGCCAGCACGGCGACATGATCGCGTGCGACGAGTGCGATAAAAAGAAGGACAAGGCCAATCACGGGTCCGGGAATCGGCAATCCCAGCCCGCGGACGAAAATCTCCCCAGCCAATTGGCAAAGTAAAATGAGGCTGAGATTGGCAATCATGGAGAACTCCGCCGCAACGGCGTGGGATCGGGCAACGGCAATCAGAGTCTATCAATGACAGCGATTCGCGAAAACAAAACGACCGGGCGATTGATCGCCCGGTCGTTTTTCAACACCGCGAAAGCGATACGGATCAGGCGCCCTTCAGGCGCTTGTTGCATTCGCTGTAATAACCGCCGCCCTTTTGAATCCATTTCAGGCCGCCATTGCCGCCCGACGCCTTGTTGGCATTGTACTGATCGAGGCAGGTGTGCATGCGACCCTTGCCGGCGGACTCGCTGGCATATTTCGATGAGAGCGCCGACGGAAACACGGCCGGGCCGGAGGCAGCGGGAGCTGCCGCCGTCTTCGGAGCGGGAGCAGGTTTGGCGGCTGGCGCCGGAGCCGGGGCGGCCGGCGTGGCGGCAGCTTCTTCGCCGCACTGGGCCTTGCGGAAGTCATTCCACTTCTGGGTGCCCAGGCTGCCGTCGGATTTGGCAGCTTTATACTTCGCACTGCATTCCGTCATCGACAGGGCATTCGCCGGCAGCGCCGCCGCGAATGTCAGCAGCCCCGCCATAGCCGCCGCACAGGCCAGTTTCGATTTGATGCTCATCGCCATCCTCCAAAAATCAAAGAGCCGCGATTCTATCCCAGCGCGGCTGCGTTTCAACGCGCGATCGCCGCGAGAGCCCAAAATATTGATTACACAAAATCGCGAGGCGCCGAGGCCATTCACCGGCAGTTCAGAATGAAAGCGCGAGGTTCCGCGTCCCTGTCACATGAGGTTCTGCCATGACGATCGTTTCTTCACGCATCTCTTCCCGCGCCGTCGCGACGGTGTTCGCGTCCCTGTTGCTTGCCGGATCGGCCTTCGCGCAAACCCCCGCGCCGGC
>JAIERI010000067.1 GCA_019747015.1 Xanthobacteraceae bacterium
ACCAGAACAAGCCCGACATCGGCACCACCATTGCGCGCCAATGGATCGACGTCGAAAAGGTCGACATCTTCGTGGACGTGCTGAACTCCGGCGTTGCGCTGGCGGTCAACAATCTGGTGAAAGAGAAGAACGCCGTCATGATCAACACCGGCGCGGCGACGTCGGACCTCACCAATACGCAGTGCTCGCCGAATACGATTCACTGGGTCTACGACACCTACATGCTCGCCAACTCGACCGGGCAGGCGCTGGTCAAGGCCGGCGGCGACACCTGGTACTTCCTGACGGCGGACTACGCATTCGGTCACGCGCTGGAACGCGACACCGCGGCGGTCGTGACGAAATCGGGCGGCAAGGTGATCGGCACGGTCAGGCATCCCCTGAATTCGTCTGATTTCTCCTCATTCCTGCTGCAGGCGCAGGCTTCGAAGGCCAAGATCATCGGCATGGCGAACGCCGGCGGCGACACCACCAACACCATCAAGCAAGCCGCGGAATTCGGAATCGTCGCGGGCGGTCAGAAGCTTGCCGGGTTGCTGCTGTTCATCAACGACGTTCACTCCCTTGGACTCAAAGTGGCGCAGGGTCTGAACTTCACGGAAACGTTCTACTGGGATCTGAACGACGGTACCCGCGCATTTTCCAAGCGCTTCTCGGAGCGCATGAAGAACAAGGCGATGCCTTCCATGGTGCAGGCCGGCGTCTATTCGGGCCTGATCCACTATTTCAAGACCATCGACGCCATGGGCGGCAATCCGCATGACGGCGTCAAGGTGGTGGCGAAGATGAAGGAGACGCCGACCGACGATCCGCTGTTCGGCAAGGGCACGATCCGTCCCGATGGTCGCAAGCTTCATCCGGCCTACCTCTTTGAAGTCAAGAAGCCCGCCGAATCGAAGGGACCGTGGGATTACTACAAGCTGGTCGGAACGACCCCGGCCGACCAGGCGTTCCGGCCGCTTTCGGAAAGCGCCTGTCCACTGGTCAAAAAATAACGATCACGGCCCGCCGGCACCGTGCCGGCGGGCCTCTCGCGTCCCGACGGAATTTTGCTTCTTAAACGAGATCGAGTGCGAAACCGATGCAAGCTCTTTACGCCCAGCTCCTGGTGGGACTGATCAACGGATCGTTCTACGCGCTGCTCAGCCTCGGGCTCGCCGTGATCTTCGGCATGCTCAACATCATCAATTTTGCCCATGGCGCGCTCTACATGATGGGCGCGTTCTGTGCCTATTTCCTGCTCAACAACTACTATTTCAGCATCGGTTATTGGTGGGCACTGATCATCGCGCCGATCGCGGTCGGCATTTTCGGCATGATTCTGGAGCGGACCATGCTGAAATTTCTGACCGGCCTCGACCATCTCTATGGCCTGCTCCTGACCTTCGGCATCGCGCTGATCGTACAGGGCGTGTTCCAGAACTATTTCGGCTCGTCCGGTCTGCCCTACGCGATCCCGGATTACCCGCAGATCGGCGACTGGCGCGGCCTGCAGGGCGGCATCAATCTCGGCTTCATGTTCCTGCCGATCTATCGCGGCTGGGTGGTGATCTTCTCGCTGGTGGTCTGCCTTGCGACCTGGTTCCTGATCGAGAAGACCC
>JAIERI010000236.1 GCA_019747015.1 Xanthobacteraceae bacterium
TGGAGCGGGTGAAGGGAATCGAACCCTCGTATTCAGCTTGGAAGGCTGCTGCTCTACCATTGAGCTACACCCGCATAAGGGTGAACTAGCACGGCCCTCCGGGAGCCTCAACAAGGGCCGGCGCAAAAATAACCCGCTGGCGGTTGAGTACGGCAAGGGGCGTCTCAAAGGGATATCTCAGGATTCGTCATCGGTGTCGGCCGCATCGCGGAACCATGCCAGGCGCGACACGAAGGCTAGCATCAGGCCGATGCCTGCGACCGAATATCCCATGGTGAATATCTTCGACAGCCCGCTGGACGGCGCCATGTTCGCGTCCCCGACGGTCGTCATCGACACCACACTGAAATAAGCCGAGTCGAGCCACGACCAGCCTTCGGCCACTTTGTAGAAAACAGCGCCAACTGCAATTGCCACAAACAGCAGAAATGCCAGCGCCCTGAAAACAGGATCGTGGAGACCGCGCACAAATCCCGTATACAGTTCATACAATCCGGCCATCAACGTTTTCATGCGCACCCCAATCGCTGCACGTGAATGCAAATTATTCCACGGCGATTCTGCAAATATTGTTGACCTATACCGCACCCCGTTCCCCGCCGCCTCAGCTTTACGCATCCCCTAGGCGGACGTAGCATCGCTTCATGTCAATGCTATCCGCCATTGGGACGGGAGTTCAGGACCACCTGATCTGGGTGCTGCCGATCGTTTTTGCGGTGACCTTTGCGGAATGCCGCTGGCCGGCCGGTGAGCAGCCGAGCCTTGCGGCGCGCACCGGCAACATCGCCATTGTCGTGCTGGTGACCTGCTTCACCATCGCGCTGCTCAATCCCTTGATCGGTCCGGTCCAGGCATGGATGGCCCGCACCGGTCTGGTTGGTTTGATCTTCGAGGAATGGCGTCCGCAAACCACGATCGAACTGATTGCCGCAACGCTGATCTATGCCTTCGTGTGGGACTTCTTCCAATATTGGTTTCACCGCGCCGAACACACCTTCGCATTCCTGTGGCCGGTTCATGCGCTTCATCACGACGAAGAGAACGTCAACTGCACGACCTCGCAGCGCAACACCTTCTGGTCGGGCGTGATGCACTTCTTTCTTGTTGCGATCCCCACTCTGGTGGTCTGCGGCTTTCAGCTTCTGCCCATTGTCGGATCGTATCTTCTGTTCAAGGTCTACAGCTTTTTCAATCACGCCAATGTTCGCATCGACCTCGGTCCGCTCACGCCGGTGATTTCCGGCCCGCAATGGCATCGGCTGCATCACGGCCGCGACGAGCAGTACTACAACAAGAATTTCGCGGCGTTCTTCCCGATCTTCGACATCGTATTCGGCACCTATCGCCGGCCGCTGCGCGATGAATATCCGGCGACCGGCCTGGCCGATCGCCCGCAGGCGCCGCTGACCCTCAAGCATCTGTTCGCGGATGTGTTCGGTTTCAAAAGCGGCGGCACGACAGCCGAAAGCGTTCAGCCTGCAAGCACGGATCAGCCGGCCGAACTCGCCAAACGCGTTGCGTGAGGCTTAAATAAAAATGCTCGCAAGACCGAAGTCCTGCGAGCATTTTTAAGATGGTGGGGGAAGAAGGACTCGAACCTTCGAAGCCATACGGCGGCTGATTTACAGTCAGCTCCCTTTGCCACTC
>JAIERI010000249.1 GCA_019747015.1 Xanthobacteraceae bacterium
AGCGCCCCCAGATCGACGATCAGCGCCGGGGTGACGATTTGATCGAGATTCATGCCGGGCTCGGCGGGAGGGCGGGTCGGCATCATGATCCTCGAACAGATGAATGCAAATCAGCGCCCGGTGAATACCGGCTTGCGCTTTTCCATGAAGGCGGTGCGGCCTTCCTTGTAATCATTCGAGGCGAAACAGGCCGACACCAGGGTCTCGCACTTGTCCATGTCGCGCGCGCTCTCGTCCTTGGCGATCTCGCCGACGATGAACTTAATCGAGTCCACTGTGAGAGGCGCGTTGCCGGCAATGGTCGCGGCGTAATCCTTCACGTAGCTTTCAAGCTTATCCGACGGTAGCACGCGATTGACGAAGCCCATGATGCGCGCTTCCTCGGCATCGAACAGCCGTGCGGTGTAGAAGATTTCCTTGGTGAAGGACGGTCCGACAATATCGAGCAGGCGCTTGACGCCGGGAAAACCGTAGCCCACGGAAAGTTTCGCGGCGGGTACGGCGAAGCGCGAATTCTCCGTGCAGATGCGCAGGTCGCAGCAACTGGCGAGGCCCATGCCGCCGCCGACGCAATAGCCACGGATCATGGCGATGGTCGGCTTTGGAAAATCGAACACCGACGCGTAGCCGCCTTCGACCGCATCGTTGTAGCGGTCGGATGTTTCCTTCGAGCCGCGTTCTTCGGCGAATTTCGAGATGTCCGCGCCGGACACGAACGCCTTCTCGCCAGCCCCTGTAATCACCACCACGCGAACCTCCGGATCCCTGGCGAAATCCTTCATGATCGCGGCGCATGCCTGCCACATCTCAAGAGACACCGCGTTGTGGCGCTCCGGATTGTTGAAGATCATGGTGCCGACGTGGCCCTCCTTGCGGGCGATCATCTTGTCCGTCTGCGTCATGGGAATCCTGCTTTCTCGAGTCAGATAATTTTCGCGTGTTTCAGCGAGGCGATCTCGCCGTCGCCGAAACCGAATTCATGAAGCAACTCGTCGGTGTGCTCGCCGACTTCGGGCGGGCGGGCCGCGATGCTGCTTGGCGTGCGTGACAGCGTAAAGGGCTGCCCGACGAGACGCACATTGCGCGCGCCGGTATCGGGAACATTGCGTACGAGGTCGAGATGTTTCACCTGCGGATCGTCGAACATTTTATCGATCGTATAGATCGGACCGCACGGCACGCCGGCCTTGTTCAGTTCATCGACCCACTCGGCGCTGGTGCGCGTGACGGTCACCTTTTCGATCTCCACGCCCAGCGCGTCGCGATGGACCGAGCGCGTCTTCGGCGAGGCATAGTCGGGCTTCTGCAACAGATCGCTGCGCCCCAGCGCATGCGCCAGCCGCTCCCAGATCACCTGTCCGGTGGCTGCGATGTTGACGTAGCCGTCGGAAGTCTTGAACACGCCGGTCGGGATCATGGTCGGATGATTGTTGCCGGCCTGTTTCGGCACCTCGCCCTGCAGTAGCCAGCGCGCGCTCTGAAAATCCAGCATGAAAATCTGCGACTGCAGCAGCGAGGTCTGCACCCACTGACCTTCGCCCGACACGTCGCGCTCTAGAAGCGCGGTAAGAATGCCCATCGCGCAAAACAATCCCGAGGTGAGATCGGCAACCGGAATGCCAACACGCATCGGGCCTTCGCCCGGCGCGCCGGTGATCGACATCAGACCGCCCATGCCTTGCGC
>JAIERI010000123.1 GCA_019747015.1 Xanthobacteraceae bacterium
GTCTTCCCGCATGCGAAGGTCCAGCTCGTGTCGGTGCCGGCGTTGCCCGGCAAACACCCGGCGATGATCATGACCACGGGGGCCTGCACGGTTCCCAACTACATCGAGAAGAAAGCCGGCATCAAAGCCGAGTTCCACCACCAAATCGGCGCGACGCTGGTCGAGATCGATTCGGCCGGTCGGACGTTCTGCCGCCAGCTGGTGGCCGCCGACGACGGCTCGTTTCAGGATCTGGACGCTGTCGTGCGCCAAGGCCGCATCACGCGCGGCAACCGGGTCGAGGGTATCACCTGGGGCGACATCCACCGCGAACAGATCGACCCGGTTGTCGCGCTGTCCTGCTGGGGCCTCGACATCGCGACCGAACGCCAGCGGGACGATGTCGAGTCGATGATCGACGCGCTGCGCCCGCGCCATCAGTTCTTCCATGACCTGTTGGACTTCCGGGCCCGCAACCACCACCGCCGCGGCGATCACCACCACCGCCGGGCCATGCTCGCCGCCGGCGCCGACATCATCGACAGCGACCTGGCCATGTCGGCGCGGTTCCTGCGCCAGACCGAGCGCGACTGGTGCGTCTCTGTCGTCGTCCCCTCGAATCACAACGACGCCTTCCAGCGCTGGCTGCGCGAGGCGGATCCGCGCGAGGATGCCCAGAACGCTCCGCTCTGGTGCCGGGCGAACGCGGCGATGTACGACGCGATCGACGCCGGCGACGATGCGTTCGACGTGTTCCGATGGGCCATGGAGCGCCACGACAAGCGAGCCATGGCGGACATCGCCTTCCCGCCACGCAACGGCTCCTACGCCATCTGCCAAGCCGCCGGCGGGATCGAATGCGCCATCCACGGCGACCAGGGCCCGAACGGTGCGCGCGGCTCGGCGCTGTCCCTGACCAGGGTGGCCACCCGCATGAACATCGGCCATTCGCACTCGGCGGCGATCATGGACGGCGTCTATCAGGCGGGGCTATGCGGGCTGCTGGATCAGTCCTATAACAGCGGGCCCAGCTCGTGGAGTCATTCCCAAATCGTGACATATCCGAATGGGCGCAGAACGATTCTGACCATCATCGATGGCCGGTGGCGGGCTACTTGATTGGCCTCGCCTAACGATCTTTCTGGGCAACGATTCGGACGCCTGCAGGCCATCTCCCTGTCGCCCGTTCGCCTCGGTAAAAAGAGGGCGTGGCGCTGTGCTTGCGACTGCGGCGCGCAGCCGGTCATCAAGCAATACTATTTGACATCTGGGGAGACACGCTCCTGTGGTTGCCTGAACAGCGATGTCACCGCTCGCCGATCTTCTGCGAACCTTGCTGGCCTCCAGTTCGGGAAGCTGACGGCGCTGGAGCCTTTGTCGGGCCGGGATGCGAATGGCAACATTCTATGGCGGTGCGTGTGCGTGTGCGGCGGCGAGAGGGTCGCTAGGGCGGCGACGCTGAGTGCCGGACTCGCCATTTCGTGCGGTTGCGCGTACCTCGACGCGACGGTTTACATGCCGGATCGGGCGCGAGCCTACAGTGCTACGATTTGCCAGCGCCGCCGCGCGCGCAAGCTGGAGGTCGGCGGGTCGTTCACCGTTGAAGAGATTGAGGCGTTATATCGCCGTCAGAGGGGTCGGTGCGCGAACGGCGCTTGCCGGGTGAAGCTTGGCAGGCTATTTCATCGGGACCATGTCATCTCGCTGGCAGATCGTGGGTCGAACGACATCATCAAC
>JAIERI010000085.1 GCA_019747015.1 Xanthobacteraceae bacterium
GTCATGCTTGGCGCGGTACAGCGCCTGATCGGCGCGCTTGAGCACGTTAGCAACCGGCTCGCCCTTGTTGTCGAGCGTGGCAATACCGATGGAAATCGTCACACTGATGCGTTTGGTGCCCTTCTCGATCGAAAATGTCTCGCCGGCGATCGACTGGCGCAGCCGCTCGGCGACGAGGCCCGCCACATGCAGATCGGTTTCCGGCATCACGATGACGAACTCTTCACCGCCGTAGCGGGCCGCAAGATCGATGCCGCGGATCGATTTGCGGATCCGCACCGCGAATTCGCGCAGCACGTCGTCGCCGCAATCGTGACCGTAATTGTCGTTGATCGACTTGAAATGATCGATGTCGAGCATCATCAGCGCCAGCGGCTTGCCCCGCGAAGATGCCTGCTCGGCCAGCGTGCCGATATGACTTTCCAGATAGCGGCGATTGTGCAGGCCGGTCAGACCGTCGGTAATCGCCATCTCGATGGAGTTCTGCACGTTGTCGCGCAGATGATCGGTGTAGCGGCGCTTGCGAATTTGCGTGCGCGCACGCGCCAGAAGTTCGTTCTTGTCGACCGGGCGCAGCAGATAATCGTTTACGCCGATCTCGAGGCCGCGCAACAGACGTGCGTTGTTGTCGGCGTCCGAGATCGCCAGGATCGGCACGCTACGGGTACGCTCCAGCGAGCGCGCCTGGCTGCACAACCGCAAACCATCGTAATTCTCGAGGCCGAGCGACACGATCAGAAGATCGTAGTTGCCCTCGGCGGCGTGAAACAGCGCCTCGGATGGATTGGGCTCGACATCGACGGTGTGTTCGGTTGCCAGCACCGGCGCCAGCCGCTCATAGGACGCCACCCGGTCGTCGACCAGAAGAATGCGTCCGCCTTTTCCAGTTTCGGCGACGGCATTGCGCTCCGGCGCCTGCACGCCGATTTCGTGAGACGTGATCGCGCGCATGCGCAACTCGTCGGTCATCATCTTTAGACGCGTCAGCGAGCGGACGCGGGCGATCAGCACGACATCGGATACAGGCTTGGTCAGGAAATCGTCGGCACCGGCATCGAGACCGCGCACACGATCCGAAGGACTGTCCAGCGCGGTGACCATGACGACGGGAATGAAATGCGTTTTGGGATTGGATTTCAGGCGGCGGCAGACCTCGAAGCCGTCGACGTCGGGCATCATCACATCAAGCAGCACGATGTCGCATTCGGCACGCTCGCAAATTTCCAGCGCCTGCATGCCGCAGTTCGCGGTGACGACGTCGAAATACTCCGCCGACAGCCGAGCCTCGAGCAGCTTGACGTTGGCCAGAACATCGTCGACGACAAGAACGCGCGCGGACATTTTAATCCCCTCAGCCGATGAACCGTCGGACGGTCTCGATAAATTTTCCAACCGAAATAGGTTTGGACAAATAAGCCTCGCAGCCGCCCTCGCGAATACGTTCCTCGTCGCCCTTCATCGCAAACGCCGTAACGGCCACCACCGGCGTCGCATGAAGTTCGTCGTCGGTCTTGATCCATTTGGTGACGTCGAGACCGGAGACTTCCGGAAGCTGAATATCCATCAGGATCAGATCGGGCCGGTGCTGGCGGGCAAGATTGAGAGCCTCGCGACCGTTGCTCGTGCCGACCGTCTGATAGCCATGCGCCTCTAGCAGATCGCGAAAGAGCTTCATATTGAGCTCATTGTCCTCCACGATCAGGACGGTTTTCGCCACCCTGGTCCTCCAATC
>JAIERI010000003.1 GCA_019747015.1 Xanthobacteraceae bacterium
CGGTGGTGATGATGATGTCCTGCTTCTTGATATGTTCGGCGGTGAGCGCGGACTGCTTGGCCTGAAACTCTTTCGACATTTCCTTGGCGTAGCCGCCGGAGGTCTCCGCCTGCTTGAATTCCTCGTCCTCGACGGCAAGGAATTTCGCGCCGAGCGATTCAACCTGCTCTTTGACGGCAGGGCGCACGTCGGTCGCGGTGACGACGGCACCGAGGCGGCGCGCGGTCGCGATCGCCTGCAAGCCCGCGACGCCGACACCCATCACAAAGACTTTCGCGGCGGGCACGGTGCCGGCCGCCGTCATCATCATCGGAAACGCACGGCCGAAGGCTTCAGCAGCCTCGATCACGGCGCGATAGCCGGCGAGGTTGGCCTGCGAGGACAGCACGTCCATCACCTGCGCGCGGGTGATGCGCGGCATCAATTCCATTGCGAAAGCGGAAACGCCGGCGCCTGCGAGCGACTTGAGCGCAGCGTCGTTGCCGTAAGGGTCCATGATCGCGATGACGACCGCACCCTTCTTATAGGCTGCAAGCTCGGAAGCTTCGGGACGCTTCACCTTGATGACGATATCGGCGTCCTTCACCGCGTCGGCGCTGACGGTCGCACCCATCGCCTGATAATCCGCATCGAGCAGACCAGACTTGACGCCTGCGCCGGGTTCGATTGCGACATCGATACCGAGCGCCTTGAATTTTTTCACCGTGTCAGGTGTCGCCGCGACCCGCGGTTCAGCCGCGTCGATTTCTTTGGCAATCGCAATTTTCATAAAGCCTCCCGCGACCGAATGTTCGCGTATGATTGGCCCGATGTCGCGCGGCACGAAACCTGCGCGCTCAAGAGGCCATGGATGTTCAGAAAGGACACATGGGATGCACGCGCAGGCTCGTCAACGATGACAAGCCTTCAGTCATGCATCGCAAGGTTCAGACAAGAAAAATAGCCATCAGAGCCACGATCGCGATGACGGCCAATGTGCCGTATTTGGTCATCGCCAGAAACGCTTCATAGGTCTGCTCGTGCGCGGGATAGTCCATGCCATCCGCTGCCGTGTAGGCTACTTCACTGTGATCTGCCATTTGCCCCTCCAACTTTGGTATAGGTATTATTGACGGCGGAATACCGCAATTGAGACGGCAGGGCAACGGCGTGAATGGGCCGAACGCGGCAAAAAATTACAGAATCCTTTGACTTTTTATAATGTGGAATAATCAGCGCTAATCCATCGCCTCCAGCTCATCGATCATGCCTTCGATGACCGAGAGGCCGCCGTCCCAGAACGCTGGATCTTTTGCATTCAAACCGAACGGCTTCAGCAATTGCGAATAATGCTTGGTGCCGCCGGCGGCCAGCATGTCCAGATAACGCTCGGCGAACCCCTGCGAGGCATTTTCATAGACCGCATAAAGCGAATTCACCAGGCAATCGCCGAAGGCATAGGCATAAACATAAAACGGCGAATGGATGAAATGCGGAATGTACATCCAGAACGTCTCGTAGCCCGGCTTGATCTCGATCGCGGGCCCGAGGCTCTCGCCCTGCACGCTCATCCAGATCTCGCCGATACGCTCGGCGGTGAGTTCGCCGTTGCGGCGCTCGGTGTGGATGGCGCGTTCGAATGAATAGAACGCGATCTGGCGCACCACGGTGTTGATCATGTCCTCGACCTTGCCGGCGAGCAGCGCCTGACGCTGTTTCGCGTTCCTGGTCTGCGCGAGCAGGCGCTTGAAGGTC
>JAIERI010000224.1 GCA_019747015.1 Xanthobacteraceae bacterium
GCGAGCACGTCGCCAGCCTTGATCTTGGTGCCGGGATCGACCGACAAGATGGCATCGACCGACAGCAGGTATCGCGCATCCCCGCCGCGCTGGACCTTGATCGGCTTGCCCTTGTCGTCCTTGATGACCACGGCTGGCTTCAACTCTGACCCGCGCGGTGTCGCACGCCAGTCAACGATGACGCGGTTTGTGGTGCCCTTCATTTCGTCGGTCTGCTCGCGGACCGAGATACCATCCACCAGATCCTCGAAGGCGACGCTGCCGTCGACTTCGGCCAGGATCGGACGGGTGTAGGGATCCCATTGAGCGAGGCGCGTGCCACGCTTCACTTCATCGTTCTCGTCGACCTGAACGCGAGCGCCATACGGGATCTTGTGGCTTGCGAGTTCCTTCCCCGACTGATCGACGATGGTCACCGTCATCGAGCGGCCCATGGCAACAAGCTGACCCTTACCGTCGCGGACCATCGCGCGGTTCTTGATCTTGATCCGCCCGTTGAAGTTGCTCTCGATGGCGCTCGTCTCGGTGACGCTTGCAGCGCCGCCGATGTGGAACGTTCGCATCGTGAGCTGCGTCCCGGGCTCACCAATCGACTGAGCGGCGATAACGCCGACAGCCTCGCCGATGTTCACGGGCGTGCCACGCGCGAGGTCGCGCCCGTAGCACCTCCCGCAGATGCCCGTCTGCGTTTCGCAAGTCAGCACCGAGCGGATGCGAATTTCCTGGACTTGTGCCTTTTCGATTTGCTCGGCGTGCTTCTCTTCGATGAGCGTGCCGCGTTCGACGATGACACCGCCGGTCGACGGATCGAGGATGTCTTCAGCCGCCGTGCGGCCCAGCGCACGAGCACCGATCGTGACGATCACGTTGCCGCTATCGACGACGGCCTGGATCTTGATGCCGCCGTCGGTCCCGCAATCTTCCTCGTAGATGATGGCGTCTTGGGCGACGTCGACGAGACGGCGCGTCAAGTAGCCCGAGTTGGCGGTCTTCAACGCGGTATCGGCGAGGCCCTTACGGGCACCGTGGGTGGAGTTGAAGTATTCGAGAACCGTCAGGCCTTCCTTGAAGTTCGAGATGATCGGCGTCTCGATGATCTCGCCCGACGGCTTTGTCATCAAGCCGCGCATGGCTGCCAACTGACGCATCTGGGTTGGCGAACCGCGCGCGCCCGAATGGCTCATCATGTAGATCGAGTTGATCGGCTTCTCGCGGCCGGTCTTGGCGTCCTTCTGGACCGAGGAGATGCGTTCCATCATCTCCTTGGCGATGCGATCGGTACACTTCGACCACGCGTCGACGACCTTGTTGTACTTCTCGAGGCGCGTGATCAGGCCGTCGTTGTACTGCTGTTCGAACTCTTTCACGAGTTCGGCGGCTTCCGCGACCATCTTCGGCTTGGCCGACGGGATCAGCATGTCGTCCTTGCCGAACGAGATGCCGGCCTTGAACGCATGATAGAAGCCGACCGCCATGATGCGGTCGCAAAAGATCACGGTCTCCTTCTGGCCGCAGGCGCGGTAGACCGCATCGATGAGCCCCGAGATCGCCTTCTTGGTCAGCAGCTGGTTGACAAGGTCGAAGCGGATGCCGGGCTTCTTCGGCAGGGCCTCAGCCAAGATCATGCGGCCGACGGTGGTCTCATGGACCAGCACCGTTTCGTTGCCGTCCTTATCGAGCGCCGTGTGACGGCCCTTGATCTTGGCGTGCAGGCCGACAAGGCCCTGGTCGAGCGCGTGACGCGCCTCCCAAATGGAGCCGAACATCATGCCTTCGCCGGGCTCGCT
>JAIERI010000105.1 GCA_019747015.1 Xanthobacteraceae bacterium
CGGGCGGAGAGCTGACCGTCACCGTGCGCGGCAACGGCTCGGGCGGACCAAACCAGGAATACGCGCTCGGCCTTGCCATTGCGCTCGACGGCGCAGACGGCATCTGCGGACTTGCAGGTGATACCGATGGCATCGACGGCGGCGGCGGCAACGCCGGCGATCCGGCCGGAGCCTACGTTTTTCCCGACACACTGCGGCGCGCCGCAAGCCAGAACCGCAATGCCGCCAACTTCCTGGCCAACAACGATTCAACAGGATTTTTTGGCCCTCTCGACGATCTGATTCTGTGCGGACCGACGCAGACCAATGTCAACGATTTCCGGGTCATCCTCATCGACTGATCGTCATGGCATCGCCGGGCCGCCGACACCTCTCTTCCGCGATTTCCCGCATGCACCATCTGGAGCGACACGCGTGATTGTCAGAATGAAGCGCGCCATTTGTCCGACGCTGTTCTCAGTTTGCCTGACATCGTTCGCGCATGTCGGTGGGGCATTGGCCGATCTCAAATTGTGCAACTCGACACCAAGCCGTATCGGCGTTGCCTTCGGTTATCGCGATCCGTCGGGCATGACGACGGAGGGTTGGTGGAATATCGCGTCGGAAACGTGTGAGACGCTGCTCAAGGGGGCGCTGCCCAGTCAATTCATTTACGTCCACGCCGTCGACTACGACCGAGGCGGCGAGTGGGGCGGCAAAAATGAAATGTGCACTGGAGAAAAATCGTTCGCTATCCGGGGGGTTCATGATTGCGCCAAACGCGGATATAAGAAAACCGGCTTCTTCGAAGTCGACACGGGTCAGGCTTCCGAGTGGACCATCCGCCTCACTGATACCGACGGTCCGGGAAAACAACAAAAATGAGACGTAACCGTCGGGTCAAGATTGTCGCGACACTCGGACCCGCGTCTGCCGCCCCTGAGATGATCGAACGTCTGTTTCTCGCCGGAGTTGACGTTTTCCGCATCAACATGAGCCACTCATCGCACGATGGCGCCAAGACGCTCTACAATGCCGTGCGCGCGTGCGCGGCGCGCCATCGCCACCCGATCGGCATCCTCGCAGATTTGCAAGGCCCGAAATTTCGCATCGGCGAGTTCCAGGGTGGCCGGGCGGAGATCGAAACCAAATCGCGGTTTCGCTTCGATCGCAACGAAACACCGGGCAATGTCGAACGCGTTTTTCTCCCGCACTCGCAGATTTTTGACGCGATCGAACCCGGCCACCACTTGGTGCTCGACGATGGCAAGCTGCGGATGCGCGTGGTCGACGCTTCAAAAACCGAAATTATGGCCGAGGTTGTTGTTGGCGGCATGCTGGCGAGCCGCAAGGGCATTTCGATGCCAGATACGCTGCTCGCAATTTCACCGCTGACCGAAAAGGACAAGCTCGATCTGGCGCACGCCTTGAAACTCGGCGTCGATTGGGTGGCGCTGTCGTTCGTGCAGCGGGCAGAAGATGTCCACGAGGTCCGCCGCCAGATCGGCACGCGGGCCGCAATCCTGTCGAAGATCGAAAAGCCGTCCGCGGTGGGCGACCTCGAAGATATCATCGCGGCGTCGGACGGCATCATGGTGGCGCGCGGTGATCTCGGCGTCGAAATGCCGGTCGAGAAAGTGCCCGGCATTCAAAAGCGCATCACGCAGATGTCGCGCGCGGCCGGCAAGCCGGTGATCGTCGCGACGCAGATGCTTGAATCGATGATCTCGTCGCCGATGCCGACACGGGCCGAAGTGTCGGACGTTGCAACCGCCGTGTTCGACGGCGCAGATGCCATCATGCTGTCGGCTGAGAGCGCAGTTGGACA
>JAIERI010000070.1 GCA_019747015.1 Xanthobacteraceae bacterium
TTCGTTGGCTCGTTCGTGATCGCCGATCTGGTGGAGATGGGCCACGAAAATATCGCTCTGCTGGGGTATAAATGGTCGCTGGGCGGTTTCTCACGCGTGCTGATTTACATCGTCGGCATGATCGGGGAAATCCTGCTGATCTCGGCGATCTATTACTTCATGCCGGTGGGCCGGCTGTCGATACATCACGCGCTGATCGGCGGCGCCACGGCGGGTTTGCTGTGGGAGGTCGTGCGCCTCGCGCTGCGCTGGTATTTCAGCACGCTGTCGCCAGTGGGGGTGTTGTACGGCTCGCTGACCACCTCGATTGTCGTGCTGATCAGCCTGGAACTGGCCGCCGCGCTGCTGTTGCTGGGGGCGCAGGTGATTGCGGAATACGAACGCATCGAAGCCGGCAACACGACGCGATCGCTTGCGAAGAGGCGCAGTAAAGCCAGATGAAACCCGAACACCTGCAACTGCTGGTCACCCGCGAGATGCCTTTCGGCAAATATCAGGGGCGGTTGATCGCCGATCTGCCCGGGCAGTATCTGAACTGGTTTGCGCGCAAGGGATTTCCTACAGGCGAATTGGGGCAGTTGCTGGCGTTGATGCAGGAGCTGGATCACAACGGGCTGTCGTCGCTACTCGATCCGTTGCGCAAGCGCTGAGCGGCGCCAGCGCCATTTCATCCAACGTGATGAATCTCGATCGTGGTATGGACGATTTCCTGATGCTGGCGCAGCCGTTCCCGCACCTCCTCGGGAGTAAGTGTTCTGCTGTGCGTCACAATGCTCAGCGCGCAAGCATAAGCGTCCTTTCCGACGCGCCAGACGTGCAGGTCGGTAATTCTTGTTTCATCGGAATTTTCGCGCGGCTCGATGACCTCGCGAATCTCATCGACAACGGAATGATCCATCTCCCTGTCGAGCAATACCTTGCCGGTATCAATCAAGAGGTTCTTCGCCCAGGCCGCTACCAGTATTGCGCCAATGATGCCCATCACAGGATCCAGCCACGACCATCCGTAGAACCATCCACCGACAAGCGCGAGGATCGCCAGCACGGAAGTCGCCGCATCGGCAATGACGTGCATATAGGCTGATTTCAGGTTCAAGTCATGATGGTGGGTATGCGAATCGTGCCCATGGCCATGGTGGTCATGGTCATGGTCATCGTGAGCGTTGCCGAGAATCATCGCGCAGACAATATTGACCAGCAGACCGATAACCGCAATGACAATCGCTTCCTGATAGTGAATCGGCTGCGGCGAGAATAGTCGCTCAACCGATCCGAAGACCATCATCGCCGCCACACCCAGCAAAAATATCGCACTGGCAAAGCCGCCGAGAATTTCAATCTTCCAGGTGCCAAAGGCAAATCTCGGGTCGGTTGAATAGCGGCGGGCAGCCGCATAGGCGAAGGCGCTCAGCCCAATCGCGACGGCATGGGAGCTCATGTGCCAGCCATCGGCCAGCAGCGCCATCGAATTGAACCACCAGCCGGCAAATATCTCCACCACCATCATGATGGCGGTAATCCACATCACGGCGCTGGCGCCCCGCTCTGCGGCCGGATTGCCCTGGCTGAATACATGATGGTGCGTCCACCGGGACAAGTCGTGTTCGTGCATGGATATCTTTCGCTAATTGATGAATTTAAAAGCCCAAGCCATCATCCTCTGAGCTTCGCAAATGCCGCCGCCATTGTACCGCCTGGTGCCGGCTGGCGCTCCTCCTGGCGTTTGTGCTGCGACAGGCGTTTGGCGTCGGTCGCGCGATCGCGCGGCGCTCCACCTTTGATATTGTCTGCGGCGCTGTCGGTCAGGCGCATCGTCAATGCGATGCGCTTGCGCTTTTCGTCCACCTCCAGCAC
>JAIERI010000179.1 GCA_019747015.1 Xanthobacteraceae bacterium
CGTCTTCTCAGAGCGCGCGCGCGTTCATCCCGCTCAACATCGCGGTGCTGACGATTTCCGACTCGCGCGCGCTGGCGGATGATAAATCCGGCAATGTGCTGACTGAGCGTCTGACGGCGGCGGGCCATCGGCTCGCCGCGCGCGATATCGTGCCCGACGATGTCGAGGCGATCCGCGCCAAACTCAAATCATGGATCGCCGATCAGGGCGTCGATGTCGTCATTACCACTGGCGGCACCGGCTTCACCGGGCGCGACGTGACACCCGAAGCGGTGGAGCCTCTGTTCGAGAAGCGCATGGACGGGTTCTCGATCGCGTTTCACATGCTCAGCCACGCCAAGATCGGCATGTCGACCATTCAAAGCCGTGCCACGGCGGGCGTCGCCGGCGCGACCTTCATCTTCTGCCTGCCGGGTTCGCCCGGCGCCTGCAAGGATGGCTGGGACGGCATTCTCGTCCATCAACTCGACTACCGCACAACGCCGTGCAATTTCGTCGAGATCATGCCGCGGCTGGACGAGCATCTGAAGCGCGGCAAGGTGCGGACAAGCTGAACCGGATAAGGAATCAGGCGGCGACGAAAATCCGCGTCCGCAGCAGCGCACGGCCGGTGCGGCCCATCTTCGAGAGCAGCTTGGCCTCGGCGCGCCGCGATGTCGGCACGTAGCCGCCGAGCCTTTCGTAATGTTCACGCGCGATCAGAAGGCCCTGATCGGCCGAAGGACCGGCGATGAAATTGGACAGCAGCCGCACGCCATGGCTGACGCGTGCATCGGCATAGGGTGAGCGGGCATAACGGAATACGCCGGCGCGCTCGCGCCCGCTCATCGCCACGCTCTGGATGAATTGCGCGGTCTCGTCGATCCAACTCGAATCCAGCACCGCGCCGGCATGCAGGAACATCAGCCATGAGGAGCGCGTCTGTTTCGCTCCGGCCGCAAGCGCCGCCGGGCGCGAGCCCTCGAATTTCAGGAAGTTGCAACCGGCTACATCGGCGACCCGCGCGATGGTCTCTCCGTCGGACCGGTCCACCAGCACGACTTCGCGCACCATGCCCGCCGCTGCGCCCGGCACGAGGGCGGCGAGGGTGGCGACGACAGGCCGCTCATGGCCTTCGGTGGGGATGACGACGCTGATCATTCGCTATGCATCATATATTTTTTCGGGCGATGCATGGTTATCACTTTGTCATATTCAGAAAAGCCCGGATTTGCAGGTTTTCAAGGCAGGCTTAACAAGCAGGCGATAAACAGCGGCATTGGGGTTCCCCCAAAGACATCTTTAGTCCGCCGGGCATTCACATCGGCGTGAGAATCGGGGAGCAGAACCGGACCGGTTCTTAATACCGGCTCTTAATAGAGCGCGCGAACGGTGGCTCTCGAATAAACCGGGACTGCGTAATAGCTCTGATCATAGAGAACCATCGGCCCGAAAGTCGGCGTGTTCCGGTAGCCGCCGTCATCGACATAGCGATTACGCGCGCACACACCGCCGCCACGCGCGGCGTTTCTGCTGCATTCCCTGAAGCTCAGATACTCGCAGCTCCGGTACATGCCCGGCGGAGTGATGTCGCTGATACACACCGGACCGGCCTGGGCGCGCGTGGACATCATCGCGGCGCCGGAAATGCCCGCAATCGCCGCGATCATCAAAAACTTCGTCATCTGATTCTCCAGCCAAAATATCGATACAGAGCAACGTAGCAGCATCAGGATAGCTCCGCTCTGCGGCAGTTTCATTGGGCAGAATTATTGTTCTTGTTTTGTTCTGATGAATTGTTATGGTGCCGGCATGAGTCGAGCATCCCGCAATAATGCCCTCAGACGCCCGCCGGTGAAGTTGCCCTCCGAACCGGCGGGCGGCCCCCGCGGTTCTGGCGACAGC
>JAIERI010000125.1 GCA_019747015.1 Xanthobacteraceae bacterium
GGTAAGAATAATACCCGAAAACGATGATGGCGAGCGCCACCACCATCGACCCGACCAAACGCACCATTGACTGTCCCGCCCTGCCCAAAAAGCCACTCAAGCACGGCGGTACGCGAACTTGCAAACCCTCCTCAACCTCGAACATGAGAGTCCGGGCTGCCTGCAGGAATACAGATTATGGCTATTGGACCTTCTTCGACTTGGCGGTCTTCGGCGTCTCCGCGGCGCGCACATCGCCCCACGGATCGTTGCTCACCTTCGGCGCGGCGATCGATCTCTGCGCATCTTTCGCTGCCTTCTCGTTGGCGGCGTTGCGCTCTTTTTCTTCCGGAGTCAGCTGCTTGTCATCGCCGCCAAGCTGGAAGCCCGGCACCAGATTCTGCGCGCGTGCGGGCGCAGCGAACAAGGCCAGCAGTGCGGCGCTCTGGACTGCGACAAGGGCGAATTTGAAGGCTTTTTGGCTCATGATCGGCTCCCGGTTCCCCAGAGCGTTTTCCGGCTCTTCACAAAACCGAAGTCCGCTTTTGCGGAATACGCGCTGGCGGGCGGTTTATAACAAGCCGCTCCGCATGACTCCAAGCGGGAATTCCGGCCCCGCGACACCCTGGCCCTGCACAATCGCGCGACCGCCCCATGCGGGACGACAGCAGAGGCGTGGTTAAAGCACCCCTAATGCAATGCAGCGGATTTACCGGACCGCTCCAATCCAATTTTGAAACCTGACGCGTAGGGTCGCCGTCGCGGCGGGATGTGCTGCAAAGCCGTCCAGGTTTTGCAGATGCCGCTGAACGGGGATGAGGGACGTGTTCGAAGCCGCCAACGCTGCGCCGTCAGCAAGCGCAAAAAACATGGCAGGAAACGCTGCGCAAAACGCAGCGGCGTCCACGCTTGCACTGAGCCCTGCTCCACTTCCCTCCGCCGCGAAGACAAACGCCGAATTGCCGGCACTCACCGGAGTCGCGCTGGCGCAGTGGCAGGCGCTGGCCGCGCGCGCCGCCGAGCCGAACGGTTACAATCTTCCGGAATGGGCGCTTGCGGTGAACGCCTTTTCCAGCGGACGCATGAATGTCAGCGCGCTCGATGCGCGCGACGATACCGGCAGGAATTTGATCGGCCTGATGCCGGCGGTTTCTGCCTGGCGCGCCTACAAACTGCCGCTGCCCGCGTTCGTCACGGCCGATGTCTATCCACCGCTCGGCACTCTCCTGCTCGACCGCGACAAGGCGGCCGAGGCCGCCGGCAAACTGATGCAGCGTGCGCGGGCCGCCGGCGCGCATGCGCTGATCCTGCGCGATACGCCGCTCGATGGCGCCGTGATGGCGAGTTTCACCCGCGCGCTGGAATGGACCGGCCAGCATCCGCAAATTCTGCATGCGCATGAACGCGCGGCGCTCGACGCCACGCGCGATGCGGAGGATTTGCTGCGCGAGGCGCTGGGTCCGAAGAAACTCAAAGAGCTGCGCCGCCAGCGCAACCGGCTTGCGGACATGGGCGAGGTGATTTTCTCCATCGCCTCCACGCCGGACGAGGCGATGCCCGCACTGGAGGTGTTCCTGCAGCTCGAGGCCAGCGGCTGGAAGGCGCGGCGCGGCACGGCGCTGATTCAGGACGAACATCATTTGTCCTTCATCCGCCGCGCGGTACACGACATGGCCGCGCGCGGCCAGTGCGAAATCGTGACGCTCTATGCCGGCGAGACCCCGGTTGCCGCCGCCATCGTGCTGCGTCATCTGGATCGCGCATTCTATTTCAAGCTCGGTGTCGACGAGCGCTTCGCCAAATTCTCGCCGGGCGTGCAGCTCACCCTCGATCTCACCCGTCACATGTGCGCGGACGAGGCCATCGCGCTGGTGGATTCCACCGCAATCCCCAATCATCCGATGATCGATCCGATCTGGCG
>JAIERI010000110.1 GCA_019747015.1 Xanthobacteraceae bacterium
GCATCGGCCCGACGGGTGATCAATTCTCGATCGGGCAAAGCTCGTTCTGCTTGACGGTGTTCGGAAACCGGCTTAGACTTTCGTCATTCATCCATGCCCTTCTTCCTGCTCACCACACAAGGCGAGGCCCCGCAATGATCTGGTGGTATTGGCTGCTGCTCGGCTTGGTGCTGCTGGGCGCCGAGATGATGACCCCCGGTGGGTTCTACATTCTCTTTTTCGGCCTCGCGGCGTTGATGGTCGGAGCCATCGCGTGGCTAAACCTTGTGCAGGAAGATTCGACGCAATGGCTGCTCTTTTCCGGCATTGCCATCGCCTCATTGCTGCTGTTTCGCGGCCCCCTGTTGGCACAGATGACTGCCTCGGAAGTGAAACATCCCGACGTTGATTCAATGATAGGCGAAATCGCCATTCCCGTAGACACACTGGCAGCCGGAGCCGTCGGAAAAGTCGAGCTCAGAGGCACCACCTGGTCGGCCAGGAACGCCGGCCCCGCTCCCCTGACAAAAGGGCAACGAAGTAAAGTCACCGGCATGGACGGCCTGACATTGCTGATCACCGGCGAATAGCGGAAACCTTTCACGTGAGGACAACATTATGGATGGTGGTATGAGCGGCGGATTTCTGGTCACACTCTTGCTGGCCCTGTTCGTCATTTATGTCTTCGCGAAGACGGCCGTCGTCGTCCCGCAACAAAGTGCCTATGTCGTGGAGCGGCTGGGAAAGTATTCGGCGACATTGGATGCCGGTTTCCATATCCTGCTCCCCTTCATTGACAACATCCGCTACAAACACTCGCTCAAAGAAACCGCGATCGATATCCCCGAGCAGGTCTGTATCACCCGCGACAACGTGCAGGTCTCGGTAGACGGCATCCTGTATCTCAAGGTCTTGCATCCGCAGCGCGCATCCTATGGCATCAGCGACTACGGATTCGCCTTGATCCAGCTGGCCCAAACCACCCTGCGAAGCGAGATCGGGAAGATCGAACTCGACCGCACATTCGAGGAACGGACCAACATCAATATTCAGGTGGTGAACGAACTCGACAAGGCCTCGGACCCCTGGGGCGTTAAAGTCCTGCGCTACGAAATCAAGAACATCACGCCCCCGAAAGACGTGCTCAACGCGATGGAAAAGCAGATGCGCGCCGAGCGGGAAAAGCGCGCCGTCATCCTCACATCTGAAGGGGAGCGCGACGCGGCCATCAATCAAGCCGAGGGTGAAAAGCAACAAGTGATCAAGGCCTCGGAAGCGAAGAAGCAGCAGCAGATCAATGAGGCCGAAGGCGCGGCCTCGGCTATTCTCGCGATCGCCCAAGCAACCGCCGAAGGACTCCGCAAGGTAGCCGAAACCATTCAAATGCCCGGCGGGCAGGAAGCGGTCCAGCTGCGCGTGGCGGAACAGTACATCACGAAGTTCGGGGAGCTGGCCAGGACCAACAACACCCTCATTCTCCCGGCGACGGTCTCCGATGTGGGCTCCATGATCGCGCTCGCCATGAGCGCCATCAAGCAAGGCTCCCCGACCCCGCCACCGAAGGCGTAGCAGCGCAGCAACCGCGTTTGACAGTCTCGCCGCGCTTGCCTAGAATCGCCGACTGATGAAAGACTTAATTCTCAAGGCCTTCTCCGACAGCGCGGCGGTCAAGCAGCAGTTCGCGCATGACCACGCCGATCGCATTGCGCTCGTGGCCGGCCTCATGGTCACCGCATTTCGTGAAGGCCGGAAAGTCCTGCTCTTCGGAAACGGCGGCAGCGCCACGGACGCCGCGCATATCGCAGCGGAGTTTGTCGGCCGTTATAAACGGGAGCGCAAGCCGTTGCCGGCCATCGCCCTCGCCACCGACATTGCCGCCATCACCTGCATCGCCAACGACTACGGCTTCGACGAACTTTTCGCCCGGCAGGTCCGCGCGCACGGCCAGAA
>JAIERI010000166.1 GCA_019747015.1 Xanthobacteraceae bacterium
CAGATAGCCCGGCACCAGAGCGGCGTTCAGCGCGCCCTCGGTCAGCGAGCGCCGCGCCACATTGATGAACTGGAAGGCGACCAGAAATGCGTCGGCGATCGGGCCGGCGCCGAGCAGCGCCGCGATCAGCGAATCGCGGATGAATCCCAGAAGGCGGGAGACCAGCGTGCCGCAGGAGACAGTGAGGAGATGCCGGATCATGGACGCATTCTAGTGGAGTGGATTTAACATTCGCACCCCGGCCAGCAGCAAATTCGTAAAGCGAATGTCAAATCCAAAACTCCACCAGGTAGTTATATTTGCCAGTGGTCCTTTAATTCTAACATTCGCAAATGCATCGGCCGAGAGGAAATGCGAATGTTAGAATCGGACACCGGCCTTGTTCTGGCGAGATTTACGCGGATGCTGAAGCCGCACCTGCTTGCTGCTTGAGGCTGTGTCGTGATAGGTCGCGGGCGTCTCGCGGCATCAATAGCCAATTTTCACCGCTTTCGCGCCTCTCCAGCAGGATTAACATTAATGACCACCGCCCAATACGACGTGCTCGGGATCGGCAATGCGATTTTTGACATTCTTGTCCGGACCGACGACGTCTTTCTCAAAACCCATGGCATGACCAAGGGGTCGATGGCGCTGATCGATGAAGCGCGGGCGATCGCGGTTTATCAGGCGATGGGTCCCGCGACGGAAATTTCCGGCGGCTCGGCGGCGAACACCATCGTCGGCGTCGCCGATTTCGGCGCGCGCGCGGCCTATATCGGCAAGGTCAAGGACGACCAGATCGGCAAGCTCTACACGCATGACATCCGCGCCGCGAAGGTTGCGTTCGACACAGCGCCCGCCGCGGGCGGCCCGGCGACGGGATGTTCCTACATTCTGGTGACACCGGATGGCGAGCGCACCATGAACACGTATTTGGGCGCGGCGCAGGAACTGACACCGGCCGACATCAATGCGGCGAAGGTGGCCGCGTCGTCGATCCTGTATCTCGAAGGCTATTTGTGGGATCCGTCCAGCGCCAAGGAGGCTTTCGTCAAGGCCGCCGCCATCGCGCATGACAACAAGCGCATGGTGGCGCTGACTCTGTCGGATGCCTTCTGTGTTGGCCGCTATCGCGATGAATTCCTCGATCTGATGCGCGGCAACACCGTCGATCTGATTTTCGCCAACGAGGCCGAACTCAGCTCGCTCTATGAGACGGACGATTTCGACAAGGCGCTGGCGCAGTTGCGCCAAGATGTCGCGCTTGGCGTGGTGACGCGCAGCGAAAAGGGCTGCGTGGTCGCGAACAAGGATGGTGTCACGGCGGTGCCGGCTTTCCCGGTGAGTAAAGTCGTCGATACTACAGGTGCGGGCGATCTGTTCGCCGCCGGATTTCTGTTCGGGCTGGTGCGCGGAGTTCACCATGAGCAGGCTGGACGTCTTGGTGCATTGGCCGCCGCAGAGGTGATCCAGCATATCGGCGCGCGGCCGCAGACCTCGCTGAAAGCCCTGGCGCAGAAGCACGGCCTCCCCGTCTAACGTCACTCACCAGTTGCACTCACCGGCCATTCCCGTTTAGCAGCCATGCTTTGGGCGCCGGGTGCGCCATCTTGCCGCCGCAGCCTTGGATCATTAGTTCCCAATCACTGAACAATGGAACGAAATGAACCTGTTGGCGTTTCAGACGCACCAACAGCGTGATTTTACTTTTCTGATGTGTTGAAGAAATCGAGGATGCAATGATCGCGACATGGGGCGAATGGAAGAACTATCCAAAAGGCTTGCCGGGCGACCGGCTCGAGGCTCCCATTGGCCCAGGCATCTATGAAGTGCGAAACACGACGAGCGGCGCGCTTTATGCTTTTGGCGCGGTCGACAACCTCGCGGAGGCGCTTGCGCGTATCGCCACTCCCTCGCGGTCGCTGGCCTCGTTTTTCACCAACCTCATGTCCTTGGCCTCGCCGGTCTACGTCA
>JAIERI010000191.1 GCA_019747015.1 Xanthobacteraceae bacterium
GAATGAATCGTGAGGGCCGCCATGCAGAGGCGGCTTTTTTGTTGGTCCTGTGTGGCGTTCCTCGCTGAAGTTTCTTAAGAGGATCAAATGAACAGGACGGTTTTTTCGCTTCCCCCGAGCATCGAATATCGCACCGCGCGCGGCCTGGACGTCGCGCGGCAGGTGAGCGAATTCGGCGGCGGCGCTGCGCTCGATGCACTGATCGAACTGCTCGACACAAGACGCGGCGTGGTGCTGTCTTCCGGCACCAATGTGCCCGGCCGCTATGAGAGCTTCGACCTCGGCTTCGCCAATCCGCCGCTGCGGCTGGAATCGAAGGGCGTCAAATTCTTCATCGAGGCGTTGAACGATCGAGGAAAGGTGCTGATTGCCTTTCTGGGCGCGACCTTGAGCGAGCCCAATCTCACCATTGCAGAGAAAACGCCGACGCTTCTGAAGGGCTTTATCGAGCGTGGCGAAGCTCCGCTGGACGAGGACCAGCGCACTCGCCGCGCCTCCATCATGTCGCTGGTGCGCGACATCATCGCCGCTTTGGCGTCGCCGACAGATCCACTGCTGGGCCTCTATGGTGCGTTCGCCTACGATCTGGTGTTCCAGATCGAGGATTTGGAACAGAAGCGCGCGCGCGATGCCGACCAGCGCGACATCGTGCTCTATATTCCCGACCGCATTCTGGCATACGACCGCGCCACCGGACGCGGCGTCAGCGTCGAATACGAGTTCTGGTACGACGGCGAGACCACGCTTGATCTGCCGCGTGAAACGCCGCCGAGTGTTTACAAGAAGACCAAGCGCGAAGGTTTTGCCGATCACGCGCCGGGCGTCTATCAGGCTACAGTCGAACGTGCGCGCGAGGCCTTTGCACGCGGTGATCTTTTTGAAGCTGTGCCGGGCCAATTATTCGCTGAACCATGCGAGCGCACGCCAGCCGAAGTGTTCCAGCGGCTGTGCAAGATCAATCCGTCGCCTTATGGCGCGCTGATCAATCTTGGTGATGGCGAATTTCTGGTCGCCGCATCACCGGAAATGTTCGTTCGCTCGGACGGCAAGCGCATCGAGACCTGTCCGATTTCCGGCACCATCGCGCGCGGCGCGGACGCCATCGGCGACGCCAAGCAAATTCAGGAGCTCTTGAATTCGCAGAAGGACGAATTCGAACTCAACATGTGCACCGACGTCGACCGCAACGACAAGGCGCGGGTCTGTGTACCGGGTTCGATCAAGGTTCTGGCGCGGCGGCAGATCGAGACCTATTCGAAACTGTTTCACACCGTCGATCATGTCGAGGGCATGCTGCGTCCGGGCTTCGACGCTATCGACGGCTTCCTCACCCATTGCTGGGCCGTGACCGTCACCGGCGCGCCGAAATTGTGGGCGATGCAGTTCGTCGAGGACAATGAGCGATCCTCGCGCCGCTGGTATGCGGGCGCGCTCGGCTTCCTTGGTTTCGACGGCGGCATCAATACGGGTCTGACCATCCGCACCATCCGCATGAAGGATGGCCTCGCCGAAGTGCGGGTCGGCGCGACCCTGCTGTTCGATTCCGATCCTGTCGCCGAAGAAAAAGAATGCCAGACCAAGGCGGCAGCGCTGTTTCAGGCGCTGCGCGGCGATCCGCCAAAACCGCTGTCGGCGTTCGCGCCTGATGCCACCGGCTCCGGTAAGCAGGTGCTCTTGATCGATCATGACGACAGTTTTGTGCACATGCTGGCTGATTATTTTCGGCAAGTTGGCGCCAACGTCACCGTGGTCCGGCACGTTCATGCGCTGGACATGCTAAACCAAAAGAGCTGGGATCTTCTGGTGTTGTCACCGGGCCCCGGCCGGCCGGAGGATTTTGGCATTTCGAAAACCATCGATGCGGCGCTTGGCAAGAAACTGCCGATCTTCGGCGTCTGTCTTGGCGTGCAGGCGATCGGGGAATATTTCGGCGGCCAACTCGGCCAGCTCAGCCAGCCGGCACACGGCCGGCCGTCTCAGATTCAGGTGCGGGGC
>JAIERI010000133.1 GCA_019747015.1 Xanthobacteraceae bacterium
AACCATTTTAAGCCAATTGCCGCGCGGGCTTTCTGCCGGCAAGCACGCATCCGAATTGCAAACACCGCTCGGGAAAATCACGCTGCATCATGTCGGCCTCGGCACCGAGACCGGCGCGGTTGCGCTGATCACGCCAGATCCCGCGACCACAGCCACACCGCAGCCAGCAGTGGCCGAGGCGCCGGAGCCGGCTGTTGTTTCCGCTTCCAATATCATCAAGACGACACGCGACGCAGAGAATACACCTCAAGCCACGCCGCAACCCCAGACTTCGCCGCGCGAGGACACCTTCGGCACTGAACCGACGCAGGATAACCAGCCGCACGAGGAGTTATCGCACCAGGCGCCCGCCGCTCCTGTTGCCGAAAAACCTGTCGAGACAACCGCAGCCGAGGAATTTTATGGCGAGGCGCCGCCTTTGCCGTCCGCTGGTGGCGCGGCGATCGGGGCCGCGGCAGCGGCGCCGTTTCGGGACGATACGGCCATCACGCGCCGCCGCCATCCGCTGCGTTTCATGTGGCAGATGGATGCCGAAGGCCGCTTCTCGTTCGGCTCCGACGAATTCGCGCGGCTGATCGGCGCGCATACGGCCGCTGCCTTCGGCAGGCTGTGGAGCGAAATCGCCGATGTGCTGGGATTGGATCCGCAAGGACTTGTCGCCAAAGCGATCGCGACACGCAACACCTGGAGCGGGATCGTGGTTCCGTGGCCCGCTGACGGCGGCGGCGCACGGCTGCCGGTCGAATTGTCGGGGCTGCCTGTTTACGATAGCGCGCGGCAATTCGCCGGCTATCGCGGTTTCGGCATTTGCCGCGATCTGGACGGACTGACGCGCCTCGCCGCGCGGCGAAGTCACGACACGCTTTTCGGAACACAACAATTCACAAATCCGCCATTCGATTCCCCCTCGCCGGCCATGCCGCAGGAGACAGGACACGACGGATATGCGACGCTCCCTGCCGAGCAGGCCGCACCCACGCCCGAAAATTTACCAACCGTCACAGAAACGGACCGCGCCGTGGAACCACCTATCAATGTCGTGCCGTTCCGAGGCAATGGCGAACAGAAGCCTCAGTCGCTGACTGCGGTCGAGAACCACGCATTTCACGAGATTGCCCGCCAGTTGTCGGCGCGCCTTGAAGGCGAAGGGGCAAAAAATGCGGCTGCGCCCACCGGAACTCATGAGACGGCAAAGCCGCAGGCGAGCGAGCCCGAAACACCCGAATCCGAACCTGCATCGGCCGCACCAGCAGCGCCATGGCTGCAGCCGGAAGCCGCGCCCCCCCGCGTGCAATCGGCGCTGGACGCGCAATTGTTCGATCGCCTGCCCATTGGCGTCCTGATCTATCGTCTTGACCGGCTGGTCTATGCCAACCGCGCGTTTCTCGATCTGATCGGATATGAAAATCTTCACGCGCTGACCGAAGCCGGCGGCCTCGACGCGCTTTATGTCGAACCCGGCACGGCACAGGCCAGCACGTCGTCCGACGGGACACCCGTCGTGATCTCGACGTCGCACAGCGCCGCCGCCAACGCGAGCCTGCATGCGATCAACTGGGACGGCGAAAGCGCGCATGCACTGATTTTTGCCGCACCGGCGACTGACACGGCAGCGACCGCACAAGCCACGGCACCCGCCGTCACACCCTCCGCCGATCAGATTCAGGCGGAGGAACTGGCGACCATTCTGGAGACCACGGCCGAAGGCATTTTGGTGTTCGATGGTCTCGCCCGCATCAGCTCGTGCAACCGCAGCGCCGAAGCCTTGTTCGGCCTCAACAGTGGCGACATCACCGGACGCAGCCTGATCGATCTGTTCGCGCCGGAAAGCCAGCGTGGCGTTCTGGATTATCTGGAAAGCGTCAAGGCATCGGGTGTCGCCAGCCTGCTCGATCACGGGCGCGACGTGCTCGGCCGCGCCGCCGACGGCAGCACCATTCCGCTATCTGTGACGATGGGACGCACGCGGCCCGAAAGCGCGCGCTATTTCGCGATCT
>JAIERI010000178.1 GCA_019747015.1 Xanthobacteraceae bacterium
TCCCAATTCGAAAATCCCGGCGATGGCCGATCATTCGGTCGACCCCGTCATCCATCTGTTCGAAAGCGGATCGATGCTGGTGTATCTCGCCGAGAAGTTCGGCGCCTTCCTGCCGACCGACCCGCACCAGCGCGCGGCGACCTTCAATTGGCTGATGTGGCAGATGGGCTCGGCGCCGTTCCTCGGCGGCGGCTTCGGCCATTTCTACGCCTATGCGCCGTTCAAGATCCAATATGCGATCGATCGCTATGCGATGGAAGTGAAGCGCCAGCTGCACGTGCTCGACACGCATTTGGCCAAGAACGAATATATGGTCGGCGACGACTATACGATTGCCGATATGGCGATTTACCCCTGGTATGGCGCCGGTATTCGCGTTGCGTACAACGCTCGCGAGTTCCTAGGCATCGACGACTACAAGAACATCGCGCGCTGGACCGACCAGATCGGCGCGCGCGAGGCGGTGAAGCGCGGTGCGCGTGTCAACCGCGTGTTTGGCGACCCTGCGAAGCAGCTCGCCGAGCGGCACGATGCGCGTGATTTTGACCGGGTGGTCGAGGTGACCGAATAGCGTCGACAGAATCCCGGCATTGCGGGTCGGTTGGGTGGCAAAGGAGCCGCCCAACGAGTCACCAGCTTTGGGCCAGGCGGACGTGACGCGGCGGCTGATTTTCCGCTACCGGCACAAAATACATCCGCACGAAAGCAGCGCCCGCCGCCGCCATCGCGCTTGCGCGGGCGAAAGCGCCTGACAAGCCTTTCCGCTTGCGTGCCGCGTCCAGTCGCAGCGACGCGCGCAGCATCGCCTCCATCGCGGCGCGGAACCGATCGTCATCGATGTTGAGCACAAAGGGCAGTATCTGGCGGCTGATCTCGCTGGTGGTGGCGAACACCCGATAATCATAGCGCGCGACATCAAGGCCCAACGCGTGGTGCAGTGCCGGACGAGTGTGATCGCGGCAGTACATCGTCGCGTAGACGGAGATCAGGAAAAAGCGGATCCACAGCCGGTTCAGGCCACGCGTCAGTCGGGGGTCGGCGCGCAGCAGCAGCGCAATCGCTTCGCCGTGACGATACTCGTCGTTGCACCACGCCTCAAAGCGATCGAACAGCGGGTGGAACCGGCGGTCGGGATGGCTTTGCAGATGGCGGCAGATGGTGATGTAGCGGGCATAGCCGATCTTTTCCGACAGATAGGTGCCGTAGAAAATGAACTTCGGGCTGAAGTAATGGAGTTTCTTCACTTTCGTGAGGAACTTCAAATCAATGTGGATGCCCGCGTCCTTGAGACTGTCGTTGATGAAGCCTGCATGGCGGCTTTCATCGCGCGCGAGCAATTTCATCAGCCGCCGAACCTCCGGGGTTTTTCGTCCGCCGGGCGATTTCCGCATAGAGCACGCAGCCCGAAAATTCCGACGTCATCGAGGAAACGAGGAAGTCGACAAATTCTTCGCGCACTGCCGGATCGAGCGCTTCGATGATGCCGGCAAAACTTTCCTGCCGTTTGAAATGGTCGCGGTTGGGGTCCGCTTCCATTTCGGCCATCAGGCCGTCCCATTCCTGGCGAACCGATGAAACGTCGATACGGTCGAGCGCGCTGAAATCGGTGGTGTAAAAGCGCGGGCTCAGAATGGTTTCGTGAGCGACCTTGGTCTTCAGCGCGGCAGCCGTGGGCATTGTGTCGAGTGTGATGGCGTTTATCGATCCCTCCTGTCCTGCGGCCAACATCGGCAGGGACGGGACGATCGACATTGACGGACGTCAAACTGTCGGGCGGGTTCGAGCGGCACGAGGATCGATCGCGCTGCCTCCAGCCGCAGCCTCTGCAGCCGCCAGATGAAAAAAGGGTCGGCGCCGTGGCGCCAACCCCTGTTGCGGATGGTGGATCGAAGCCGACGTTACTTGACGCGTTCGACTTGCTCGAAATCCAGCTCGACCGGCGTCGCGCGACCAAAGATCGACACCGACACCTTGACCTTCGACTTGTCGAAATCGAGTTCCTCGACGGTGCCGTTGAAGCTCGCGAACG
>JAIERI010000241.1 GCA_019747015.1 Xanthobacteraceae bacterium
GCTTTCTTCTGAATTAGTTTCATTGGCAGCATTTATACTCCGGCAGCGCGGAAGGGGTAGCAAGATGGGTTTTCGTTGCACGAAAACTTAGGGACAAAGTCCCTCATCTTGTCGGGGTTACGGGCCGAAACCGGCCCCGCACCCCGAACCCCCGGACGCTGCGCTCTGCTGGAGGAGTGCCATGACCAAACCGATCATTACAACCGATGGCAAGACGAAGCCGTCGCTTGCCTCGCCGAAGGGGCGGCCGAAATCCGACCGCATCAAGGATCACTGGATCAGTTTCCGGGTGACGGCGGAGGAGCATTTTCAATTGCTCGACAAGGCGGAGCGCTCCGGCATGAGTGCCGGGGAATACGCACGCTCGCGCGTCATGCGCGGCGTCGCGCGGGCGAAGAAGGCTGCGACAAAGCCCGCTGATTTGTTCGGTGATCGCACGCGCGCGCTGCTGCATGAACTCAGGAAGCAGGGTGTCAATCTCAATCAGATCGCTCATCACTGCCATCGCCACCAGATCCCGCCACCGCCGGCGTTGGGCGAGTTGATCATCGCGCTGCAGGCGTTGTGGCGCAAGGTGATGCGGTGATCATTCGCATCGGTGTCTCCGGCGGATCGTTCCTTGCTGCCGGCAAATACTATCTGCACGACAAGCTGGACGAGGAGCGTGCCGAAGCCGCGCGTTCGGGTGAGCGCGTTGGCTTGCTCGGGCAATCCGATGAACGGGTCTGGTTCACCGACACGCGCAATACGCTGAACAGCGATCCCGAACGCGCGCTCGAAGAAATGTGGCGCACGGCCGAGGATCAGGCCTATCTCAAGATGCAGGCGGGCGTGAAGCGCGGTGGCCGCGTCTGCGAAGACCCGGTCAAGACCATCTCACTCTCCTGGCACAAGGACGACACGCCGGCACCAGACCACATGGTGCAGAGTGCCAATGCGTTCCTGAAACACATGGGCTGGGACAATCATCAGGCGGTCTATGTTGGCCATAGCGACACCGAGCACCGCCACATCCACATCATCTTGAACCGCATCGATCACGAGACTGGCCGCACGCTCGATGATTTTCGTGAGCGCAAACGTGCGCAGGTCTGGGCACTGGCTTACGAGAAGGACCATGACAACGTCCGCTGCGAGGAGCGCGAATTACGCGCTGCCAAGCGCGAGCAACGCGCGCCGGAGCTCAACGACGGAAAGGTGCCAGCGGCAGAAGCTGATCGGGACACGCCAACGCCGCAGCCGGTGCGCACGCCGGCTAACGATCACCTGCCGCACAATGTGGTGATGTTGTCACGGCCCCTGGAACAAGAGTTTGCAGCCGATGAACGGCAGCGCGCCGCGATCGATGAAAAAGAGCGGGCCGAACTCAAAGCCCACCAACGCGCCGAGCGCGAGGCCTTCTTCAAGGACGGCGCGAAACTCTTCAAGGCGACGCGGCACGCCGCCTATGACGAGGTGCGCAAGGAGTTCAAGGCCGAGTGGCGAGAGTTCTACAAGGATGCACGTCAGTCCGGCTTCGCGGGCGCGTTTGCCAAGGATAGCGCCATTAAAGACGCCATCGAACTGGCCGCTGCCGGTCACTGGCAAGAGGCTCGGGAGCGCTTCGGTGGACGCGACGACGTCAAGCTCGAACTGGCGCAGCAATTGGCTGACCGTAAGGCCAGCATCGAGGAGCGGCAGAAAGCCGAGATTGCCGAACGGCAGCGCGATGCCTGTGATGCACTGCGCGATGTGCGCGATGTGCAATACCAGGAACTGCTGCACCGGCAGCGCGATGAGCGTGCCGCATACAAGGCCGGAGCCGCGCTCGAGGCAGCGGGTGGTGTATCGCACAGCCCGGCAGATCAGATATCACGGCAACCGGCGGAACACATCGCCAACGAAAACAGCCGCGCTGGTCTCCAACAGCATGCACTGCCGATCTCTCCGTCGAGTGCCATCCGCGACGAACACGGCCAGGCAGCCGACCAGCAGCAGCCGAACGCGAGCCCGTTGATTGACACGCAAGCACTTGCTCAGGCTGTTCGCGCTGACGCTGGTAACGCGCTTGATCTTTCCGCCATCGACGTGCCCGGCAACGAAGGCCCGGCTCCGGCCCGTGGCGTCTCCGATCTTGCTGCCGGTGCCATTGGCGGCGTTGCGAGTTATGCCGCCGATCAGCTCGGCGAATTGTTTGCCCCG
>JAIERI010000151.1 GCA_019747015.1 Xanthobacteraceae bacterium
CAGGCGCAGGTCTGGGCTTCGCTGACGCCGTGGATCATCGTCTGTATCATCCTGCTGATCTGGGGCACGGACGCGTTCAAGAACAGCGTCAATACCTGGGCGGTGTGGAAATACGCCGTTCCTGATCTCGACAAGATGATCATGAAGGTCGCGCCGATCGTGGCGAAGCCGACAGCCGAAGGGGCGGTATTCGCCTTCACCTGGCTGTCCTACACCGGCTCCGGCATGCTGATCGCCGCGATTATCTCCGGCTTCATCATGGGCTACTCGCCTCTCGGGCTGATCAAGGCCTATGGCCGCACGCTCAAGATCTGCGCTTACTCGCTGATCACGATCTCGGCGATGCTGGCGATCGGCACGTTGACCCGCCTGTCGGGCATTGACGCGACACTCGGTCTGGCATTTGCCGCGACCGGTGTATTGTACCCGTTCTTCGGCACACTGCTCGGCTGGTTGGGCGTGGCGTTGACCGGTTCGGACACGGCCTCGAACGTGTTGTTCGGCAACCTGCAGAAGATCACGTCCGAGCAGCTCGGCCTGTCGCCTATCCTGATGGGCGCCGCCAACTCATCGGGCGGTGTCATGGGCAAGATGATCGACGCCCAGTCGATCGTGGTGGCCTCCACCGCGACCAACTGGTACGGGCATGAGGGCACCATCCTGCGCTTCGTGTTCAAGCACTCGATCGCGCTGGCCTGTCTGGTCGGCCTGTTCGTGATGCTGCAGGCCTACGTCTATCCGTTCACGCTGATGGTCATCAAGTAACCGCAGGCGGAACGTCAAACACAAATCCCCGCGGCCTGCGCCGCGGGGATTTTCTTTTGTGCGAATGTCGCTGCACATGAAGAAAGCACGACAAGCAAAAAATCTGTTCTGCCTGCGATAAAATGTCAGCCAAATGCCTCTGGTCATTGCCGGCGTCTGTGCTTAGAACGTCGCGCGGCGCTGCAACATGCCGCGGCCGGGTTTCATCGCGATGGTTCATCGCGTCTGCCCGATTATCGCATCTGATTATCGAAAGTGGTGCCATGACATTTCTGCGACAGATTTCGTTTGTTCTTGCGGGGCTGATTTTGGCGGTCGGCAGCTCATCCGCGCGCGCCGCCGAATTTCCGTTCGGATTCGAGATGAGACTGGAGGCGCCGCCGCAACCGGGATCGAAGCGCGTACCGACGATTGAAATCGGCGATAACGGCGAAGCCAAGCTCGATCTGTGGTGCAAGAGAGGACGCGGACAGTTCTCGATCGCCAACGACACCGTGATTTTCATGGCAGGGGCGATGAGCGAGGATTCGTGCGCGCCGGTTTCGGCGCAGGCCGACGATGCGCTGCTGCGCGCGCTCGGCGAAGCCGCGACCTGGACGCGTCAGGGCGATTTCGTCTCCTTCGCGGGTCCCACGACCGTGCGGTTTCGTATCAACACCAACTGATACGTAGCGGAACGTCAGCCTTCGCGCAAAATCATGTCGGCGCAGCTTCCCGCCGCCTGAATGGCGCCGCTGTAGCCGCCAAATCCGGCGTAGGCGGATGCGAGATAAAGCCCGGGCACGGATGTCGCCGGCGAGCCCATCGGCCTATTGAATAATGAGCGCGGCGGGTTTGGTGCAAAGCCATAAACCGCGCCATGCGGCGCGCCGAGATATTGCTGCACCGAGAGCGCGGTATTGAACGAGGACGCCACGACGGACGCGGCAAGCCCCGGATAATGGCCATCGAGATAGGTCACGATGGCGTCCTGCCAGCGCGCGCGCTTGGCGCGGTAGGCCTCATGATCCATGCCGCCCCAGTTCGAAATCAGGTCCGGCGCGGTGATCGAGAGCACATAAGGCGGCGCGGGTACGCCCGAATCGATCGCGGCATAATCGGCCATCGCCAGCGGCGGCATTTTGCCAGCAGGCTCGCCGGCCAGCAGGGATGCTGCCTGGGTATAATCGGCAAGCGAAGTCATCCAGTCCGGCAGGAGCTGTGTCGAATAGCTGGTGAAGCCGAAATCGCGCGGCGGGCGCGACAGACCGAGCGTCAGCGCGAACAGTGAAATCGACGGCGTGCGGTCACTGTAACGCGCGTTCAGCGATCTGCCTGCGCCGTGCGGCAGCAAGGATGCCAATGTGGAGGGCGCGGCATTGCCGATCACGCGTGCGGTCTCCACGCTCTGCGGATCGCTGCCATCCTTGGCGGTGTGTGTCACGCGCGCGGCGCGGCCTTGCGCGTCGACATCGATCGCCGTCACCACGCGGCGCAAAACGACGCCG
>JAIERI010000140.1 GCA_019747015.1 Xanthobacteraceae bacterium
GCGCAGCCATGAACGGCCAAACATCAGGAGGATCGACAGGCCATAAACCAGCGCGCCGACGACGATCAAAATGGCGAGAATCGTCTCTTCACGCAGCGAGGTCATGCCTGCCAGCCCATTTGCCGCCCAATGCGCGGTGCCCCACAGAGCGCCGGCGAGAATGAGACCGGACGCCGCGAATTTCAGCAGGGCCAATACGAAGGCGCGGTCGAATTCCAGAAAATCGCGGCGGACGGCGAAGAACACCACCAGCAAAAGATTGATCCATGCCCCCACGGCCGTCGCCAGCGCAAGACCGATCTGCGCCATCGACCCCACAAGCGCGAGCTTCAGCGCGACGTTGACTGCAACGCCGGTCAGCGCGGCCTTTACCGGCGTCGCGGTATCCTTGCGGGCATAGAAGGTCGCAACCGTGCTTCTGATAAGAACGAAGGGAATCAAACCGACGGCATAAGCTGCGAGTGTCGCGCCTGCTGCCATTGCATCCGCTTTGGTGAAAGCGCCGCGCGCAAACATCGCGCGCATGATGACATCGGGCACCGCCACGAACGCGGCGACAAACGGAATCGAAAACAGCAGCGTGAATTCGAAAGCGCGGCGTTGCGCCGCCATCGCGCCGGCATGATCGCCCGAAGTCAGCCGCCGCGACATATCCGGCAGCAGAACGGTGCCGATGGCGATGCCGATCACGCCGATCGGCAATTGATTGAGTCGGTCGGCATAATAGAGAGCGGATAGCGCACCGGCGGCGAGAAACGTCGCGATGATGGTGTCAGCGAACAGCGCCACCTGGGTGCCCATCGAGCCGAGCGTCGCGGGGCCGAGCGCGCGGAAGAATCCCTTCACATCGTCATCGAGCTTGAGCGAGGTAAATTTCGGCAGCACACCGTGGTAAGCGGCATCGCCCGCGAGCAGAAAATATTGCAGGAAGCCGGAAATCAGAACGCCCCACGCCGCGGCATGACCGGCGTCTGGGAAAAAAGCGGCAAGCGCCAGCGTCATCATCATCGCAAGATTAAGAAAGATCGACGCCGCAGCCGCGCTGGCGAAACGATGCATGACGTTAAGGATGCCACCATACAGCGTCACCAGCGTAATCAGCAGGAGATAAGGGAACGTGATGCGCGTCAGCGAAATCGCCAGATCCCTCTGCGCCGGATCGTCGGAGAAGCCCGGCGCCAATAGCGACATCGCCTGCGGCATGAACAGCCACGCGACGATCAGCAGCACGACCTGCGAGGCAAACAACAGAGTGAAAATGCGGTCAGCGAACAGCTTGGCCGCATCCGGGCCACGGTCCTGCACATGGGCATAGGCCGGAACGAAAGCGGCGTTGAATGCGCCTTCTGCGAAAATCGCCCGGAAATGATTGGGCAGCCGCAGCGCCACGAAAAAGGCGTCCGCCACCGGCCCCGCGCCGAGTATCGCCGCGAGCATGATGTCACGCGCGAAACCTGTCAGGCGCGACAGAAGCGTGTAACCGCCGACGGTGAAAATACGTCCGAGCATGCGCTCGCTTCTAGCGCATCGTCGAGCAGGGCAAAATGCCGAACTCAGCCGATTCTAGTTTTTGACCGCGTCACGCACAGCCTTGATGACACGATCCTGCGCGGCGGCGTCGAGATAGGCGTGCATCGGCAGTGCGATAACGTCTTGCGACAGAAGCTCGCAAACCGGCAAGCCACCATCGGCCACCGGGAAATGCTTGTAGGCGGTCTGCTGATGCATGGATTTTGGGTAGTAGATCGCGGTCGGAACGCCCTGCGCCTTCAACGCATCGGCGAAGGCGGCACGGTCGGTGCCCTTGGGCAGGCGGATGACGTATTGCGCCCACACCGACAGATTTCCCGGGGTGACATGCGGCACCTTCACGACGTCCCTCAGGCCGTCGGCATAACGCTGTGCGACCTTGTTGCGCGCATCGATCTCATCCTGAAAGATTTTGAGCTTCTCGATCAGGATCGCGGCCTGCATGGTGTCGAGCCGTGCGGTAAGACCGAGCCGGACGTTGTCGTAGCGATCGCTGCCCGCGCCGTGGACGCGCACGCTGCGCAGCGCCTCGGCCAGCTCCGCGTCGTCGGTGAAGATCGCACCGCCATCGCCGAAACATCCCAGCGGTTTGGCAGGAAAAAAGCTGGTCGCGGTGGCGAGCGCGAGCGTGCCGAGACGCTTGCCTTTATAGGCCGCGCCGAAACCCTGCGCCGCGTCATCCAGCACGAACTGCCCTTCGGCGTTCGCGACCGCGGCGAGCGCATCGTGAGCC
>JAIERI010000093.1 GCA_019747015.1 Xanthobacteraceae bacterium
TCGCTCAAATCGCTCGCCGACATGCTCAAGGGCAAGCAGGGCCGCTTCCGTCAGAATCTGCTCGGCAAGCGCGTCGATTATTCCGGCCGTTCGGTCATCGTGGTCGGTCCCGAACTGCGCCTCCATCAGTGCGGCTTGCCGAAGAAGATGGCACTCGAACTGTTCAAGCCGTTCATCTATTCGCGGCTCGACGCCAAGGGTCTGTCCACCACTGTGAAGCAGGCGAAGAAGCTCGTTGAAAAAGAGCGTCCCGAGGTCTGGGATATTCTCGACGAGGTCATCCGCGAGCATCCGGTGCTGCTGAACCGCGCGCCGACGCTGCATCGTCTCGGCATTCAGGCGTTCGAGCCGGTGCTCATTGAAGGCAAGGCGATCCAGCTTCACCCGCTGGTCTGCGCCGCGTTCAATGCCGACTTCGATGGCGACCAGATGGCCGTGCACGTTCCGCTGTCGCTCGAAGCGCAGCTTGAAGCGCGCGTTTTGATGATGTCCACCAACAACATCCTGCATCCGGCGAACGGTCAGCCGATCATCGTGCCGTCGCAGGACATCGTGCTGGGTCTTTATTATCTCTCGATCATGCGTGAGGGCCTGCAAGGCCAGGGCAAGATCTACCATGAGATGGCGGAGATCGAGCACGCGCTGCACTCGAAGGTCATTCACCTGCACACCAAGATCAAGTATCGCTGGGAAGGTCTGGGCGAGGACGGCAAGCCGGTGACCCGCTGGTACGACACCACGGCCGGCCGCGTCATGCTCGGTCAGGTTCTGCCGAAGCACGTCAAGATGCCGTTCGACGTCATCAACAAGCTGATGACCAAGCGCGAAATCTCGGGCGTGATCGATCAGGTGTATCGTCACTGCGGTCAGAAGGAGACGGTGATCTTCTGCGATCGCATCATGGCGCTCGGCTTCTACAACGCCTTCAAGGCGGGCATCTCGTTCGGCAAGGACGACATGGTCGTGCCGCACGGCAAGTGGAAGATCGTCGACGATACCCGCGTACTCGCGAAGGATTTCGAGCAGCAGTATAATGACGGCCTGATCACGCAGGGCGAAAAGTACAACAAGGTGGTCGATGCCTGGGCGAAAGCCTCGGAGAAGATCGCCGAGCAGATGATGAAGGAAATTTCCTCGGTCAAGAAGAACGCCAAGGGCGAGGATTCCCAGATCAACTCGATCTACATGATGGCTCACTCCGGTGCGCGCGGTTCGCCCGCACAGATGCGTCAGCTTGCCGGCATGCGCGGCCTGATGGCCAAGCCGTCGGGTGAAATCATCGAGACGCCGATTATCTCGAACTTCAAAGAGGGCCTGTCGGTTCTCGAATACTTCAACTCGACCCACGGCGCCCGCAAGGGTCTTGCCGATACCGCGCTCCAGACCGCGAACTCCGGCTATCTCACCCGCCGTCTGGTGGACGTGGCGCAGGACTGCATCATCACGCAGGACGATTGCGGCACCAAGCTCGGTATCAAGATGCGTGCGATCATCGACGCCGGCACGGTCGTGGCGTCGCTGGCCTCGCGCATTCTCGGCCGCACCGCGGGCGAGGATCTGCGCGATCCTGTGAGCAACAAGGTTGTGGTCAAGCGCGGCACGCTGATGGAGGAGACTCACGTCGACGCCATCCAGCAGGCCGGCATCCAGGAGGTGAAGATCCGCTCGGCGCTGACCTGCGAACTGGTCAACGGCATCTGCGGCAAGTGCTACGGGCGCGATCTTGCCCGCGGCACGCCGGTCAACCACGGCGAGGCTGTCGGCGTCATCGCCGCGCAGTCCATTGGTGAACCGGGCACGCAGCTCACGATGCGTACGTTCCACATCGGCGGCGCTGCCCAGATCAACGAGCAGTCGTTCATCGAGTCGAACTTCGACGGCAAGATCGTCATCAAGAACCGGGCGATCGCCACCAACGCCGAAGGCGCCAATGTGGCGATGGTCCGCAACATGGTGGTTGCGGTCGTCGACCCCGACGGCACCGAGCGTGCGACCCATCGCATTCAGTACGGCGCGCGCATGCGCGTCGATGAGGGCGATATGGTCAAGCGCGGCCAGCGCATCTCGGAGTGGGATCCGTATACACGGCCCATTCTCACCGAAGTCGAAGGCACGATCGGATTCGAGGATCTGGTCGAAGGCCAGTCGATCTCGGAAACGCTCGACGAGTCGACCGGCATCGCCAAGCGCGTGGTCATCGACTGGCGCACGACCGGCCGCGGTGCCGATCTGCGTCCGGCCATCGTCATCAAGGGCAAGGACGGCAAGGTGCTGAAGCTGGCACGCGGCGGCGACGCCCGTTACATGCTCTC
>JAIERI010000108.1 GCA_019747015.1 Xanthobacteraceae bacterium
AAAAGACCGGCGGCGTGCTGCGCGTCTAGTTTCGCTGTTTCGGCCAGGCAAGACCTCCGGCCTGGGTCCCGGACCGTGGCCGCTTGGCAGGGCGCTCCTCCTGCGCCATGCCCTCGATCTTGCCGGACAGCTTTCGAAGCGCGGCGTCGGCCGCCCGCTCGCCCGAACCCCACGCGCCGCCCACGGTGCCCCATTGTGTGTCGTGAATGGCATCTCCTGCGAAAAACAGCGGACCGAGCGGCTCCATCAGAATTTTTCGTGAAGACTGGCCGCCGACCAGCGCCGCCGACATCGCGCCCATCGCATAGGGCGTATCGTTCCAGCGCGTTACAACAGTCCGCTTCAACGAGCGGGCGACATCGCCGCCAAATAGTTTTCGCAGCCATTCGACAGCAAAAGCCGACATCGCCGCCTCACCATGTACCGACAAGTTTTCGCCGAAACTGCCCGCGACATCGATCTGGCACAGCGACGAACCGCCGGTGTTGGCAAGCAGGAAGGCCGTGCGATTGTCGCCGCTTTGCTCGATATAAGAATCGTCGCGCCCGAGGCCGAACGGATTGCCCGGCAGTTCGAAAGCGATATGGTCATAGCTGCCGAGTACGAGTTTCGACAGCGCCTCTAACTGGCGCCTGGGAAGCTCCGGCGAAAACTTGATCTTTCCCGCGTTGATGACGTTGGTGGAGGCGGTCACGATCACCGCACGGGCCGTGAGAGTCCCGGCTTCGGTCTCGACCTGCGCGTCGCGTGCGCCCCAGGCGATGCGCGTCACCGGGGTCGAGAGTGTGACCGGCACGTTTTCCGCGAGCCGCGCGATCATCGTGCCCAGCCCCTGACGGCTGGCCGAGGCTGGATCGCGCGGCAGCATCGTCAGAAGATCTGCAGCCGAAAGATCCTTCAAGTCCCGCCCGGTGGCGAACGCCCCCAGAAAGAAGTCCAGCGTGCCGCCCCACTCCTGCAAATCCTTCGGCAGCGCGTCGGTCGCCGAAACATCAGGCCTGCCGCGCAGGGCTTCGGTCATCGCGCGGTTGGCGCGCACCACCAATGCGAGAAAATCCTCGGTCTCTCCGGCGCGCGCATTGCGGCGCCCGATGCGGATTTTCTGGCCGCGCGGCGCCGGCGTCAGAACGATGTCCGCCTCGCGCGCCGCCGCGATCAGCGGATTGACGTCGGTGTTGTAAAGCCAGCGCGCGCCGCGATCGAATGGCACATCGAATGTGGAGGTATCGGTAACGCAACGGCCGCCGACCGAGGCCGTGGCCTCGATCACCACGACTTTCTTTCCCGCCGCCGCGATCCGGCGCGCCGCCGCGATCCCCGCAGCCCCGGCACCGATCACAGCAACGTCAGTATCGCGCGGTAACGGCACGGCAGCCGCGGCCGTAATGGTTGGGTGTAAAGCTAAAAATGCCGTAGAGCCGGACAGCAGATCGCGGCGGGTGATTGTCATGTCATGGTTTCCGAAGGCTCAACCGGGCCGCAGAACGTCCCGGGAACTTGCCGGAATGGCTGCGGCTTCGCAACATTCATGGTGAACGCTTTGTAATTGGACTGACACATCCGTGAACGAAGTTGCAATCGCTTTCGACGAAAATTTGAGGCAAAGAAAAAAGCTGCGGCCAGAACGCGCCGCGCCGGGGGACACCAGCATGGATTCCATGCTCGACACAGTCGGCAAAGTCATCGCGCGCTATCTCCAGAAGGAGGTGCCTGGCTATGAACCTTTCACGCCCAGCGATCCCGATAGCCTGCGCAACCTGTTGCGGCCCGGCGACGTGCTGCTGGTCGAGGGCAACAATCGCATTTCCGGCATCATCAAGTATCTCACCCAGTCGACCTGGTCACATTCGGCGCTTTATGTCGGGCCGGTGGATGGCGCGCATGAACCCGGCGGCGAGCCGCATGTCATGATCGAGGCCAACGTCGGCGAAGGTGTCACCACCGCGCCGCTCTCGAAATATCTGGCGTTCCACACCCGCATCTGTCGGCCGGTCGGGCTGACCTTCGAAGACCGCATCACAGTGTGCCGCTACGCCATCAACCGCATCGGCTTCGGCTACGACACCAAGAACATTCTCGACCTGATGCGCTATCTCATCCCGTTGCCGCTGCCACAACGCTGGCGGCGGCGCATGCTTTCGCTGGGTTCAGGCGATCCGACCAAGATCATCTGCTCGGCGCTGATCGCGCAGGCCTTCGGCGCGGTGCGTTATCCGATCCTGCCGCGCATCACTCGCGCCGGTAGCCGTCAGGCGCGACGCGAGATCCTGCATATCCGCGATTCCTCGCTCTACATGCCGCGCGATTTCGACATCTCGCCCTATTTCGAGATCGT
>JAIERI010000247.1 GCA_019747015.1 Xanthobacteraceae bacterium
CAGCTATCTGCGCAGTTTCCCGTTCGACAAGATCAAGATCGACCAGTCGTTCGTGCGCGGTCTCGCGTCAAACCGCGACGCGCAGGCCATTGTGCGCTCGATCGTGAGCCTGGGCGTCGGTCTGGGCGTCACCATCACAGCGGAAGGCGTCGAGACCGAGGCCGAGCTGAGCTATCTGCGCGCGGAAGGCTGTCATGAAGGGCAGGGCTTCCTGTTCAGCAAGGCACGGCCGAACAACGAGATCGTCCAACTGCTGACCGCGCAGAGCGAGGCGGCCAACATGGCGGTGGAAGCCGCGCAAGTGGCTTAGCGGCAAAAAAGCGCGGATGAAGAATCCACGCTTCTCTACATCACTTCTTCTTTTTTGCTTTCTTGGCCTTCTTCGCGGTTTTGGCCGGCACCTTGGTCAGATCGTCAAGCTCGGCCTTGCCGACATGCTTGATGATCGACTTGATCGTGCTCTTGGCGGACTCCTTGCCCGCGTAGCCTTCGGAGGCGAACATCTTCTCGCCGTTCGGCGCGCGGAAGCGAAAGCGGAATTCGCCGGCTTTGTCTTTGTAGATTTCGAATTTGTAGGCCACGCTAGGCTCCCATGCTTGCGATGAAGAAGCGCAACTTTGGCGAGCGCGGAACCGGAGTCAAGCTAAAGCAGCCGAAGAGGTTCAACTATCCACCTTCAACGCGGCGATAAAAGCTTCCTGCGGGATGTCGACCTTGCCGAACTGCCGCATTTTCTTTTTGCCTTCCTTCTGCTTCTCCAGAAGTTTGCGCTTGCGGGTGATGTCGCCGCCGTAGCATTTTGCGGTGACGTCCTTGCGCAGCGCGCGCACCGTTTCACGCGCGATAATCTTGCCGCCGATCGCCGCCTGAATCGGAATCACGAACATGTGCGGCGGGATCAGCTCTTTCATCTTCTCGACCATGGCGCGGCCACGGCCTTCGGCGCGGGTGCGATGCACCAGCATCGACAGCGCATCCACCGGCTCGTTGTTGACCAGGATCTGCATTTTCACCAGATCAGCGGCCTTGTAGTCGGTGAGGTGATAGTCGAACGAGGCATAGCCCTTCGACACCGATTTCAGGCGGTCGTAGAAATCGAACACCACCTCGTTGAGCGGCAATTCGTATTTCACCATCGCGCGGGCGCCGACGTAGGTCAGCTCCTTCTGGTTGCCGCGCCGCTCCTGACACAGCTTCAGCACGCTGCCGAGATATTCGTCCGGCGTCAAAATCGTGGCCTCGATCCACGGCTCGTGAATCTCCGCGATCTTCACCACATCCGGCATGTCGATTGGATTGTGAATCTCGATCTCGCTGCCGTCGGTGAGATGCATTTTGTAGATCACCGATGGCGCGGTCGCGATCAGATTGAGATTGAATTCGCGCTGCAGGCGCTCCTGGATGATTTCCAGATGCAACAGGCCGAGGAAGCCGCAGCGGAAGCCGAAGCCGAGCGCGGCCGAGGTCTCCATCTCGAAGGAGAAGCTGGCGTCGTTGAGCCGCAGCTTGCCCATCGCGGCGCGCAGCGTTTCGAAATCGTCGGCGTCCACTGGAAACAGGCCGCAGAACACCACCGGCACGGCCGGCTTGAAGCCCGGCAGCATCTCGGTGACGGGCTTGCGGTCGTCGGTGATGGTGTCGCCGACGCGGGTGTCGGCGACTTCCTTGATCGCTGCGGTGATGAAGCCAATCTCGCCGGGGCCGAGTTCGTCCACCTGTGTCATCTTCGGCGTGAAGAATCCCACGCGCTCGACATCGTAAGCCGCATTGGTGCCCATCATGCGGATGCGTGAATTCTTTTTCATTACGCCATCGACAACGCGGATCAGAACCACGACGCCGAGATAGACATCGTACCAGGAATCAACGAGCAGCGCCTTCAGCGTCGCGTCGCGGTCGCCCTTCGGCGGCGGCAGGCGCGTCACAATGGCTTCCAAAACGTCAGGAATACCCAAGCCTGTTTTCGCGGAGATCATCACCGCGTCGGACGCGTCAATGCCGATCACGTCTTCGATTTGTTTTTTGACCTGCTCGGGCTCGGCGGCGGGTAGATCGATCTTGTTCAGAATGGGCACGATTTCGAGATTGGCGTCGAGCGCATGATAGACGTTGGCCAGCGTTTGCGCCTCGACTCCCTGCGAGGCATCGACCACCAGCAGCGCGCCTTCGCAGGCGGCGAGCGAGCGCGACACTTCGTAGGCGAAGTCGACGTGGCCCGGCGTGTCCATCAGGTTGAAGATGTAGGTCTTGCCGTCCTTGGCCTTGTAGTTGAGACGCACGGTCTGCGCCTTGATGGTGATGCCGCGCTCGCGCTCGATGTCCATCGAATCGAGCACCTGTTCCTTCATCTCGCGC
>JAIERI010000252.1 GCA_019747015.1 Xanthobacteraceae bacterium
CGCACCGCCGCGCAGGATTCCTACATTCGCGCGCTCAAGCGCAACGAACTGGTGTTCGGCATCGGCCCCGCCGGCACCGGCAAGACATGGCTCGCGGTCGCGCAGGCCTGTCAGTTGTTCGAGCGCAAGGAAGTCGATCGCATCATCCTGTCGCGCCCGGCGGTCGAGGCTGGCGAGCGTCTGGGATTCCTGCCCGGCGACATGCGCGAAAAGGTCGATCCTTATTTGAGGCCGATCTACGACGCGCTTTACGACCTGATGGATTCGCGCATCGTCGAGCGCGCGCTGCAAAGCGGCGAGATCGAGATCGCGCCGCTCGCCTTCATGCGCGGACGCACGCTGACCAACGCCGCGATCATTCTCGACGAAGCGCAGAACAGCACGTCGATGCAGATGAAGATGTTCCTCACCCGTCTGGGCGAAAACAGCCGCATGATCATCACCGGCGATCCGAGCCAGGTCGACCTTCCCAACGGCCAGCCGTCAGGATTGGCGGAAGCCGCGAAACTTCTCGACGGTGTCGAGGGCATCGCGCAAATCAGGTTCACCGCCGAGGACGTGATCCGGCATGAACTGGTGGCGCGCATAGTCGCCGCCTATGAAGGCATGCCGAAGCAAAACGGCGCAGGCAAATCCTGACGTATGGACATCCGCGATATCGAAGTTGACCGAAACCGGCCGCGACCGATGACTTTGTCAAATTCTCCGGAGACTGAAATTCTGGTGACCGCCGATTGCTGGCAGCGCGAAAGCGGCGCCGAGGCGGTGATCCATCGCGCCATCGAGACGGCAGCAGCGATGGTCGATGCGGAGGTCGCCGACGCCGAACTGGCGATCATGCTGACCGATGACGACGGCATTCGCACCCTGAACAAGAACTGGCGCGGCATCGACAGACCGACCAACGTATTGTCATTTCCGGCATTGCAGCCGGCCGGCCCGCAGGAAGACGACGACGCCCCGCGCATGCTGGGTGATATCGCGATCGCCTACGAGACGACGCGCAGCGAGGCCGACGCCGAACACAAGCCATTCGAAAATCACCTCAGCCATTTAACGGTGCATGGCTTTTTGCATCTGCTGGGTTACGATCACACGACCGATGATGAAGCCGAGATCATGGAAGGTCTCGAGCGCGCGATCCTCGCTCAACTCGGCGTGCCAGATCCCTATCAGGACCAGGCGGACTAGGTGACACCCGACAACGACATGCCATCAGGCGATATGCCGCAACCGGAAAATCAGTTGCCGGTGCCGGTTCAGCACGGCGAGATCTTGCGGCCGTCATCCGAGATGTGGCTGATGCGCGCGCTGCGCACGCTGTTCGGCTGGAAGGCCGGGTCGGCACGCGCCGATCTTCAGGTGGTGCTGGACGCCACTTCTCCCGGCGAGACCAGCTTCACCACCATCGAGCGCACGATGCTGCGCAACATCCTTGGCCTGCACGACCGGCGCATCGCCGACGTGATGGTGCCACGCGCCGATATCGTTGCGGTGAAGCGCGACATTTCCCTTGGGGAACTGATGAGCGTGTTCGAGAGCGCCGCGCATTCGCGCCTTGTGGTCTATAACGACACGCTCGACGATCCCGAAGGCATCGTTCATATCCGCGATCTGGTCGCGTTCATGGTGTCGAAGGCGAAGGTCGATCCGGAGGTCAACGACAAGCGAAAGAAGCCGTTTCCGGCCGGTCTCGATCTGCGTTCCGTCAACCTTGGACTGGCCTTGTCGGATGCCGGTCTGATGCGGAAACTTCTTTACGTGCCGCCGTCGATGCCCGCGATCGATCTGCTTGCGCAGATGCAGGCGACGCGGATTCATCTGGCGCTCGTGGTCGATGAATATGGCGGCACCGACGGACTTGTCTCGATCGAAGACATTGTCGAGCAGGTGGTCGGCGAGATCGATGACGAACATGACGGAGATGAGGCTCCGGCCGTGGTCCGGCAAAGCGACAATTCTTTCATCGCCGACGGGCGCGCGAGTCTGGAAGACGTCAGATCGGTCGTCGGCGATGACTTCAATACCGGTGAGGCCGGTGAGGACGTCGACACGCTGGGCGGCTATCTGGTGACGCAGGTCGGGCGCTTCCCGGTGCGCGGCGAGGTGATCTCGGGCCCGGGCGATTTCGAGATCGAGGTGCTGGATGCCGATCCAAGGCGTGTGAAGCGCGTGCGTATCGGCACCCGCAAGGATCGCTCCAATCTGCGTATTCGCGAAACCCGCCGCCGTGAAGCCGCCGCCGATGCCGCCTCCACCGCGGGTGAAAAAACTTCCACCCCACGCGACGGCTCGGGCGCAGCTTGATGCCGGCACGAACCGCTTTCCTTTCCGCCGGCCGCGCCGTCATCCTGACCTGGGGTTGGAAG
>JAIERI010000168.1 GCA_019747015.1 Xanthobacteraceae bacterium
TGCTGACTCGGCGCCATAACACATTGAAAAATCGTCCGACTTCTGACTGTCCACTGTGCCGCCTCAATCGCCACCGGAGAAGATAATGTCCCAGATTTCAAGGCGCGCGTTCGCCGCCCTTCTTGCGGGTGCGCTGGTCGCTCCCACCGCGGCTCTGGCCGCCGACAAGCCGACTCAAATTGCAATCGATTGGGCGACCTACAATCCGGTCTCCATCGTGCTCAAGGAAAAAGGCCTGCTCGAAAAGGAATTCGAGAAGGACGGCATCAAGATCGTCTGGGTGCAGTCTGCCGGCTCCAACAAGGCGCTCGAGTTCCTCAATGCCGGATCGATCGATTTCGGTTCGACCGCCGGCTCCGCCGCTTTGGTCGCTCGGATCAATGGCAATCCGATCAAGTCGATTTACGTTTATTCGCGGCCGGAATGGACCGCTCTGGTCACCGCTAGGGATTCGGCGATCACCAAGGTCGCCGACCTGAAGGGCAAGCGCGTCGCGGTGACGCGCGGCACCGACCCGCATATTTTCCTGGTGCGTGCGCTGCTCGATGCCGGTTTGAGCGAGAAGGACATCACCCCGGTGCTGTTGCAGCATGCCGACGGCAAGACCGCGCTGATCCGCGGCGACGTCGATGCATGGGCGGGGCTCGATCCCATGATGGCCGCGGCCGAGGTCGAGGACGGCGCGAAACTGTTCTACCGCAAGCCCGAAGCCAACACCTGGGGTATTCTCAATGTCCGCGAGCAGTTCCTGAAAGACAATCCGGACCTAGTCCGCCGTGTCCTTGCCGTCTATGAAGAGGCGCGCAAATATTCGCTAGCAAATTACGACGTGCTCAAGCGCGACTTCATCGACGTCACCAAGCTGCCCGAAACGGTCGTCGACAAGCAGCTCAAGGAGCGCACCGAACTCACCCACAGCCGCATCGGCGCGCCGCAGCGCGACTCCATCTTGGCGGCGGGTCTTGCGCTCCAGCAGGCCGGCGTGATCCAGCCGACCGTCGATGTGAAAGCCAATGTCGATGCGCTGCTCGACGATCAGGTGCCGCTGCCGACGAATTGATCGCGGCACATGCGATCTGCTTTACCGGCCCGCATGGTTTACCCGTGCGGGCCGCTTGCAATCGGAGTCGATAAGCGGTTTTTGCTATGGCCATGACCATCGACACCGCCATTGAGGATACCAAGCCAGCCCCGGCACGCGTCGAACGCCGTTGGCTCCGCCCGGCGCTTGGTCTGCTGCTGCCGCTCGGTTTGGCGCTGATCTGGGAACTGGCGGTTCGTTTCGGATTGTCCAACGGCCGTTTGGTGCCGCCGCCCAGCAAAATCTGGCAGACGCTGACCGAACTCGCCGCCAGCGGTGAGCTCAGCCGCCATGTGCTTGCAACGCTGTGGCGCGTCGGCGCGGGTTTCGGCCTCGGCATCGTATTCGGTACGCTGTTCGGCGCGATCTGCGGTTACTGGCCGCTAGCACGGCGGCTGCTCGATCCGACGGTGCAGGCGCTACGCGCGATTCCATCAATTGCCTGGGTGCCGTTGTTCATTCTCTGGCTCGGCATTTTCGAAACCTCGAAGGTCGCACTGATCGCAGCCGGTGTGTTCTTTCCGATCTATCTCGGCGTGATGGGCGCCATTCAATCGGTCGACCGCAAAATCGTTGAGGTCGGCCGCATCTTCCGTCTCGGCGGTCCGGCGATGATCCGGCGTATTCTTCTGCCCGCGGTGCTGCCGGCCTATGTCGTGTCGCTCCGCACGGGTCTGGGCCTCGGGTGGATGTTCGTGGTTGCTGCAGAATTCATGGGCGCGTCGGAAGGGCTCGGTTATCTCCTGATCGACGGTCAGCAGCTCGGGAAGCCGGCGCAGATACTCGCCGCCATCATCGTGTTCGCGGTTCTCGGCAAGACCACCGACTGGCTGATCCAGCTTGCTTTCGCGCCATTGCTGCGCTGGCAGGATTCCTTCGGCGTACACAACAACCGGACCTGACATGCTCACTCTCGATCACATCGGAAAAGTGTATCCCAACGGCGTCAACGCGCTCGAAGGCTTTTCCTCGCGCATTCAGCTTGGCGAAATCGTCGCCATCATCGGCGGCTCGGGTTGCGGCAAATCCACGCTGCTGCGCGCAGTGTCCGGGCTTGACCGAGCGACGTCAGGCGCGATCACGCTCGACGGCGAGGCAATCACTGCGCCGCACCAAAAAATCGGCATCATCTTTCAGGAGCCGCGATTACTGCCGTGGCTGAGTGTGATCGACAATGTCGCCTTCGGCCTCGACGACAAGTCTGCGTCGCGCCGCGGGCAGCGTGCGGAAGCGGCGCTGGCGCGTGTTGGCCTGTCGGAAAAAGCCGATGCGTGGCCGCGCGAATTGTCGGGCGGCCAGGCTCAACGTGTGGCGATTGCACGCGCGCTCGTTCCGCGCCCCGAAGTGCTGCTGCTGGACGAGCCGTTCTC
>JAIERI010000008.1 GCA_019747015.1 Xanthobacteraceae bacterium
GAATGTTGCGGTCGCGATCGACGTCGACATTCGACAGTCCAATCAGGAAATAGCCGTCCTGCACCTTCACCGAGGTCGCCGCGAGCGGCGTGCCGCGCGGCTGATCGGCCGATTTGGCGTAGATGCCGGGCACGTTGGCAACCGTGGTGCCGAAATCCGGCGGCACGGTGTAAACGACCTCGACGGTATGACTGGTCGCCGGCATTGATGCATCGGTGTTACGCAGGATCGTTAGCGTGACCTTGAGCTTGCGGTCCGGCAATTCGATATCGGCACGGATCGCGGTGTCCGGTTTTTGCTTGGGCGAAGGCGCGATCTGATCGAGCCGCCACACCACGGTGCCGACAGTCTGCTTGCCCTGCGGATCGCCGGGGTCTTCCTCGAACAGGACCGCACGCTGCGCGATCGGAGCGATCGGCGACGACGAGTCTGGCTGGCCAACACGATCGGTGATCTTTGGCCGCGCATTGGGATCACTGTTTACAGACGTATCCACGGCCGGCGAGGATTTGAACATCGCGCGCAGGGAAGGACCAAGTTTCTGGTAGAGCAGGATCGCACCGCCAAGGGCAATCAGCGCAACGCCGATCGCCAGCGCACTTTTAATCGGAAACTTACCACCGGCGGTTTTGACCTTGACCGGCTTGTCCCATGCCGGTTTCTTGCCGCGGCCTTTCTGCGGCTGTTGATAATCGTCCTCCGGCTCATCGAAGGCTTCATCGTAGCCATAGGGCGACGGGCCTCCGCGCTGCTCCATATCCGGTTCGACACGCTCGAAGTCCGGAGATGGCGAGGGCACGCTGGCGTAGCTCCTGCGCGCATTACGATTGGCTTGCGTCGCGGCCCGGCCAAGGTCGTCAGCATCGGCGACGACATCGCGGAACCCACGCGTGCCGATACCACTGCTGCCAGCACCCGGCGGCGCGGCGCGCTCGTCATCGAGCGGGCGGCGCGGCGGCGCGGCGCGCGGGTCACGATTATCGCGCCCGAGCGGCGGCTGATCCAGATCTTGCGGATTCTGGCGCGGCGGATCGCCACGCAGATCGCGCGGCGGACGCAGCGGCGGGTCGGCGCGAAGATTGCGCGACGAACGCTCCTCGCTTCCACCGCGATCGTCCGGTAACGGACGGCCGAGGGCCGGCGGGGCATTCTGCGGCGTGCGCGGAGTTGAGGCCCTCACGCTCTCGCGTAGCGCGTCGCCGCGGCGGGGCCCCTCGTGCCCCGGCGCATCCGGGCGGCGGCTGCGCGAATCCGGACGCAGCGATTCGCTGCGCGAACGCTGCGCGGCTTCAGCCTCCACCTTGCGGACGGCTTCCTCCAGCGCCAGACGCTCACGCGTGATTTCCGCCTCGCTGAGTGCCGGCTGCACCCCGCGCAATTGCGCGATCAGCGCCGTCCGCGCTCGCTCGTAAAGCGCGCGTCTGCTCTCACCGGTAGCACTGGGGTCCAGTCCGGCAACAGCACGGGCGATGAGGGGATAGTAATTTGCCATCCTTATCCAGTCGGCGGGCGTTTAGTGTTGCCCTGTTGTCTTTGCCGCGTGATCCATTGCACGATCAGGCCTCGAAGGGATTCTGCACAAGAATAGTATCCTCACGCTCCGGACTTGTGGAGAGCAATGCAATCGGACATCCTACGAGTTCTTCGACCCTTCGCACATACTTGATCGCCTGCGCGGGCAGTTCCGCCCATGAACGGGCATTCGCGGTCGGCTCCTGCCAGCCTTCGATGCTCTCGTAGATCGGCTTGACACGGGTCTGCGCACCTTCGCCGGCGGGCAAATGATCGATGGTCTTGCCATCTAGTTCATAGCCAACGCAGACCTCGATGCTGTCGAAGCCATCGAGGATGTCGAGCTTGGTCAGCGCGAGGCCATGAATGCCACAGGTACGAACCGTCTGGCGCACCAGAACCGCGTCGAACCAGCCACAACGCCGCTTGCGCCCGGTATTGACGCCGAATTCCTTGCCGCGCTCACCGATCAATTCACCGGTCGCGTCGGTCAGTTCGGTCGGAAACGGCCCCTGCCCGACACGCGTCGTATAGGCCTTGCAGATGCCGAGCACGTAACCGAGCGAGCTTGGACCCATGCCAGAGCCGGTCGCGGCCTGCGCCGCGACCGTGTTGGATGAGGTGACATAAGGATAGGTGCCGTGGTCAACGTCGAGCAAAGCGCCCTGCGCGCCCTCGAACAGGATGCGCTTGCCCTCGCGGCGCTTCTGATCCAGCAGATTCCAGACCGAATCGGCGAACGGCAAGACCTGCGGCGCGATCAGCGTCAGTTCCTTCAGCACGGCGCCGGCGTCGATTTCCGGTATGGAGAGACCGCGGCGCAACGCGTTGTGGTGTGCGAGCAGCCGGTGAATCTTGTGAGGTAGGGTCTGGGGATCGGCCAGGTCCATCAGGCGGATGGCGCGGCGGCCGACCTTGTCCTCATAGGCCGGCCCGATGCC
>JAIERI010000213.1 GCA_019747015.1 Xanthobacteraceae bacterium
GAAAGCCGACGCCGAGCTCGCGTGCGACGATATGCGCCAATGTTGTCTTGCCCAAACCTGGAGGCCCAACGAACAGCACATGGTCGAGCGCCTCCTTTCGTTTCCGTGCGGCCTCGATAAACACCGACAGGTTCGCGCGCGCCTGCTGCTGTCCGACGAATTCCGACAGGGTTTGCGGGCGCAAGGACGTATCGCCGATGTCGTCCGCGCGGCGTTCGGGCGAAACAATGCGCGGCGCACTCATTTCGCCAATTCCTTCAACCCGAGGCGAATGAGCTGCGCGGTCTCGGCAGCCTCACCGGCGCTGCGCGATGCGCTCGCGATCGCCGCCGCCGCCTGCGGCTGGCCGTAACCGAGATTGACCAGCGCCGAAATCGCATCGATGACGGGGCGCGGCGCGCGGCTGTCATCCATCGCGCCGGACAGATGCACGATAGCCGGATCGATGCTGGCGAAAGCGGGCGCCTTGTCCTTGAGTTCGGTGACGATGCGCTCAGCGACCTTCGGGCCGACGCCCGGCGTGCGCGACACCGCCGCCTTGTCGCGCAGCGCGATGGCGTTGGCCAAGTCCGCAGGCGGCAAGGTGCTCAGCACCGCGAGCGCCACCTTCGCGCCGACGCCCTGCACCGTCTGCAACAGGCGAAACCATTCGCGCTCAACGTCGCTGCGGAAACCGAACAGCTTGATCTGGTCCTCGCGCACATAAGTTTCGATCGACATCACCGCCGCCTCTCCGATCGAGGGAAGCGCCTGCAACGTGCGCGCCGAGCAATGCACCTGATACCCGACGCCTTGCACGTCGAGGATGACGTAATCCTCGCCATAGGAATCGATCACGCCCTTGAGCTTGCCGATCATGCGTTCGCGATCCTCAATTTCAGCATCGCATGCTGGCGGTGATGGGCGTGGGTGATGGCGATGGCGAGCGCGTCGGCTGCGTCCGGCGTCTGCGGATCGGCCTTGGGCAAAAGCATTCCGAGCATGACGCGGATCTGGTTCTTGTCGGCGTGCCCCGCACCGACCACGGTTTTCTTCACCTGATTGGGCGCATATTCGGCGACCGAAATGCCGAACATCGCCGGCGCCAGCATGGCGATGCCGCGCGCCTGGCCGAGCTTGAGCGTCGCCGCCCCGTCCCTGTTGACGAAAGTCTGTTCGACCGCGGCTTCCAGCGGATTGAAATCGCCAAGCACGCGCGCGAGACCCTCATGGATGGCGAGCAGCCGCTCCGACAGCGGCAAGGTGTCGCGCGATTCGACCGACCCGCAGCCGACGAAAATCAGCCGGTTGCCCTCGCAGTCGATCACGCCCCAGCCGGTGCGGCGCAGGCCCGGATCGATGCCTAGAATGCGAATCGCGTTTGACCCCATCCCCGTATCATACGCGAATCGGAGCCAAACGTCGTGAGATCACAACAGGGTGCCGTGCAGGATCAGCAGCGCGACGCTGAAATAAATCATCAACCCGGTGACATCGACAAGGGTCGCGACGAACGGTGCGGACGCGCTGGCCGGGTCGAAGCCCAGCTTTTGCAGGGCAAAGGGAAGCATCGAGCCTGCGACCGAACCGAAAGTGACGACGCCGACCAATGCCGCGGCGACTGTCAGCCCTACGAGCTGCCAATGCTCCCCATAATTATAGATACCGAGTTTCTGCCATAGCGCGATTCGCACAAAACCAATCAGGCCGAGCCCCGCGCCGAGAATAATCCCGGTCGGCAATTCGCGAATAGCCACCCGCCACCAGTCCGACAGCTTAACATCTCGCAGCGCGAGCGAGCGGATCAGCAGCGATGTGGCCTGCGAGCCGGAATTGCCGCCCGAACTCATGATCAGCGGAATGAAAAGAGTCAGCACGAGAGCCTTCTCAAGTTCATCTTGAAAATGCTGCATGGCGCTTGCCGTCAGCATCTCGCTTAGAAAAAGAGCGCAGAGCCATCCGCCGCGCTTGCCGATCATGCTCATCATGCCGATCTGCATGTACGGCTCTTCGGTCGCGGTCATGCCGCCGAATTTCTGAACGTCCTCGGTGTTCTCCTCGATGATCGCGTCGATGATGTCGTCCACGGTGACGATACCGAGAACGTGGCCGGCCTTGTCGAGAACCGGCACGGACAGCAAATCGTGTTTCGAAATCAGCCGCGCAACATCCTCACGATCGATCAGGGGAAACGTCGTGATCGGCGCATGCGCCGGAATCAGGGTCGTGATGAGAGCGGATGGCTCGCCCGAGATCAGCCGCCGCAAGGTCACCGCACCCATGAAACGCCGGGTGACGGGATCGAGCACGTAAATCGCATAGATGGTTTCGCGCGTCCGCTCGACCTGGCGAATGTGCTGGAGCGTCCGTTCGACGCTCCAGTCGCCGGGAACGCTGACGAACTCCGTCGTCATCATCGCGCCTGCCGTGTTTTCCGGATAGGCGAGCAGGCCCGCAATGGCGGACCGCGAGGCTTCGTCCAGCCCCTGCATCAGC
>JAIERI010000163.1 GCA_019747015.1 Xanthobacteraceae bacterium
GGGCATTCAGTTCGTCTCGCCGATCGAGGAATTTCCCCTCGACAAATGGGACGCCATCATCGCCATCAACCTGTCGTCGGCGTTTCACGGCATTCGCGCCGCGATCCCCGGTATGAAGAAGCGCGGCTGGGGCCGCATCATCAACACCGCCTCGGCCCATTCGCTGGTCGCCTCGCCATTCAAGTCGGCCTACGTGTCGGCGAAGCACGGCATCGCCGGCCTGACCAAGACGGCGGCGCTCGAACTGGCGACTTTCAAGATCACCTGCAATTGCATTTCGCCCGGCTATGTCTGGACGCCGCTGGTCGAACACCAGATTCCGGAGACTATGAAGGCGCGCAACATGACCAAGGAGCAGGTTATCCGTGACGTGCTGCTGGATGCGCAGCCGACGAAGGAGTTCGTTACATCCGAGCAGGTCGCCGCGCTGGCGCTGTTTTTGTGCGGCGACGACGCGGCGCAGATCACCGGCGCGAACCTGTCGATCGACGGCGGCTGGACGGCCGAATGATCCCGAAAAGTGTAAAGCGGTTTTCGGATCGGATCATTCGGCGGCTGGACGGATGAGTAATCAGGCCCGCCCGAACGCGAACACGTGCAATCCGAGACGGCGCTTGGTGATCCAGAACAGCACCACCGTCTCGAACGCGAGCGAAAGGGAGGTTGCGGCGGCGGCGCCGTAACCTCCGAAGCGCGGCACCAGCACCAGGCACAGCACCAGATTTGTGATGAAGGCCAGCGCGTAAGCCAGCGCGCAACTGTTTTGATTCCCGCTCATGTTGAGCAATCGCTCCACCGGACCGACGGCGGAACGCGCGATCAGACCAATCGCCGCGACGAACATGATTCCGTAGCCGCCGGTGAATTGCGAGCCGAACAGCCGCAGCAGCGGTTCCCCCAGCGCGAGCAGCACGGCGGTCGCCGCCAGCGACGGCCAGAAGGTCCATTTGATCGCGTGGGCGACATAGGCTGACAGCCTCTCGGTGTCGCCCGCGGCCTGGTATTCGGCGAAGCGATGCGCGGTCGTCGCCGACATCGCGTAGTGCACGAATGACACCAGCGCCAGCGTCTTGACCACGGCGAAGTACACGCCGACCTCTTCCGACGAGCGATATTGCTGCAGCACCAGAATGTCGGTGTAGGACAGCAGCAGATAAAAGCCCTCGACCATCATGATCGGCAGCGACACCTTCAGCCATTCCCTGACGTCGTAGGATTTCGCGCCCGCTTTGACATGGCCGTCGAGACGGCGGTTCAGCACGATCATCTGGCCGATCATCGCGATCCACACCGCAGCGGCGCTCGCGATCATCGCGGCGGTTGCGCCAAGCTTCATGCCGAGTACGACGGCGCCGGCGGTGAATCCGATGATCAGGGTTTGCCGGACGATGAATTGCGGCATCAGGCCGAGCCGCATCCAGTCGTGCGCGCGGGCGATGCCGTCTTGGGTGTTGGCGACGACGAAGGCGGGAAGGGTGAGACAACCGATGTAAAGCGGCACGATGAGTTCGCTGTCGAGAGAGCCGTGAATGAGTTTCACAAGCCCGGCCAGCAGCAGCGCGATCAATGAGGATGCGCCGAAGATCATCCAGCGGCTGCCGGAGAGGAACCCGCGCAGCAGGGATAACTCGCCGCTGGCGCGATATTCGGGAATGAGTTTCTGCGCGGACACCGCCATGCCGAAATCGAGCATGCTGCCGAGCAGCAGCACCCAGGTCCAGACATAGACATAGATGCCGTAGTCTGAACCGCCCATCCAGCGCGCGAGCAGGACTTGCGAGAAGTAAGCGAGTCCCGCGCTGAGTACCCGGATGATGAAGACCGTTCCGGCCAAGCGCCGGGTTAGCGAGGCTTCGCCGGACCCGCCGAGCAAGCCGCGCACACGTGCGATCAGGCTGTGTTGCATTTGCGATGCGTTGGGGGCGTCCATGATGGCCAAGGTGCCGATCCGAAAATTTATAGTCCGAAAGCCGTTCAGGAATGGCTCGTCGGCGGTCGGTCGGGCGTAGCAAGGATTCGTTAAGAATCGGTTGGACGATGATGCCCGCTAGGCCGGAATCCGGGGCGTCTCGTCACGCAATGCGCGGCGCAAAATCTTGCCGACATTGGTCTTCGGCAGTTCGGTGCGAAACTCGATATGCTTGGGCACCTTGTAGCGGCTGAGGCGCTCGGTGGCATACGCGATCAGGTCCGGCGCGGTGAGGCTCTGGTCCTTCTTCACCACAAAGGCTTTTACGGTTTCCATCGACTTGTCGTCGGGGATGCCGATCACGGCGCACTCCAGTACGCCGGGATGGCTGACCAGAACTTCCTCGACCTCATTGGGATAAACGTTGAAGCCGGACACCAGAATCATGTCCTTCTTCCGGTCCACGATGCTGATGTAGCCTTCGGCTGACATAATGCCGATGTCGCCGGTGCGGAAATAGCCATCGGCGGTCATCACGTTCGCGGTCTCTGCCGGATTATTCCAGTAACCCGGCATCACCTGCGGACCCTTG
>JAIERI010000112.1 GCA_019747015.1 Xanthobacteraceae bacterium
CGGCTGGGCGTTCGATTGTTTGCTGCTGGTTGGATCGTCCTCGCGCCGTGACGATCCTTCGAACAGCGCGTTCTCCTCGATCGACAGCGAGCGATGGAAAATATCGCCCTCGACTTTGGCGGTGCCGAGCAGTCTCACGCGCACGGCATGGATCGTCCCTTTGACGAGGCCGCCGATGGCCAGCTCCTGCGCCACCACGTTGCCCTCGACCTGCGCGCCCTCGCAAATCGTGACGTTCGAGGCATGCAGCTCGCCTTCGATCCGGCCGAATACCTTGACGACCCCCTTGCCGACAATCTTGCCGACAATCGTGACATCGGCGCCGATGGAGGAAACCGCCTCCGACTCCGATGTTGAGGTCGACGCGGACCGGGCGGACGCCGACGATTGCGGGTGCACCACCGGTTCCGGCGCCGTGTACCGGGCCCCGTCGCCGGGTTTTTCTCTTCCAAACATGCTCATCCCATTCTCCTTTTATATATATTTGTATTTGTCATTGAAAATTCCGGACCATCAGTCCGCGTAATAGAAGCGATGGAAACGGTGGCCGAGACCTCTCAGTACCTCGCCTCCGGTGGACCTTGCAGCCTTTGCGACATCGTCGATGCTCATACCCGCGCCGATCAGCGTTACCATCTCACCATGACGCGCCAATCTCGGATCCGGCAAGTCCGTAATGTCGATCGCCAGCGAATCCACCGATGCGCGCCCCGCGATCGGACAGCGATGACCGCCGACAATCGCCTCGAGCCGGGCTTCGAATTCATTTTTTCCCTTTGTCCTGGCTGAACTTTCACGGGGGGCACCCTCGCGCGGGTAGCCGTCCGCATATCCTGCCGCGACAATCGCCAGCCGCGACTTGCGCTTGGGGCTCCAGCCGCCATTGTCGGCAATGACTTCACCCGGTGCCACGGTTCTGATCTGCACGATGCGCGCGCACAGATCGACCACCTGCAGCAACGGGTTCGTGACATACGGCGTCGGATTGACTCCGAAAAGCGCTGCGCCGAGCCGCACGATGTCGAAGTGCGCATTCTCGTATCTCAGCATGCCAGCCCCGTCGGCGAGCGAAGTCGGAATGTTCGGATAGGCCATGCGCAGTTGCTGAAGAGCCTTGATCTGGCTTTCGTTGCGGGCGCGGCCTTCTTCGCCGGTATCGTCGAGATCGCTCATCAGAAGCGTAATGCCATGCGCCCGGGAATGAACCCGCGTGGAGAACGGGATAGCTTCATCCACCGGAATGCCGAACCGGCCCGCACCGGTTTTCACGTTGAGGGCGAAACCGCCGGTCCATTGGTTCGCCGCAACGAAAGCATCCCATTCGGCCATTTCGATCGTGCTGTTGATGACCGGCTGGGCATTGATTTGCGCAAAAATAGGCGCAGTGCCGGGATAAACCCCGCCAAGAACATAGATGGCTGCGTCCGGAACGAGGTTACGGACGCGTTTTGCAGCCGCCAGATCCGAAACAAAAAATATCTTGCAGCGGCATTTCGCCAGCGTGCCGGCTACCGCGTCGATGCCGCAGCCATAGGCGTTGGAGCGGATATCCGCGGCACACTCGCTCAACGTGTGCCTTGCGAGCGTCGCCCAATTGAGCCCAATGGCCGACAGATTGATTTTCAGGACGGCGCCGGACTCGTTTTCCGGGGGACCTTCGGCGGAAATAAACTCCGCTAGCGCACCGTAGTTATGGACAGTGAGATTACCGCCCTTGTTCGCGATTTTTCCATCAACCGAACCTTCGACGATAACCCTGGCGCCTTCCAGAATCGTCAGATCGCCTTTGACGTTTCCGCGAACGTGCAAAAAGCAGTTTCTCTCAACGATCGTGTCGTCCAGCAGCGAGCCGTGAATCTCCGACGAACGGCTGATGAGAATGCGCCCCTCATCGTCTTTTTGTTCGGGAAACGTCTTTTGTTCGGGAGACGTCATGGCGCTCATCGCAATTCGCCGAGATTCCTCGGATGACTCCTGGACCGGCGTGGCTAGTCTCATCGTTTCCGGCCCTTGTACGACGCCCGGAGCCAGCACTGGATGATCTTTCGCACCATCTGTTACTTCCACACCGCAATGTATCCCTGCGTCCCGCTTGTCCCCAAGAACCGGCAGGACATCAGCAAGAACCGAGAGCAAGAACCGAGCAAGAAACCGGCCAGCTTTCGACTAGAATCCGGTTGCCCCGGTTGCGGCGTTCCGGATTGCTCCGCAATCGCCTCAACTCAAGGCTTCGAGATCGGAAGGGCTTTCTGAACCAGCTTGAAGCAGGGGAAATGCCTTAGCAAGCCTGTGCGACAGTTTCATTTTTGGACCTGATCGCATTTGCCGCAAAAGAGAGCGGCGCTTGCACGTCTGGATTGCACCGGGCACCGGGGCCGTTGACCACCGCTCGCCAATGCAAGCCAAACGCCGCAATGATTTTCTGAAAAATGTCAGGTTTGGTGCGCTCGGAGGGACTCGAACCCCCACGATTTTACTCACTGCCACCTCAAGGCAGCGCGTCTACCAATTCCGCC
>JAIERI010000065.1 GCA_019747015.1 Xanthobacteraceae bacterium
GCAACTCGGCGACCAGCAGGAAGGCCTGCACGTTGGGGATATCGAGCGTCGTCATTCATCATCACCAAGCGTTATGATTGATATAACATGCGATAAGATACCAAAATGATGTGGGCGGGGCTACCTTCTTAAGGTCAAACAGGCGCATTAAAGGAGACCGCTCATGCCACTTATCACCGTCCAGTACGCGTCATCGCGCAAGACCCCGGCGCTGAAATCCGAGATTGCAGCCGCTGTTAGCGAGTTGTCGTCAAGCGTCCTGCATAAGGATCCGAAGGTCACGGCCATCATCGTGCAGCAGGCCGATGCCGCCGACTGGTTCGCGGGCGGCCGTTCGCTCGCCGAACAGAATCTTGCGAGCGTGTGGCTCGACATTCACATCACGGATGGCACCAACACCAAGGATGAGAAAGCCGATTTCGTTGCCGCGACGTTCAAGAGGTTCGGCGAATTGCTCGGCGAACTGCACAACGAAAGCTACGTCCACGTTCATGAAGTCCGCGCCGATGCCTATGGCTTCGGCGGCCTGACACAGGAGCGGCGCTACATCGCCGGCAAGCTCGATGTCGCGCCGCGCAGCGCGGCGGCTTAGCATCGGACATTCCCGATCGCTTTGAGAAAAAGCCGGCCATCCATGGGACGGCCGGCTCTCTTCGGTTGAGTATGAAAACGAATTACTTCTTGGAGGCCGCGTCAGCGGCTGCCTTTCGCATTTCCTGCGCGGCTTCGGGATTTTTCCGGAAGTAGTCGCATTCCCCTTGTTTGGAGGCGCGGGCGAGGCCCTCCTGCTGGGCTTCCTTTTTGAGATCCTCGATCTTTGGGTCGGCGGCTTTTGTTTTAAATAAACTTACGGTCTCGTGGTCGACCAGCGGATCGATGCGGGATTCGCTGTCTAGAATCTTGCAGCCCACAGCGAAGTAAATGTTCTTCACGCGGCCGACAAACCGGTCGCGCTTTTCCTTGAACTTGGCTTTCATGCCCGTAGGGGCCGTGTCTGGCTGCTGGGCCGAGGCAGGGGCGGCAATGACAGCGAGTGCAACGCACAGCAGAGCGACTTTGATGGCTTTCATGAGGTCGTTTCTCCATCACATTTTCTGTTGTTTTGTGCAGAGCCGGCCGTCACACAGCATGCGCGATAATGGTGCGTTGCTTTTTGGATTGGCGCCAGCATTGTTTTTCGTTGCTTCGCAGCAATGGCTTAACCGGGGCCACGTCCGTTTTCGAGCGCGGCATGCTCTTTCGCCGGCCTGTCGGGTTCTCGCATAATGGAGGCGCCGAAAATCTCCCCGAACGCTGCCAGAAGCGCGACATCGACATCTTCCATCGTCACCGGCAGGCCGAGATCGATGAGGCTGGTGGTGCCGTAGCGGGGATCTTCGACACCGCACGGCACGATGCCGGTGAAATGCGACAGGTCGGGCTCGACATTGATCGCGATGCCATGCAGCGACACCCAGCGTTTCAGCCGCACGCCGATGGCGGCGATCTTGTCTTCAAAGCCTTCGCCCTTGTCCGGGCGCGCCACCCACACGCCGACCCGATCCTCGCGCCGCTCGCCGCGCACGTTGAAGGCGGCCAGCGTGCGGATGATGAGTTCTTCGAGGCTCGCCACATAGGCCCGCACATCGGGCCGGCGGCGTTTCAGGTCGAGCATCAGATAGACCACCCGCTGGCCGGGGCCATGATAGGTGAACTGGCCGCCGCGCCCTGCGGCGAACACCGGAAAGCGCGCCTCAAGCAGGTCGTTGTCCTTCGCGCTGGTGCCCGACGTATAGAGCGGCGGGTGTTCCAGCAGCCAGACCAGCTCCGGCGCGGTGCCCGCCGCAATAGCAGCGGCGCGGGCTTCCATGACATCGAGCCCGTCCTGATAGGCGACGGGCGCGTGCGTGATACGCCATTCCACGGAAGAGGGCGGGGAGGCCGTAAACGGCGTCAAAACAAGGTTTTGGCGGACGTTGCGGAGGGAGTTAACCATTCACTAACCATAGCTGTGTTGATCTGCGGGTAGCATCATTTTGTGAGTCAGGATCGTCAGTGCCAACCCTCGATAAAGTCTCCGTCGATCTGATGGTGGTCCTCGGGACCACGACCATGCCGATCCACCAGGTCATGCGGCTCAGCCGCGGCGCGATCATCGAACTCGACTCCACCGAGCAAGACGAAGTCAAGGTTCTGGCCAACAATCTGCCGGTCGCCAGCGGCGTCGTGGTGGTCAACCGCAACCGCATCGCGGTCGAAGTCAAGAACATGCTGCCCAAAGCCGCCGGCCAGCGATAAAAGGCCGCCGGGCAGAGATAAGCCTGAATTCTCCTTTTTGTATGATCTGATCCGAAAACCGGCCCCCGTCCTCGGGTCAAGCCCGAGGACATGCTTTTCGGATCATGTGGGATCATGGCCCCACCAGACTTGTCCCCCCATCATCGATTTGTTACATCGGCGCCGTGACGCGGGGCCGGTTCAGGCTCCGGCCGGAGATTCTCCGGTGTCAGTCCCAAAGCGCTCGTGGCGGAATTGGTAGACGCGCTGCCTTGAGGTGGCAGTGAGTAAAATCGTGGGGGTTC
>JAIERI010000171.1 GCA_019747015.1 Xanthobacteraceae bacterium
AGACCTCTGGCCGCCACGCCATCGTGCCGGCAGGCCGTCTCGCCGTGTGGGCGCACTGGCGTTTCCTCGCCAACAACTGGCTGCATTTTCGGTACCGGCTCTGCTGCCGACTGCAGGCCATAGAGGTAGTCGACGGCGCGAGTGGCCATCGAGGCGGCGGTGAAGATCGCCTTGGTGTCGTCTTTCAGAACCTCGAGCCAGTTGGCGATGTACTGGGCGTGATCGGCACGCGGCGTGTTGGTGATTTCCAATCCGGCGCACAGATAGGCGGCCGACAATTCGGCGATCAGTTCTTCGATGGCGTACTTGTTGTCGCCGAAGCGTTCGCCGAATTCGCGATCCAATCGGTGCTTGGCGCCGGTCCAGTGGCCGAGTTCGTGGAGCCTGGTTGATTCAAAGCTTTCGGTTGGCGTCGATGTGGTTGTGCCGGTGAACAGCGAGCGATCCGGCATTTGGATGAAATCGCCGTTGCCGTTCAAGTCGCGATGCCGATAGAAGGCGCGCTGACCGCCCTCGCGGAACTCCGCGCCTGTCGCCGCTATAAATGCATCGACGTGATCGAGCCGCTCGGTCAGATCGGGGCGCGGCACCGATGGTGCGATCTCATAGCCATCCACCTGCTGGGCGTTGAAGACGTAGGCGGCCTTGGCGAACAATCGCTTGCCGCCATCCTCGTCGTCTTTGCCGGAATTGTCTGGCTTGGCATCGCTGTTGCTATCCGCTCGTGCATCCTTGGGCACCCACTCGCCGTACTTGACGATGAGCGAACCCTTCTCGCCCTTGCGGACTTGTGCACCGATTTCTTGCCATTGCTTGAAGGTGGCCCAAACTTGATGCTCGAACTTCTTCTCGTCAGCATCGATCCAGAGCGAGAGGATGTTGGAGCCGCGATATTGTTTTTCGGTGAGCGCATTGCGGGGGATCGTGAATGCGACACCGGGACGATGCCAGGGCATCTGGAATTCACCGGCGCCGGCTTCGATGGCGGCGACAATCTTGGCAGTGATGGCTTCATGCACATCCAGCTTTGGCTTCAGCTGATCGTAGGTGCGAGGTGCTTTTGTTTTGGTTGATTTTGCCATTGAGGACTCCTTTCGCGGCGAGGGGTTTGCCCAAGGGGCCCCTCGTCACGAAAGGAGACGCGCGGCTTCAATTGCCGAACGTCCCTCTCCCAAAAGCTTGTGATGTTACGCGTCGGCCGATGGCGTCTTGCTGCGGCCGTTGCGTGCACGCGTGCCTGCATTGGCGCGCGCCGCTGCACCATCAGGCGCTGTCACGTCAGCGCGTGCGGCGCGTTCCGCTTCAATGGTCTCAGCCGATTTCCAGGCGAGCACGTTTCCGCCGAAACGCAGGCCACTCTTGCCGGAGAGATCGCGTGCGAGCACGGTGTAGCGGCCCTTGGCATTCCAGAACGAGCCGATGTCGGTGTAGCTGGGCTTGCCGGTCTGGGCGTTTATTTTGCCGGGGCGGTTGCGCAGGGTGACGTAGAGCGGGATGTCCTTGGATTCTGGCGCAAACAATTCAGCAGGGCGTTCGCCGGTTTTCTTGAACTCGGCTTGCATCATGGCGTCCTTGGCGGCGAGATCGCGATCGCGCGCGGTCGCATAGCCGCCCCAGATGGTGGACACGGTGCCATCACGCGGGTCAGTCACCTCGCGCGGTTCCATCTTGCGGATGTCGTAGATGTCGCCGTCGGGGGTGGTGAACCAGCCGGTGAGGGTTCCGTTGTTGATGAAGAACCCATTATTGGGTTGGTCTTGATTGCCGGCGTCTTGCGCAGCAGGTGTCGTGGTGGTGGTCATGTGTGTCTCCGTTTGAAAATGTCTAAAGCAACGGGCCAGAGGCTAGCGCAGTCATTCCGCCTACAGAAAGAGCCAATGACCACGGTGCCGAACTTCATCTGTCCCGATGGTCCAGTGCGGCTGGCCCTTTTGTCGAATGGCCCCAACAGCGCCCTGCCTCGTGCTTGCGAGCCCTGGGTTTCGGGGCTGTTTTCTCGGAGCCGACCATCGCGGGCCTTCACAGAACCCGGCCCGTGTGGGCGGCGCAGAGACAGCCCCGGGGCTGTTTTCTTGGTGAGATCGGAGCGGCCTGCCGGGCGCATTGGCATCAGCTGCGGCAGTGGGCCGGAACACGGGCGAGTAGCGCATCGAAGAACATATCGCTGACAAAGTGCAGTGTCGGCGTCATCGGCAAACTGGCGACAAGGTGAAGCAGTACGACATCGAACAGGCAGTGCGCGTCGTGGTCGCAGCTCTTGAAATACGCCGCCCAAGGCCGCCAGCGCGGATCGCGCAGCACGATCGCCACTGCACGGATACGGGCAAGCAATGCCAGCGATTGAGCGTTGTCGCCACCACAGTGCCGCGAGATTGCGATGATCATGGACGGCTCGAGCCGATGCTCGAGCGGCACGCGGGCGAGGGTATCGAATGCCGCCGCAACCAGGGCCGGTGGCACGGGAGCGGTTGCGATCTGGGCATCTTGTGTCATTGGCTTTTCCTCATCAGTGGTGGACGAGGCAAAGCTGTGCGGCGGCGGGAGCACGAAAAAGCGATCAAGGTGATATCGTGCACTTCGCGGCA
>JAIERI010000044.1 GCA_019747015.1 Xanthobacteraceae bacterium
AGTTCCTCATCGTCGATGGCGCGCCGGGGCTCGACAAGGCCATTGCCTCGGTCTGGGACGGAGTGCCGGTCCAGCGCAACGCCATCATAGAGCTCGCCGTGCCCGCGCGCATGCGATGGTCTGCAGTCCCGACGAGCAGAAACGGTTGAGCAGAGTATCGCGCTGGCACAGCGCTGCGGGATTGAAATCCTGCTCATCGATATGCCGCCCGGCGCACGGCATGCTCTCGTAGCGGCGCGTTACGCCGCCTTGGTAATCGTTCCGACGCGTCCGACGTTGTTCGATCTGCGTGTCACCCGAAGCATCGTCCAACTGCTGAAGTCAACGCAGGCGGCCTATGCGATCATCATCAATGCGGCACCGCCTCGGCGGCGCGATGGAGATGCGCCAGCGGTGCGTGAAACCCGCGAGGTTCTAGCTCCAGTAGCAAGGCGTGTCTGGTCACGGCAGATCACGCACAGACTGTCGGTGGTCTGTCCGTCGTCAGGTAATTTGAGACAGATGGCAGGCTGATTTAGGAGAGTTGGAGTCCAGTTTAATGATGCTTGGGCGACATTGCCAAATGGCTTGGGCAAGTTGATTTTTGTGAGTTTTTTGTTTTAGGGTCGCGGCTGTTCGGACAAGGACTGCTGGGATATGCCCATCGAACATGATCCGACGCTGGTTGCCCTGTCACTGCTCGTGGCAATACAGGCAAGCTACGTCGGTTTGAATCTGGCGCTTCGCGTTTCGCAGGCGTTCGCGCTGAATCGCCGCCTGCTGATCGCCGGTGCTGCGCTGTCCTTTGCGATCGGCATCTGGGCGATGCATTTCGTCGGCATGCTGGCGGCGCGGCTGCCCGTCACCGTCGACTACGTGGTGCTTCCGACGCTGCTGTCGTTCCTCGTTTGCGTGCTGGTGGTCGGAATCGCGGTTTACCTCGCGACATTGCGCTCGCAGCGGCTGCTGTTCATCGCGGCCACGGTGATGGGCGTCGGGATCGCCTCGATGCATTACATCGGGATGCTGGCGCTCCATGCCAGCGCCCACATGATGCACAATCCCGTTTATGTGCTGGCGAGCGTGCTGATCGCCGTTCTGGCGTCGGGCCTCGCGCTGTGGCTGGCATTCGCGTCCGAGACGAGGCCGCCCTTGCTGGTTTGCGCGGCGGTTCTGGGCTGCGCGATTTCGGGAATGCACTACACCGCGATGGCCGGGCTGACGCTGCATCCGATTGTCGGCGCATTGCCGCCGGGCACGCCGGCCATATCCGGCGATCTGCTGGCGGTGATCGTCAGTGTCGTCGCGTTTCTGGTGTCCGGTGTTTTCATGCTGGCGCTGGTTCCGGATCAGCGCGAATCCGCGGCGGACCCGGTGATCGTGCCCGAGGCGAACGAGCCGGATCCCATTCCGGCCCCGATTACGGCGGACAGCGTGACGCCTGTCTCTGGTTCGGTCGCGGAACTCACGGTCGCCGATGCGCCCACGCAGGCGACATCGGATGCTCCCATCTACGAGGCCACCCTGCCGGTGGAGAAGTATCGCGGCAGCCAGACCATCAACACCGCCGACATTTTCTCGGTCCACGCCAACGCACATTATACTTATGTGTTCAACGGCCGGGAGGACATCTTCTGTCCGCTCTCGATCGGCGAGATCATCGCGCGGCTGCCGCCCGATATTTTCTTTCGCGTCCACCGCAGCTACATCGTCAATATTCAGCGCGTCGCGCGTCTGAAGCGCGCGGGCGACAACGGAATTGCCGATCTCGATTCGCCGGTGCGCCGCTCGGTGCCGGTGAGCCGCAGCCGGTTGCCGCAATTGCGCGAGCAGCTCACCGAATATCTGCGAACCAGGGACAATTAAGACAGCGTTGCTGACGCAGTTCGTGCGCAGCTGCCGCTTTTGGTGCCGAAAACCGATCTCTGGTGCTCCTGTTCTTGAATGTTTCTAAACGGCTTGGCCTCCTAGGCAACGCGCTGATGTAAACCGGACCAACAGAGGTCTGGGGCGTGGGTAACCTGGGGAGGTAACCGTGATTCCTGGTTCATTTGACTACCATCGTCCGAAATCCGTCGCCGATGCCGTCGCGCTTCTGGTGAAGCTCGGCGAAGACGCCCGGCCCCTGGCCGGCGGCCACAGCCTGATCCCGATGATGAAAACCCGGCTGGCCACGCCAGAGCATCTGGTCGATTTGCGCGCCATCGGAGACCTCAAGGGGATCCGGGAAGAGGGCGGCGACATCGTTATCGGAGCGATGACCACCCAGCACACGCTGATCGGTTCCGATCTGCTGGCGGCGAAATTGCCGATCATTCGCGAGACGTCGCTGCTGATCGCCGATCCTCAAATCCGCTACATGGGCACCATCGGCGGCAACGCCGCCAACGGCGATCCGGGCAACGACATGCCCGCGCTGATGCAGTGTCTGGGCGCAAGCTACGAACTCACCGGCCCGAATGGCGTGCGCCGGGTTGCAGCGCGTGAGTTTTATCAGGCGGCGTATTTCACCGCCCTTGAGACCGGCGAAATCCTGACCGCGATTCGCATTCCGGTGCCGCCGGTTGGACATGGCTATGCCTACGAGAAACTGAAACGGAAAATCGGCGACTATGCCACCGCCGCGGCCGCGGTCGTTCTCACCATGAGTGGCGGCAAGTGCACCTCGG
>JAIERI010000104.1 GCA_019747015.1 Xanthobacteraceae bacterium
CGTCGCTCGGCCTTCCGCGCGGAACGGTGCTGCGGCTGGTGGTGGTGCCGCAGGCGATGCGTGTCATCCTCCCGCCGCTGACCAATCAGTATCTGAACCTGATCAAGAATTCCTCGCTGGCGGTCGCGATCGGTTATCCGGATCTCTTTTCGGTGTTCGCGGGCACGACGCTGAGCCAGACCGGGCAGGCGGTCGAGATCATCGCCATCACCATGGGCGTGTATCTTCTGATCTCGCTGGTCACCAGCGCCGCGATGAGCTTTTACGGCTGGCGCATCGGCCGGAGCATGAACGCATGACGGTTGATACGCCATCATCGTTCGTTCGCACCACACTGGTGCCGCCGCGCCCGGCGCCTATCGTCGTCACCGGCGTAATCGGTTTTCTGCGCATGCGATTGCTGAGTTCGCCTTTCAATATCGGACTGACCATCGCCAGTGTATTGCTGCTGTGGTTCACCGTCGTGCCGACGGTAAAATTCCTGCTGATCGATGCGGTGTGGCACGGCACGGATCGCAACGCGTGTCTCGACGCCAATGCCGGCCACCCGGTTGGGGCGTGCTGGCCTTTCGTGCAGGCGAAATTCGCACAGTTCATCTATGGCTTTTACCCGGCAGACCAGCGCTGGCGGGCCAATCTGACGTTTGCCCTTGGTGCATTGCTCCTGCTGCCGCTGCTGATCCCGCGCGCGCCGGCCAAGAGTATGAACGCCGGACTTTTCTTCGTAGCGTTTCCTTTCATCGCCTTCTTTCTGCTGCGCGGCGGAGGGCTGAAGGGCTTTGCAGTTCACTGGCTCGCCGATCTCGGAGCGAAACTCGCTTCGAGTTTCCGCGAAGCGGGCCAGCGGCTGAATTTTTCCGGTGAGGCCATGCGCGATGGTGCTCTCGGCAAATCGGTCGCCCTGGTTGGAAAACTTCTGGTGAGCATCGGCGATGCTTTCGCGTTGCTGGCATCGCCGCTCGTGTGGCTGCGCGATACGATCGATGCGTCGTCCAGTCCGCTGTGGTTCGATTTTATCCTGACCGCGGCGATCGTCTCGATGGCAGCGTTCGTGCTGAGTGGTCGCATGCGCAATGGCGGACATGCGCTGCTGATGAGCCTTGCAGTATTCGCGGGGATCGCGGCGGTTATCTTTATGATGGGTCTGGACAAGGGCGGACTTCCCATTGTCGACACGCGGCAATGGGGCGGATTGCTGGTGACGCTGGTGGTGTCGATCACCGGCATTGTCGCCTCGATGCCGGTCGGCATTGCACTTGCGCTCGGGCGGCGCTCGACAATTCCGTTGATCCGGATTTTCTCGGTGACCTTCATCGAGTTCTGGCGCGGCGTGCCGCTGATCACGGTGTTGTTTTTCGCCACCTACATGCTGCCGCTATTTCTGCCGGGTGACTTCACCATCGACGGGCTGGTTCGCGTGCTGGTCGGCATCGCGCTGTTCGCCGGCGCCTACAACGCCGAGGTCATTCGCGGCGGGTTGCAGGCGATCCCGCGTGGACAGGCGGAAGCCGCCAGCGCACTCGGGCTGTCTTACTGGAAGACCACGGGATTGATCGTGATGCCGCAGGCGCTGCGCCATGTCATTCCCGGCCTCGTCAACAGTTTCATCGCGCTGTTCAAGGACACCACGCTGGTGCTGATCGTGGCGATCTTCGATCTGCTCGGACAATTGCGCGCGTCGTTCGCCGATCCGAACTGGGCAACGCCGACCACACTGTTCACCGGCTTCGCCTTTGCCGGGATGATCTATTTCACTGTCTGCTTTGCGATGTCGCGCTATTCGCTGTTCGCCGAGCGCAGGCTCAACGCGCATCGGAACACCTGAAAATGAGCACCGATCCCATCGTCTCCATCGCGGGCCTGAACAAGTGGTACGGCGATTTTCATGTGCTGCGCGACATCGATCTGAACGTGGCACGCGGCGAGCGCATCGTGATCTGCGGGCCGTCGGGCTCGGGCAAGTCGACGCTGATCCGCTGCATCAACGCGCTGGAGGAATTTCAGGAAGGCAAGATCGTGGTCGACGGCATCGAGCTTGGCCCCAATCTGCGGCGAGTCGACGACGTGCGCCGCGAGGTCGGTATGGTGTTTCAGAGCTTCAACCTGTTTCCGCATCTTACCGTACTCGACAACTGTACGCTGGCGCCGATCTGGGTTCGCAACATTCCCAAGAAGGACGCTGAAGCCGCCGCGATGAAATATCTGGAGCGCGTCCGCATCCCGGACAAGGCCAACAAATATCCGGGACAGATTTCAGGCGGCCAGCAGCAGCGCGCCGCGATCGCGCGTGCGCTAACCATGAGTCCGAAGGTCATGCTGTTCGACGAGCCGACGTCCGCGCTCGATCCGGAAATGGTCAAGGAGGTGCTCGATACCATGGTGGGTCTGGCGAAGGAAGGCATGACCATGCTGGTCGTGACCCATGAGATGGGATTCGCCAAGGAAGTCGCCAACCGCATGGTGTTCATGGATCAGGGGCAGATCATCGAGACCAGCACGCCAGATCAGTTTTTTACCAATCCGCAGAACGAGCGGACCAAGCTGTTTCTCAGCCAGATTCTACGATAAAATTTATCCGTGCATGATCTTGTCGGAAAACTGGTTCCCACTTTTTCGGATAATGCGTCAGACTTTCTCGAACGGCACGCTGATAT
>JAIERI010000059.1 GCA_019747015.1 Xanthobacteraceae bacterium
GCGCGCGACGGCGCCAACATCGTGATCGCCGCCAAGACCACGACACCGCAGCCGAAGCTTGAAGGCACCATCTTTACGGCCGCCGACCAGATCCGCGCGGCTGGCGGCAAGGCGCTGGCGGTTGCGTGCGACATTCGCGACGAGACGCAGGTGATCGCGGCGATCGATCAGGCCGTGAAGGAGTTCGGCGGCATCGACATCTGCATCAACAATGCCAGCGCAATCAGCCTCACGCCGGTGCAGGCGACCGAGATGAAACGCTTCGACCTGATGATGGCGATTAACACGCGTGGCACTTTCATGGTGTCGAAATACTGCATTCCGCATCTGAAGAAGGCCGAAAATCCGCACATCATGATGATGTCGCCGCCCCTCGACATGAAAACCAAATGGTTTGCACCTTCCACCGCCTACACCATGGCCAAATACGGCATGAGCATGTGCGTGCTCGGCATGGCGGGCGAACTGAAACGCGACGCCATCGCGGTGAACGCGCTGTGGCCGCGCACCACGATCGCCACCGCTGCAGTCGGAAATCTGCTCGGCGGCGACGCCATGATGCGCGCCAGCCGCAAGCCCGGGATTGTCGCCGACGCAGCGCATGCCGTTCTCACAAGGCCATCGCGCGAGTTTACCGGGCAGTTCTGTATCGACGACAAGATTTTGTATGCGGAGGGCGTGCGCGACTTCGATCAATACCGCGTCGATCCGTCGGTGATGCTGATGCCGGATTTCTTCGTGCCGGATGACGACGTGCCGCCGCCCGGCGTCGAGGTCATGCCGATGGTGCAAGCTTGAGGCGATGATGCAAGGCGCGCGTTAAGGACGGCGATCGTCATTTGCCCATTACAAAAGGGCCGCCCTTTTCGATGGCCGCCTTATATTCAGGGCGCGCGCGGATGCGCGCCAGCCATGCGGTTGCTTTCGGATAGCGCGCGTCGAGGCCGGCACGCGCTTCCGCCGCCTCGACCGGATAGCTCATCTGGATGTCGGCGGCGGTGAGCCCATCGCCTGCGAACCATTCACTTTTGCCAAGTTCGGATTCCCAGAACGCGATGTGCTGTTCGAGCTGCGGGTCGACCAGCGTTGCTTGCATCCGGGCGAAAATCGGCCTGAGCAACGGGCGCGCGTACCATGGTCCGCGCCGCGGCACGAGGTTGAACAACAGCTTCTGATAGAGCAGCGGCATCGCAGAGCCTTCGGCGTAATGCATCCAATAGACGTAACGCCGCCATTCCGGCGTGCCCTGCGGTGGCGCAAGACGGCCGTTGCCATAGGTCTCAACCAGATATTGAAGAATCGCGCCGGATTCCGCGATGGTCTTGTCGCCGTCAGTGATGACCGGCGATTTTCCGAGCGGATGAATCTTTTTCAATTCCGGCGGCGCCAGGATCGACGGCAGCCGCTGATACCGCACGATCTCATACGGCACCTCCAGCTCCTCGAGCAGCCATAGCACGCGCTGCGAGCGGGAGTTGTTGAGGTGGTGAACCGTAATCATCTGCGCCGCTCCATTAAATGGATGCGGACTTTAGCTCGCTCCCGAGAAATTGCAGCACGATTTCCCGGCGGTGCGGACGGGTGCGATGTTCGATCAGATAGAGTCCCTGCCAGGTGCCGAGCGCCATCGCGCCGTCGATCACCGGAATTGTGAGGCTGCATGAGGTCAGCATGGTCTTGATATGCGCGGGCATGTCGTCGGGGCCTTCGCTGCCGTGGTTCCAGCCGCCATCCTCGGGCGCGAGACGATCCAGCGCGGTCACCAGATCCTTCAGCACATCGGGATCGGCATTTTCCTGAATGGTCAATGAGGCGGAGGTATGCCGCACGAACAGAGTCAATGCACCACTCTGCGCCTCGGCTTCGCGAAGAAACTGCCTCGCGTCGGCGGTGATGTCGAAAAAACCGCGATGCGGCGTTTCGATCGTCAAAACCGAAGTGGCGATTGTCTCAGGACTGATTGACGTCACCGGCGTGCGGCGCCCGCTCGCTTTCGTCATTATGCGATCCTTGATCCGATCCTTGCCACTATTCTATCCGCGCCATGGTTTCCTCATCGCAGCGCCCGCCAAAGTATTTATCGATCGCCGCGACGAACGGCTCGTTCGCCTTGGTCGCATGCGCGAACAGCGTCATCGAGGAGCAGAATTTCAGATGGTCAGGATATCCGAAAATCTGCGAGATGGGCCGGCCTTCGATCGCGTTGACCAGCTTCGTGCATTCGCGCAGCCGCGGTCCAAGGATACCATGGTCGAGATAAAGCGCCGCCTCGGCACGCGAAGTGATCGCATAGCGCATCGCCATTGCGCTGTGGCCCAGCCCCTCAAACTGCGGAAAGATGAACCACATCCAGTGGCTGCGCTTCTGGCCCGCGCGCAGTTCGGCGACGACCTGCGGATACACCGGCGTCTGGGCATCGATAAAACGTTGCAGATCGGCGGCCATGATCGCAGTCAATGCACAGCCGCCCGTTTTGTTGACCCGCAAAACAACAAAGTCGCCAAGAAGCCCTAAGGCTGGCGGCCTGCCGGTCAAAAATGCCAAGTTCTCGTCATCAAGGTCACATGATGTTGAGAATTCTGGAGCGGGCGAAGGGATTCGAACCCTCGACCCCGACCTTGGCAAGGTCGTGCTCTACCCCTGAGCTACACCCG
>JAIERI010000130.1 GCA_019747015.1 Xanthobacteraceae bacterium
ATCCGGCGTCACGCTGACGGCTTCCGCCATTTCCTCGATGGTCGGCTGTCCGCGCCAATGCTCTGAAATAAAAGCGATGGCGCTCCGCACGGACTCATAATCACGCAGCGCCGCCTCATGCGCCGGCGCACTGGTGATGCGTGCGGAGACCGTCTCGAATCGCGCCGAATCTGGTTTACTCATCAGTGTGTTCATCATGGGCAAGGATGTAGGCCGCAGGCGGCTTTGCAACCACCCGATTCCTGATCGGCCGTTAGAGCGGATTATAGGTCGGCCCGCGCTTCGCGGCTGTCAAAGCTTGTGTCAAAGCCTTGGCAAAACTTGCTTTTTCGTCCGGGCCAAGGAAACTGCCGACCGCCACGCGCTGACGGCGCGAAGCGAGATAAAGTTTTTCAACGCCGAATTCTTCGTGGATTTCCTGATCGAGCCGCACCCAGAGCGGGTTGAACGTCCATTCCATCGTGTGGCCGCGATGGCTGATGCGGCGCAGCCGCAGCTCAAGGGGCGTCACCGAAATTTCCTCGCGCGCCGCGGCGCGGGCAAAATTAATCCGGAACGCCCAATAGATCGCCAGCACATCGAGGCCGAAAAATCCGAACACCGGCCATGCCCCCATCATCCAGAAGGCGAGTCCCGCGATAAAGCTGATCAGCGAGACAAACGCCATCACGATGATAAAGCCGCGCTGGCTGAGCGAACGATGCGGCGTCAGCACTGCCGAAAACAATTCGGGCTGCTGCAGGCCTTCTCGGGTGTCAAAATCATTGCCGCTGGTCATTGTGGTTCAGTATACCGGGATCATGGCAAAAAAGACGAGGGCTGGGCGCACCAAGGCTTTCAAAAAGATATCCGCCTTAAAGCGTGCGCCGGCGAAAAAGACCGGCCAGTCCAAACCCTGGACGCCGGCGGAAGTTCATGAGGCCTTTTCACGTTTTCGAAAAGAAAATCCGGATCCGAAGGGCGAACTCGAGCATATCAATCCCTACACGCTGCTGGTCGCGGTGGCGTTGTCGGCGCAGGCGACCGACGTCGGCGTCAACAAGGCGACGCGCAATCTGTTCCCGGTCGCCGATACGCCGCAAAAGATGGTGGCGCTTGGCGAGGAGAGACTCCGCGAGCATATCAAGACCATCGGGCTTTACCGCAACAAGGCGAAGAACGTCATCGCGCTATCGGAACAGCTGATTGCCAATCACAATGGTCAGGTGCCGCGCGCGCGCGAGGAACTCGAAGCTCTGCCGGGTGTCGGCCGCAAGACCGCGAATGTCGTTTTGAATATCGCTTTCGGCGAGCCGACCATCGCGGTCGACACGCATTTGTTTCGCGTCGGCAACCGCACGGGTCTGGCGCCCGGCAAGACTCCGCTCGAAGTCGAACTGGGTTTGCTTGAGATCGTGCCGGATGAATTCATGCGTCACGCGCATCACTGGCTGATCCTGCACGGGCGCTACACTTGCGTTGCGCGCCGTCCGCTGTGCGAGCGGTGCATCATCAACGATCTTTGCCGGTGGCCGGAGAAGATCGTTTATCTCACTTAAGCCGCGGGCACGCCGGCCTTGCGCGCGGGTTCGATCAATTGAGGCCGCGCGCCGGACAGTCTTTTGTGGATATGGACCATGAATGCCATGCCGAACAGCGGCGTTGCCAGATTGACGATAGGGATGGACACGAACGCGGCGATGAACAGACCGGCCGTGAAAACTATTGCGGCGTTCTGCTTGCGCATCAGCTTCGCCTCCGGCACGGGACGAAAGCGCATCGCGGCGTACCCGAAATATTCGCGGCCAAGCAGCCACGCCATCGCGATGAAAAACACGACAAAGCCTGCGCCGAGGATAAACACCAGCGGCAGCGCGACCAGATAGACCACAACAGTGAGTAGCGATGTCTTGACGGCCTCGATGGTGGCGCGACCGACCGGCAGCGCCTTGCCAGGGCGCTCTGCCGGATAATGCGTGCGCTCGACGATGTCGGCGACGTCGTCGACAAAGACGCTTGCGACCAGAGAGGTGATTGCCGGCATCAGGAAAATCGCGCCGAACACGACGCCAAGTCCCGCCGCAATGGATACGATCCAGGCGAGGATATTGAGTGTGGTGTGGAAATTTGGCCCTAGCATCTGCTCGGCCCAGGCTTCGCCCGAGCCTGCGAACCAGCTCAGCAGCCGTTGCAGGCCGATCGCGGCGACCACGATCAGGATCAACGCAAGACCGGCCGATTTCCACAGGATCGCGCGCATCGGCGGCGACAGGATTTGCGAGAGCGCCTTGAGGGCGGCGTTGAACATCGGCGGGTCTCCGTTAAGCTCACGGAGAATTAGATAGTCCGGACCGGATTTTCAATGAAGATCGGCAACAGCTAGCGAAAGTACCGCGCGTCAGGCGGCGCGCTCAAGCTCTCGCCTGGTCATTTCCTGATTTTCATCCAGCGCCGCTTGCGCTTCTTCGTCAAGCGTTTCACGAACGAGAGGCGGCCCTTCGAAGACTCCTTCTGGAAAGGGATCGTCCGTGCCCGCCACCTCCGCGGGCGGTTTTGGCGTGTCGGCCCAATGCAGCGTGGTGTAATCGAAGCCGTACACGATGGTTGGCTTGACGATCTCGAAATAGGGCGAGATGTCGAAATCGCGCGGCATGTAGAGCGAGGAATCGCGGATATGCAGGATCTCGCG
>JAIERI010000056.1 GCA_019747015.1 Xanthobacteraceae bacterium
GTAATACGTCACCGCATGCGCCGCGCCTTCGTCACCATGGGCGGCGACGCGCATGATCGAATCTTCCTCGCTCTCGTCTTTCGCCAGATAGGTCGAGATGCGGCCCTGTTTCGGTTTCGGCACGCCAGCGACCAGCGCCCAGTAAATTTTCCGTGCGGAACGATGGCGGAACGAACCCGTCAGCGCCGTCGCGGCGAAGCGCGTCTTTGCGATCAGCAAGCAGCCCGACGTTTCGCGGTCGAGCCGATGCACCAGACGCGGACGTTGCCCCTTGGCATCGCGCATCGTCTCCAGCATCTGATCGACATGCTTCGACAGGCCCGAGCCGCCCTGCACCGCCAGACCCGCAGGCTTGTTCAGGACCATGATGTCGGCGTCCTCGAACAGAACCATTTTCTGGAGTTCGTCGCGCGTCTTGAGCGCGGCCTCCGACAAGCTCCCGACTTTCGGCGCGTCGAGCTTGAGCGGCGGGATGCGCACGCTCTGGCCTTCTTCGAGACGATCCTTGCTGTCGGCACGCTTGCCGTTCACCCGCAGCTCGCCTTTGCGGACGATGCGCTGGATGTGGGAGAACGACAATCCCGGATAGCGCGCTTCGAGAAAACGATCGACGCGCATGTTATTCTCATCCGCCGTGACAGTCACGGTCTCCACTTTGGTCGGCAGCGGCGCGGCGGGCTTCTCTTCTTTTATCGGTTCGCGCGCTTCAAGTTGCGGTTTCGCGGGCCGGTGCGGCACCTGATCCTTGAATCGCGCATCCGGCTTGTCGAACGAACGTTGGCCCGGCCCGCGCTTGTCCGATGCCTTATTCGATGTCTTGGCCGCGAAGGGGCGCTTGGCGCCTCGCTTTTTGGCGGAGCGGTCGGCCTCGCGCACCGATTTCTTTTCCAGCGGCTTCTTGAAGCGGCGGCTCATGATTTTTCTTTTCTCAGTTTCGCCCAGTAGTCGAGCCGCTTGCGAATCTCGCGCTCGAAGCCGCGGTCGGGCGGATTGTAGAAGGTTTGCCGGCCCAAGGCTTCCGGGAAATAGTCCTGCCCGGAGAAAGCCTCAGGCGTGTCGTGGTCGTATTGATAGCCGCCGCCATAACCTTCGGATTCCATCAGCTTGGTCGGCGCATTGAGAATATGCTTGGGCGGCAGCAGCGAGCCGCCTTCCTTGGCCACGCGCGTCGCCGCGCTGAAGGCTTTGTAGGCGGCGTTGGATTTCGGCGCTGTGGCCAGATAAATCACCGCCTGCGCAATCGCCAGTTCGCCTTCCGGCGAGCCGAGAAAGTCGTAGGCGTCCTTCGCCGCATTGCAGATCACCAGCGCCTGCGGATCGGCCAGCCCGATGTCCTCCACCGCCATGCGCACGACGCGGCGCGCCAGGAACAGCGGGTCTTCGCCGGCGTCCAGCATGCGCGCGAGATAATAAAGAGAAGCATCGGGATCGGAGCCGCGCACCGCTTTATGCAGCGCCGAAATCAGATTGTAGTGGCCGTCGGCGGATTTGTCGTAGATCGGCGCACGGCGCTGCAAGATCTCCTGCACCTGCGCGGCATTGAAAATCTCGTCCTTGCGCGCGGCGCGCCAGACCTCTTCGGCGAGCGTCAGCGCCGCGCGGCCGTCGCCGTCCGCCATCCGCACCAGTACGGCGCGCGCCTCGTCATCGAGCGGCAGGCGTTTGCTCTCGACACCCTCGGCGCGGGCATAGAGTTTTTCGACCGCAGCCTCGTCGAGCGAATGAAACACCAGCACACGCGCACGCGACAGAAGCGCCGCGTTCAACTCGAACGACGGATTTTCCGTGGTCGCGCCGACCAGAACCACGGTGCCGTCTTCCATCACCGGCAGAAACGAATCCTGCTGCGCGCGATTGAATCTGTGCACCTCGTCGACAAACAGCAGCGTGCCCTTGCCCATCTCGCGCCGGGCACGAGCTGCATCGAACACTTTTTTCAAGTCAGCGACGCCGGAGAAAACAGCGGAGATTTGTTCAAAGTGAAGTTCGGTCGCGTCCGCCAAAAGCCGCGCCACCGTGGTCTTGCCGGTGCCGGGCGGACCCCAGAACACCAGCGAACCGAGGGTGCGCGTTTCCAGCATGCGCGTCAGCGCGCCGTCGGGACCGAGAATGTGATCCTGCCCGACCACATCATTGAGCGTGCGCGGGCGCAGTTTGTCGGGCAACGGGCGTGGCGCGTCCTGCTCCAGCCCCGCCGCGGCGAAGAGATTGGATGATGGCGTGGTGCGCTTGGCGCTCATCCACCTAGCGTGACGTTGATCTGCTGGCCCCCGCGCACCACGGTGATGCGCCACAGCCGCGCCGGATCGCGTGTCGCACGCTCCAGATCGCTGGTCTTGGCAATCGCCTGCCCGTTGACGGCAGTGATGATGTCGCCCTTCTGGAATCCGATATTGGCGGCCGGCGCGTCGTCGGCCAGCGCGGTGACGACGACACCTTCAGCAGTTGAATCCAGCCGCAGTTCGTCGGCGAGCGCGGGAGAAATGTTGGCAACCTTCGCGCCCTGGAACGGCGAGCGCGTTTTCAAAACAATTTCATCACGACCCATATCGGGCGCGGTTTCGAGCGGCACGGCGATACGCACCGGCTTGCCGCCGCGCTGCACGTCGATCTGCGCGACGCCGCCAAGCGGGCGTGTGGCGAAACGATAGTCGAACGCATTGGCATCGTCGATCGACTGGCCGTCGACC
>JAIERI010000102.1 GCA_019747015.1 Xanthobacteraceae bacterium
CGAACTCGTCACCTTCGGTTGCCGGCTGAACATCTCTGAATCTGAGGTGATCCGGCGCGAGGCGGCGCGCGCCGGCATCGCGCAAACCATCATCGTCAATACCTGCGCAGTGACCAGCGAAGCCGTGGCGCAGGCGCGGCAGTCGATCCGCAGGCTGCGCCGCGAGCATCCTCACAAGCGTATCGTTGTCACCGGCTGCGCCGCACAGACGCAGGCGCAAATGTTCGCGGAGATGCCAGAAGTCGATCGCGTGATCGGCAACGACGACAAGATGCGCCTTGAAGCCTGGCACGCGACGAAAAACGCATTTGACTTTCACAGCGAGGAAAAAATCGCGGTCGCCGATATCATGGCGGTGCGCGAGATGTCGCCACATCTGGTCGGCGGCTTCCAGAGCGGGTTGCCGCGTGTGTTCGTGCAGGTGCAGAACGGCTGCGACCATCGCTGCACCTTCTGCATCATTCCGTTCGGGCGCGGCAATTCGCGCTCGGTGGCGATGGGCGCGGTGGTCGATCAGGTGCGATTGCTGGTCGAGGCCGGTCACGCCGAGATCGTGCTGACCGGTGTGGATGTCACGAGCTATGGGGGCGATTTGCCCGGTGCACCGAAACTTGCGACACTCACGAAGCAAATCCTCAAGCATGTGCCTGAGTTGAAACGCCTGCGGATTTCATCGATCGATTCGATCGAGGCGGATACCGATCTGCTTGATGTCATCGCCACCGACGAACGCCTGATGCCGCATCTGCATCTGTCGCTGCAGGCGGGCGACGATCTTGTTCTCAAGCGCATGAAGCGGCGGCATACGCGTGCCGACGCCATTGCATTCTGCAAACAGGTGCGGCGGCTACGGCCCGGCATCGCCTTCGGTGCGGACATCATCGCCGGCTTTCCGACAGAGACCGAGGAGATGTTCGCGCGCTCTGAAGACCTTGTTGAGGAATGCGGCCTCACCTTCCTGCATGTGTTTCCCTACTCAAAGCGTCCCGGCACGCCGGCGGCGAAAATGCCGCAGGTCGATGGCCGCGCGATCAGGGAGCGTGCGAAGCGGTTACGGGTGGCCGGCGAGGCGGCGTTTCAGCGCCGGCTTGCAGCGGATGCCGGCACGATGCGACAGGTGCTGATTGAAAGCGCGACACAGGGCCGCACCGAACATTTCATGCCGGTGGCGATCGCGGGCGATGTTCCCGGCAAGGTTCGTTCGCTGACGATGAGCGGACACGACGGCGTGCGGCTGCTGGTCTAGGCGGCCGATGTTTCCTGAACCGGAAGAGTCTCTTGTGCGGCGAGCGCCTCCTCACCATTCCATCCGCACGAGCGCAGCCGCTCCTGCAAATGCAACGGCACCGGCGCGGTCACGCGCACCGGCGGCTTGTTCTTCGACAATGGAATCACGATCTCGCGCGCATGCAGATGCAGGCTCGGCTCGCCGAACCGCGGGCCGTTGCCGTAAATATTGTCGCCGACGATGGGAAAGCCGGAAGCCGCGCAATGTACACGCAGTTGATGCGTGCGGCCGGTAATCGGCTCCAGCGCCAGCCAGCTCAAGCCGTTGCCACGGCCTATGACTTTCCAGCGCGACAATGACGGCAGCCCGTTCGGATCCGGCTTCTGCCACCAGCCGCGCTCGGCATCGAGCCGCCCGAGCGGGATGTTGATTTCGCCCTCGTCGTCCGCGGGACCGCCTTCGACCACCGCCCAATAGGTCTTGGAAATTTTTCCGTGCTTGAACAGCAGCCCGAGCGAAGCGGTCGCCTTGCGATGACGTCCGAGCACGAGGCATCCGGAGGTGTCACGGTCGAGCCGGTGCGCCAGAACCGGCGGGCGCGGCAGGCCGTAGCGCAGCGCGTCGAACGACACTTCGAGATTGGGCCCGCCCTTCGGCCCCTTATGGACGGCGATGCCGGCCGGCTTGTCGATCACCAGCATCAGGCCGTCGCGGTGAAGCACGCGGGCCTGCATTTCCTCAAAGGTCGGTTGCGGCGTATCCATAATGTTCAGAGCGGCTTTCGTTCGGAGCCTGAACCGGGTAACACACGGCTCCCCTTGTTGACAGTTTGCATAATGACGGACGGCGTGCAGGAACAGGAAAAAAAGGGCTGGTGGACACGATTGTCCGCCGGTCTGAGACGCACGTCGGGGTCGATCATCGGTCCGGTCGCCGATCTCGTCACCAAGCGCAAGCTCGACCGCCCCATGCTCGAGGACATCGAGGACGTATTGCTGCGCGCTGACCTTGGAACCGAGGTCGCATCGCGGATCGCGGCGGCGGTGGGTGAGGGCCGCTACGACAAGAGCGTTTCCGCCGAAGATGTGCAGAGCATTGTCGCCAGCGAAGTCGAAAAAGTTCTCCGCGCGGTGACGAAACCGCTGGTGATCGACGAAAGCAAAAAGCCGTTCGTCATTCTGGTCGTCGGCGTCAACGGCTCGGGCAAGACCACGACCATCGGCAAACTGGCGGCGAAATTCGCGCATGAAGGCCGCAAGGTGATGCTGGCGGCGGGCGATACGTTCCGCGCCGCCGCCATCGATCAGCTTAAAATCTGGGGCGAGCGCACCGGTGCGCCGGTGATCGCGCGCGGGCACGGTTCGGATTCGGCGAGCCTTGCGTTCGAAGCCTATGAGGCGGCGAGGGCCGATCATCGCGATGTGCTTCTGATCGACACCGCAGGACGTCTGCAGAACAAGACCGAACTCATGGTCGAGCTTGAGAAGGTCGCTCGCGTCATCAAGAAAGTGGACACAAGCGCGCCG
>JAIERI010000188.1 GCA_019747015.1 Xanthobacteraceae bacterium
GCAGCTTCAGGATGTATTGCGCGACGCGATTTTCGTCGCCGTGACGCTCGCGTCGGTGGTGCTGACGAGCAAACAGCATCGCGCCGCCAACGGCTTTGCGTGGGGGCCGATCAGGGAAGTCGCGATCCTGTTCGCCGGCATTTTCATCTGCATCGTGCCGGTGATGGCGATGCTGCAGGCCGGCAGCCACGGTCCGTTCGCCGCACTGCTCGGTCTTGTGACCAAAGCCAACGGCAGCGCCAATCCCGCCGCCTATTTCTGGCTGACCGGGGCCCTGTCGTCGTTCCTCGACAACGCGCCGACCTATCTGGTGTTCTTCGAGCTTGCCGGCGGCGATCCGCACACGCTCATGAACGCGCAGGCCGCGACGCTGGCGGCGATCTCGTCGGGCGCGGTCTACATGGGCGCCAACACCTATATCGGCAACGCGCCGAACTTCATGGTCTATGCCATCGCGCGTCAGGCCGGTGTGAAGATGCCGAGTTTCTTCGGCTATATGGTCTGGTCGGCGCTGGTGCTGATCCCGACATTTGTGCTGGCGACATTCTTGTTTTTCAGGCCGTGAGCGCGAAGAAACCCGCACTACATCCGCCGTCCTAACCCCCCGTTTACCATCGCGCCTTAAGGTGAATCTTGCTCCGGTAAGTCAGCCGCGGCCGTTCGCATTGCGTGAAGTGGGGTGGTAGCGTTGCGTAAAGAATTGCGTATTTCGCGCGTGCGGCGCCGCATGACGCTTGTATCCACCATCATGCTGGCGATGCCTTTGGTGCTTGCGCCGCGTGCGGCATCCGCTGGCTTTTTAGACTTTCTGTTCGGCGGCGATCAGCCCGCCCAGTCCCGTCCGGCACCCCAGCCCGACGCCTTCGCCGACCCGATGGCGAATCCCGCCCCGGCGGCGGTCGCTCCCTCCAGCGGCGGACGCTTCGCCTCTTATTGTGTACGAACCTGCGATGGAAAATACTTTCCACTGTCCGCGCGCGGCGGCGTGACGCCCGCGCAGATGTGCCAGTCCTTCTGCCCTGCGAGCGCGACAAAAATCTATTCCGGCAGCGGCATCGACAACGCGGTCGGCATCAATGGCGAGCGCTATGCCGACATGCCGAACGCCTTCGCCTATCGCAAGGCGCTGAAAGCGGATTGCACCTGCAATGGCCGCGACCCTGCGGGTCTTGCGCCAATCGATCTGTCGCTCGACACCACACTGCGCCCCGGCGACATGGTGGCGACCTCGAACGGGCTGGTCGCCTACTCGGGTGTGCGGGTCGGCAACGCCCAGACCGCCGAATTCACGCCGGTCGCGAACTATCCGGGTCTTACCCCCGAACTGCGGGCCAAACTCGGCGAGATGAAAGTGATCCCGGTCAGCGCCGATCTGTCCGACGACAGCGAAGCCATGCAGGCGGACACCACGGGTTCGATCACCGGACCGCTCCCACCTGCTGTCAGCGCACCGGAGGCCAAGCGTGCCGATGCGATGTCATCGCGCGCGCAAATGCGTCCTAAGCCGCCGCGCTAGACTTCACATTTAACGGCTGACGATCACGCCGATCACGTTCGGGACGGAGAGATATTTCTCCTCCCAGTCGACCCGCGCGAGAGCCTTGTTCTCAGGCGTCAACAGGCCGCGCTTCTCGGCCAGAATCATCCAGCAATAGCCCCACCAGTCAGTGAGAATGCCGCTGTCATCGACAAGGTCGTAACCCTGCTCGGCGGCGAAAATTCGCGCGCGCGCCTCGTCAAGCGTATCGAGAAATTCGTGATCGGCCGGCGAGAGCATGTCGTCGATCAGATCGTCGGTGGTGTAACCCCACACCGACAGACAGACGGCATTGAACTCGCGATCGATATGATCGTCGTCCACAAGCTGGCGGCGCGAGGCCGCATGCAGGCGGGTCAGCGTGCGGGCGAAGTCGGCGATGCGCGTCAGCGCCTTGGTATCGAAAGCGATGCTGGACATGGTGTCCCCGAAATCTGGTTCAGTTCGGGTCTTCCGACCCTAGATGTTGTGACTACAGCGTGACGAATCGCTACGTCATATCAGTACCTTGCCAAATTGTTCTTAATTTGTTCCAAAGCGCAAGACCAAAATCGAAAATAAAAAGCCCGGCCGAAGCCGGGCTTTCTAGATCGTGAAAATACCGCCTATTCCGCCGCCTGCTTCACGTCCGGCGCGGCCGCGAGCACTTCTGCATCGACATTCTGCTCGAATTTCCCGAAGTTCTTCTGGAACATGGCGACGAGATTGCGCGCGGTTCTGTCGAACTCAGCCTTGTCCTTCCAGGTATTGACCGGATCGAGGATGTCGTCCGGCACGCCGGGCAGCGAGGTCGGCACCGCGAAGCCGAAGTAGGGATCGGTGCGGAAGTTGACGTTGCGCAGCGAGCCGTCGAGCGCGGCGGTGAGCAGCGCCCGCGTGACTTTAATGGGCATGCGGCTGCCGGTGCCGTATTTGCCGCCGGTCCAGCCGGTGTTCACCAGCCAGCAATCGACATTATGCTTGGCAACGAGATCGCGCAGCATGCGGCCGTATTCCGATGGATCGCGCGGCAGGAACGGCGCACCGAAGCAGGCGGAAAATTCCGGCTGCGGTTCGTTGCCGAGGCCGCGCTCAGTACCCGCGACCTTGGCGGTGTAGCCCGACAGGAAGTGATACATCGCCTGCGCCGGGGTGAGCTTGGCGATCGGCGGCAGCACGCCGAAGGCGTCGGCAGCGAGCATCACCAGATTTTTCGGCTGGCCCGCTCGTCCGGTGCGCGAGGCGTTCGGAATGAAATCAAGCGGATAGG
>JAIERI010000020.1 GCA_019747015.1 Xanthobacteraceae bacterium
GGCACCTACCGAAGTCAGTGCCCGCCGATGATCACCAACGTTCGCCGACCCGAGTGTCCAATAAAGGTCGTAAACGCAGTGCAATCGCCTCCCGCGCGCGAAAAATCCGCGACCGAACGGTGCCGATCGGGCAATTCATCAATTCTGCAATTTCTTCATAACTCAACCCTTCAATCTCGCGCAGCGTGATGGCTTGGCGCAGATCTTCGGACAGCGCGTCGATGGCCGCGTTCACCGTCATGGCCACCTCCTTGCTCGCGAGCAACGATTCCGGCGTCTCGCCGTCGGTTAGTTCGTTCTCGGCGCGGGAAGTTTCATCGTCGTCGTCCAGGGATGCCCTGGCGGACTCCGTCACCAGCGGATCGCGCTTGAGTTCGCCCAATGCCTTCTTCGCCGTGTTGACCGCAATCCGGTACAGCCAGGTGTAGAAAGCGCTCTCGCCACGAAACTGCGGAATGGCACGGTAAGCGCGGATGAAAGTTTCCTGCGCGATGTCAGGCACCAGATCGACATCCCTGACCATGCGCCCGATCAGTCGCTCAATGCGGCGCTGGTACTTGACCACCAGCATTTCGAACGCCTTGACGTCGCCCTGCTTGACCCGATCGATCAGCGGCGCGTCGGCGTCGGGCGCGTTCATGCGTTCAACCACTCTGGATCTGCCGATCCAGCGCGGCTGGCGCCACCGCTTCGGTACGACGGGAATGAACCGCGACGCGCAGCGACTGCCAGCGGTCCTCGATGCCACGCCGCTGCACAGGTATCCAACCGCCTTGCCAGCGACGGGGCAACGCGGCATCGGCTTGGTACATCAGCAGCATCCAGCCACCAAGATCCAGCATGACCCGCATCTCAGAGACGCCGCAGTCGCGCAAGCCGCCATGGGGATCGGTGACATACCAGCGCAGGCCGTCCCAGCGCAGCGCGATCGGCTGTCGCCGCGCCAGACCGATGACGCCGCACAGGATGACCAACGCGAGAGCAAGCAGCGCCGCACGGCTCCAGGCAGCAGGCTCCTCATGCCAGGTCAGCAACCAGCCAGCGACAACAGACATCGCGGTCGCAACCAGCAGTCCGAGCGCCGCATTCCAGACGCCGAAGCGCCGGATCGTCACCTGCACGGTCGACGCCGACTGCATGACGCCGCCGCGGACCCTCAGGCACGCTTGAAAACAAGCGTACCGTTGGTTCCCCCAAACCCAAAGTTGTTCTTTACGGCCATCTCGATGCGCATCTCGCGCGCGGCGTTGGCACAGTAGTCAAGATCGCAGTCGGGATCCTGATTGACGAGATTGATGGTCGGTGGCGCCACCTGGTCGCGCACGGCCAGCACCGTGAACAGCGATTCGATGCCGCCCGCCCCGCCCAGCAAGTGCCCGGTCATCGATTTGGTCGAGCTGACTGCCAGTTTGTAGGCATGGTCGCCGAAGGCCAGCTTGATCGCGTTGGTCTCGTTCACATCGCCCAGCGGCGTCGAGGTGCCATGCGCGTTCAGGTACTGGACCTGGTCGGCGGACACGCCTGCGTTGCGCAAGGCCGCACGCATCGAGCGCTTGGGGCCATCAACGCTGGGCGCAGTCATGTGATACGCGTCTGCACCCATGCCATAGCCAGCCAACTCAGCATAGATCTTGGCGCCGCGCCGCTTTGCGTGCTCGTACTCTTCGAGCACCATCGCACCAGCGCCTTCACCCAAAACAAACCCGTCCCGGTCGCGGTCCCAGGGGCGCGATGCGGTAGCAGGATCGTCGTTGCGGGTGGATAACGCCCTCGCAGCCGCAAACCCGCCGACACCGAGCGGCGACACGGTGGCCTCGGCACCGCCGGCGACCATGACATCGGCATCGCCATATTCGATCATGCGGCCGGCCTCACCGATGCAGTGCAGGCCCGTGGTGCAGGCCGTCACGATGGCCAAGTTGGGTCCTTGGAACCCGAACTTGATCGACAGGTGACCCGAGATCATGTTGATGATCGAGGCCGGCACGAAGAAGGGGGAAATCCGGCGGGGACCACGGCTCGACAGCTCCGCATGGGTTTCCTCGATCAGCGGCAAGCCGCCGATGCCCGAGCCGACCAGACAGCCGATGCGCTCGGCCTGCTCCTCCGTCAGCTCGTCGTTGGTTTTCAATCCGGAATCGCGCACCGCCTGGATGGAGGCGGCCATGCCGAACTGCATGAAGACATCCATGTGCCGGGCTTCCTTCGCGGGGAAGTAGTCCTCGACATTGAAATTCTTCACCTCGCCCGCGAAACGGCACGAGAAGCTGGACGCGTCAAATCGGGTGATGTTGGCGATGCCGGAACGGCCCGCCAGGATGTTGGCCCAGCCTTCGGTGACCGAGTTGCCAACCGGACTGATCAGGCCCAGTCCGGTGACCACAACGCGGCGCCGGCTCATCTAAATCCCCAAAGTGGAACAAGCCCGCTGGTCGTCGAGCAGGCTGGATCAGGCGAACATGGTGGGCGGAAATGCATGCAATGAAGGCTCGGTCTCAGGCCTTTTGGTGCTTCAACGCGTAATCGATCGCGAGTTGAACCGTGGTGATCTTTTCCGCCTCTTCGTCGGGAATCTCGATACCGAACTCGTCTTCGAGGGCCATCACCAGCTCGACCGTATCGAGTGAATCCGCACCCAGATCGGCGACGAATGCCTTCTCGTTGGAGACATCGGATTCGGGTACGCCCAATTGCTCGGCGATGATTTTCTTGACACGGGATTCGATATCGCTCATGACTCCTCCAGGAGTGTTGTCTGAAACAGCCCGGGATTCTAAAGGTTGCACCGTGTCG
>JAIERI010000207.1 GCA_019747015.1 Xanthobacteraceae bacterium
AGCACACGTCGCTTCGACATGATCGAAGCGGGTTACCATGGCCCGCTTTACGCGGAGATCAGTCCGAAGACGTTTCCCGTGTTGCTGCGTGAAGGCTCTCGGCTGTCGCAAATCCGTTTCCGTGCCGGCTCGCCGTTGCTCGACGATGCCGGCCTGACAGCGTTGCACGCCAAAGAACGGCTTGTTGACAGCGACAAGGCCGATCTTGCGGGCGGCGTCGCACTGAGTGTCGATCTGACTGGAGAAGGCTCGGACGGCTTCGTTGGCTATCGCGCCAAGCGCCACACCGGCGTGGTCGATGTTGACCGGCGTGGCGGGTATTCCGTCGGCGAATTCTGGGAACCGATCCGCGCACGGCCTGACCGCAGCCTCATTCTCGATCCCGGCGAGTTCTACATTCTGGCCTCAAAAGAAGCCGTGCAGGTACCGCCGGATTTCGCTGCCGAAATGGTGCCGTTCGATCCGCTGGTCGGTGAATTCCGCGTCCATTATGCCGGCTTCTTCGATCCCGGTTTCGGCTATGCAGGAGCCGGCGGGCAGGGCTCGCGTGCGGTGCTGGAAGTGCGCTCGCGCGAGGTACCGTTCATTCTCGAGCATGGCCAGATCGTCGGCCGCCTAGTCTATGAGAAAATGCTGGCGCCGCCTGACGCGCTTTACGGAACGCGTATCGCTTCGAATTATCAAGGCCAGGGTTTGAAGCTGTCGAAGCATTTCCGGGTTTGAATTTTTAAAAGTTAACGCTGGCGGCGGTTAACGGCGATTGCCACGTTCGTTGCAAATCGTGCCGAGCTGGGCGATTGTCGCGATCAAAATGCGGGCGTAGTTCAATGGCAGAACGGCAGCTTCCCAAGCTGCATACGAGGGTTCGATTCCCTTCGCCCGCTCCAATCTTTTCCCCCATCATGTTTCAAATCGGGAACGCCCGCTTCTAGTGCATCCCGCTTGCAACACTGCGCCTAAATCGCGGGGCGCTTGCCCACTCGATCTGGACAAAAACCCGGACTCGCAACACGCTGGAGGTGCCCTGACAGACACACTTGGTCGGGGGAACGGGGTCGGCGATGAGGGCGATTACTGGGCTTCTGGCGGCTGTTTTCATCTGGGCGGGGATAGGCGCAAGCCATGCCGTGGTCCGGATTTCCGACGATCGGGGTGGCCGGATCGGAACCTACGTCGACAAATATCAGGGTCTTAAGACTTCGGGTGAAACCGTTGTTATCGACGGCCTGTGCGCCTCGGCCTGTACCATCGTTCTGGGCGCGGTGCCCCATGACAAGATTTGCGTGACCTCACGCGCCAGCCTCGGTTTCCATGCTGCATGGGATCCCGGTGCGGGCGGGCGGCCGGTGACCAACACCGAGGCCACCCACATGCTCTATGAGATGTATCCATCCTCGATCCGGCGCTGGATCAACCAGCGGGGCGGCCTGACACCGCGCATGATTTTCCTGCGCGGCCAGCAACTGATGGCGATGTACAAGCCCTGTTACCTCGACGCTCAGGCCGCTGTTCATTAAATTCCCGAAATTCATTCAGAATGACGTGATGAAAGCCGCGAGGAGTTGGCTTGCCTCCCGGGCTGACAGTCTTTATCTCGGCCTGACGGTAATCGCGGCGAGGATACGGATTCCCCGGGCCGCTGAAGTCAGGATTCCATGCCAGATCAAAAGCCAGAACGCATCGCTATACGGCCATTGGTGATTGTCGCGGCTTTTGCGTCCAGTCTTGCAGTCGGACTGCTCGTGATGCTGTGGGTGGTCGGTGGCCTTCGCGGCGGCACTTCCGTGGCAAGTGTCGGCGGTCCGTTCCGCCTGACCGATCAGGCCGGGCAAGTCGTCACCGAGAAAAATCTTCAGGGCCGCCCGACGCTGATCTTTTTCGGCTTCACCCATTGCCCCGATGTGTGCCCGACATCGCTGTTCGAAATGTCGGAGGTGCTGCGTGCGATGGGACCGGATGCCGACCGCGTCAACGCCTATTTCATTTCGGTTGATCCGGAGCGCGACACGCAGGGCGCGATGAAGGATTATCTGTCGAGCTTCGATCCGCATCTGAAAGGATTGACCGGCGACCCGGACGCCATCGCCAAAGTGCTGGCGGCCTATCGCGTATACGCGAAGAAGGTGCCGCTCAAGGATGGCGACTACACCATGGACCATACCGCGCTGATCTATCTGATGGATCGCGATGGGAAGTTTGTCATGCCGTTTAATCTCAAGCGCACGCCGGCCGAGGCGGCAAGCGATCTCAAGCGCTATCTCTGACGCCGCCCCTCCGCGCCGCGAGCCTAGAATGTCGTGCGAGCCCGTGTTCGGTTTTTTCCCAACGATAGGGGTCGGTCGCGAACTGGTAGAGCGCCCGCCACGCGGCGACCGACAGGCAAATCCAGTAAAGCGGGGTGAGCACGAGAATCCATGCTTCACGCAGAAGCCTGCGGCGCGCAAGGCCGATCAGTCCGATCACCACGGTCGATAGATACCCTGCCGCAATGGCGGCGACATGAAGCTCGGCGAAATTACTGGCGAGGAACGAGACGACGTTGCTGTCGAGCGCGCGCATCGCCGATGGTATCAGAAGCTCCGCGAGCATGATCGGGTGCACCAGCGCGGTCAGCACATTGCCGCCGACAATGATGTTGAGAGTGAAAAATCCGCGCGCACCGGCGTCGCGCCACAAATTCCGGGGTGAGCGCATATGGACGGTCCATGTCTGCATCCAGCCCTTCATCCACCGCGAGCGCTGCCGCAGCCACGCGCCGAAGCGGGTCGGCGCTTCTTCATAGGTGGTCGAGGCAAACATCGCCGAGCGGTGGCCGAAGCGCGCCAGCCGGAATCCGAGATCG
>JAIERI010000200.1 GCA_019747015.1 Xanthobacteraceae bacterium
CCGGATTCGCCAACGCGTCGGCACTGATGGTCGCGCAAACTTCGGTGTTTCGAGTGCCGCAACTGCTTGAGCGCCTGATGCCGTTCTGCATTCTGATCGGCGCGATGTCGTCCTATCTAGCGTTGTCGCGCAGCCTCGAACTGGTGGTGGCGCGCGCGGCAGGCGTTTCGGCTTGGCAGTTCATGATGCCGGCCCTGCTGAGTGCGCTTGTCCTCGGAACGCTCGCCACCGTGATCTACAACCCGGTGTCGGCAGCGATGCAGGAGCGCGCCAAGGAATTGGAAGCGCAGCTCTTCTCCTCCGCTGACCGCGCGGCAGTCCAGGACAATGCAGGTTTCTGGATCAATCAGGTCACATCGGAGGGTCAGACGATCATCAGCTCCGCATCCAGCCAGGGTCAGGGAGCCCGTCTGATCGGCGTGTCGGTGTTCCGATTCGAACCCGACGGCAGTTTCAAGGAGCGAATCGAGGCCCGCGAAGCGACGCTGGAACAAGGTCACTGGATATTCCGCAACGCCCGCGTTTTCAGTTTGAACAATGCGCCCCTCGACCAGGACACTGTCGTGCTGGCGACAAGCCTGAACCAGGCCCAAGTCCGTAACAGTTTTGCAACACCAGAAACCGTGTCATTTTGGCAACTTCCGGACTACATCCGCTCCTCCGAGAACTCCGGTTTGGCCACCGCGGGATACCGCCTGCAATACGACAAGCTCATCGCCCGGCCGTTTTTGCTGGCGGCGATGGTGATGCTGGCGGCGGCTGTAAGCCTGCGGTTCTTCCGCTTCGGCGGGGTTCAAAAGATGGTTTTAAGTGGCGTTGCAGCAGGGTTTCTGCTCTATGTCCTGTCGAAAGTAACTGAGGATTTAAGCAAGGCCGCCTTGATACATCCGCTCGCTGCCGCCTGGCTGCCCGTCTGCGTGGGCGGCCTCACCGGCTTTTTGGCCTTGCTGTACCAGGAGGACGGGTAGTGGCTATTACCGCCGCCCTCCAAGGACGGACGCCTGCGTTTAGGCGGCGCGATCGCTTGCGCCGCCGCAGCCTCGTCATGTCCGCAATTCTGGCCCTGGTCCTCGGCGGCGCGTTCGACACGCTCACGGCAACACCGTCGGCCGCGCAAAGTTTCAACTACAACGTTCGCCCCACCCCGCAAAAACCGCCAAAGAATCCGAACGCCAAGGACGGGCAGATGCTCGTGCGGGCAGTCGAGATCAATTACGATTACAACAACTCGCGCGTCTCCGCGGTCGGCAACGTTCAGATCTACTACAACGGATCGACGGTCGAGGCTGACAAGGTCATCTACGACCAGAAGACCAAACGTCTTCACGCCGAAGGCAATGTCCGCATGACGGACGCCGACGGCAAGATCACCTACGCCAACCTGCTCGATTTTTCAGACGATTACCGCGACGGGTTCGTCGATTCGCTCCGGCTCGATACGCCGAACCAGACTCGCATGGCCGCCTCGCGCGCCGATCGCAGCAATGGCGACATCACCATTTTCCAGAGCGGCGTCTACACTGCCTGCGCGGCGTGTAAGGACAATCCGAAAAAGCCGCCGCTGTGGCAGGTCAAGGGCGCGCGCATCATCCATAACCAGACCGAGAAGATGCTGTATTTCGAAGACGCAAGTCTCGAATTCTTCGGTCAGCCGATTGCGTACCTGCCCTATTTCTCGACCGCCGATCCGACGGTGCAGCGCAAGACCGGCTTCCTGATGCCGGCGGTGAACTCGAACTCGCTCACCGGCGTCGGCATCGAGACGCCATACTATTTTGCGCTGGCACCCGATTACGATTTGACGCTGACGCCGCGTTACACCACGCGGCAAGGTCTGCTGATGCAGGGCGAATTCCGTCAGCGCCTGATCAACGGCGCCTACGATATCCGCGCTTATGGCATCAGCCAGCTCGATCCGAATGCCTTCGTCAATACGGTGGGCGATCGCGCTTTCCGCGCCGGCGTCGATTCGCACGGACAGTTCGCGCTCAACAACCAGTGGGTCTGGGGCTGGGATGCCCTGTACGCGACGGACAACACGTTCTTCCGCGATTACGGCCTCGGCGCCTATCGCAATCCGCTGAGTTCGTTCCTGCTCGTTCCGGACACCGGCATATCGCAAGCCTACCTCACCGGTGTCGGCAATCGCAGCTATTTCGATGCGCGCACGGTTTACTATCTCGGCTTCTCCGCGGCCGACGTGCAGGCGCAGATACCGGTTGTCGCGCCGGTTATCGACTACAGCAACGTGCTGAACCGATCGCTTCTTGGCGGCGAGTTCAGCTACAAGGCCAATTTTACAAATTTGAGCCGAGATCAGGCCGCGTTTGAGCCGATCAATACAGGCGTTGACGCCAATGGCACGAGTCTGTGTGCGCTAAATACCGCCGACCCGAAAAGTATAAATCGACAAAACTGCCTCCTGCGCGGCGTGCCCGGCAACTACACACGTTTGTCAGGCGAAATGACGTGGCGCCGTTCGTTCACGGATTCGGCGGGTGAGATCTGGACACCGTTTGCCTCGGTTCGCGCCGATCTCATTAACGCCGATATCGCGAACCAGCCGGGCGTCCAGAATTTTACGGCAGTCGGCAACACCCAGATCGCGCGCATCATGCCGACCGTCGGCCTGGAGTACCGCTATCCCTTCATCAACGTGCAGCCCTGGGGCACCACCACGCTCGAGCCGATCGCACAGGTCATCATTCGTCCTAACGAAACCTATGCCGGCCAGTTGCCCAACGAAGACGCCCAGAGCCTGACCTTCGACGACAGCAACCTGTTCAGCGTCAACAAATTCTCCGGCTGGGACCGCGTCGAAGGCGGTGGCCGCGTCAACGCCGGCGTTCAGGCCACCACCCAGTTCGATCGCGGCGGATCGATCAACGTCCTGTTTG
>JAIERI010000183.1 GCA_019747015.1 Xanthobacteraceae bacterium
GTTGGCGGGCAAGCTCATCGGCTACTCCGACAGGTCAGATTCAGATCGAATGCTGGAAGAGCCAACGTCGCTTCACGAGCGCCGCGCCGCTGCCACACGGTATCCGTGAGAAGACCCGCGCGTCGTTCGATCTCGTCCAGATTTTCAAATACAAGCTCGACCGTGGCGAAGCGGGACTTCGCGCGCTCGATAATTTTTATCTCGGCGTCATCGAGCGGTACGCGCCAGCCGGCAGAAAATTGCTGGACGCGGCTTTCGAATGCCGCTGCATATCGCCCAGCGTCTGCCTCCGCGTTCGGCGTCTCGATCATGAAGCGGTCGATACCGCAAAAGCCGTTTGGATGGGTAAGCCATTCCTTGCGCCAGACCAGTTCCGGCGTCAGATGTTCGCAGAAATAAACACGGCCGCCGGAAAACGTTTCGGGTGAAAAACGCACGGTCCGGAAGCGCGCATCCAGCGTTTGTCCATCGATCGTCACGGGACGCGAGAAGATACCCGGCGCCAAAGCGGGAAAACCCGCTTCGGTCAGCCGGGCGAACGTCGCGTCCGCATTGTCACTGCGCAGCACGAGACCGTTGACTCCATAAGGGCTGTCCAGAACCTCCTGGCGCTGAAGCCCTTCTTCCGGCACGCCGACAAGTTCGAGATAGGCCCCGCCGGTCATCATGAGATGATTGATGGAGCCGAGCGAATGGTGGCCGCGCGGCGTCAATGTAAAGCCGAGTGCCGCGAAACAAGCGGATGCAGCATCCATATTTCGCAACGTGTTAATCACGACATGATCGAGCGCGGTCACGCGAGCGCCTCTTACGCTTGCGGAATCATGTAGACGCCCCGGCCACTCGCAAGCAGCTTACCGGAGGCATCGAGGATCTGCGCTTCCGATACACAGATCTGACCACCAAACTTGATCGCCTTGCCAACGCAAGTGAGATCGCCCTGCATCGCGGCGCGATGATAATCGACACGCAGATCGACGGTCGGCACGCCCCGGCCGGTCTTGGACACGAGCGCCCAGTCCGCTGTGAGATCGACGAGAGTGGCGAGAATTCCGCCGTGCGTGTAACCGCGGTCGGCATTGACCACCCATTCCGGCCGCCATGTCGCTTTCAGGCGAATGGTCCCCTCGCCGACGTCTTCGACCTTCAACCCGAGCCACTGATGAAACGGACCGCGCAGGAGGATGGCCTCCACCTGCTCTTTAGTCATGGGAGTATCGGACATGATGTTTTCAAACCTTCAAGGGGTGACGATAATTTTGCCCATGACCTCGCGGTCGCGGATCATGCGCAGGCCTTCTGCCGCCTCTTCGAGAGGCAGGACTTTGTCAACGACAGGCTTCAAGGTGCCGGCCTGAATCATGTCCATGAGAGCAGAAAGGTTCTCGTGGTAGAAACTGTTGGAACCGATGATCTTCAGCTCAAAACTCCAGATGTAACGCAAGTCTTCCTTCGGATCGTGTCCGGCGGTGGCCCCGCAGACTAGAATGGTGCCGCCACGCTTCACGCATCTCAGCGATGGCACCCAGGTGTCGCCGCCGGTGAAGTTCACGACCACGTCGACGCCGCCGCCATAGCCGCGGCGCTCGGGCTTGCCGTATTGCTGGATCGCCCATTTCGAGAAATCCGTCTCCCGGTAATTCACCACATGGTCGGCGCCCAATTCCTTGAGCCGCTCCATTTTATCGGCGCTGCCGGCGCAGGCGATCACCTCAGCGCCCATCTGCTTGGCAAGCATGACACAGCCGGTGCCGACGCCGCCGCTGGCACCGAGAACAAGAACACGATCGCCCTTCTTTACGGTGTTGTGCGTCACCAGCATGCGGTGCGCGGTGCCGTATGCCACCGGCAACGATGCGGCATCCACGAAACTGACGTCTGGAGGCATCTTGATGAGTTGGCCTGCGGTGACGGCACAATACTCAGCCATGCCACCGTCCAGCATTTCGCCCATCAATCCTTTTCCAGGGTTGAGCGGATTCACAAGAACGCGATCACCGATCTTCCAGTCAGTCACGCCCTCGCCCAACTCGACAATCTCACCAGCCATGTCGAGACCGATGATCACCGGCAGCGGCACCTTGATGCCGGGCATGCCCTTCACAGTGAACACGTCATGGTAATTGAATGACGAGGCGCCGACACGGATGACAACCTGCCCCGGCTGCGCCGTGGGAACGGGATAGTCGTTAACAACGATGAGATCGTTCACGTCGCCGTGCTGCTTGAGCAGCAAAGCTTTCATGGTCTTGGACATTACTAAAACTTCCTCCAGATGTGTTTTGAAGTTGTCCGCATCCATGCGCTCGATGGAGTCATGGATGCGGATCGCGTCGTTACTTGATCGACTTTGATTGCTCGTAAGGTCCGTTGACGAGCGCGGCATCCGGCAGCGTGCCCTTCACCGCATCCACGCTTTTAAAAACGTCGAACTCGGCCTTGAGAGACGCGATGTCCGCCGGCTCCATGGAAACGGTGTAGATGCCATCCCACAACGCAGCATAGGCTTTGGCTTCGGCCTCCGGAACGTTGCCCGATTCCATGAGCGCCTTGGCCACCGCCGTCTTGTCGGCCTTGCCGGCTTCAAAGGTATTGCGCATCCCCGCAATGACCTTGGCGGCATCTGCGGGGTTGGCTTTGAGCCACGCATTGCTCATGAGGCCGACACCCAAAACCGGCGGTGCATTTTTGCCGGTCAGTTTTTTCCATTCCTCACGAAACGACCCAATCTTCTTGAGCTTTACGTCAGACAACAGAGCAAGGGTGACCGTGCGCAGCGCGGCGGCATCGATATCTTTCTGCACCAGAAACTGGGCAAGACGGGAATCGTTGCCGGGCACGGCCTGGAAATCGGTGGTCGCCATACCGTAATTGTTGACGAGGATGGCTGAGGCGATCGCCGCGGTCAAA
>JAIERI010000005.1 GCA_019747015.1 Xanthobacteraceae bacterium
CCGAGGCCATAGACCCCACCCACATCATCGGAGAGCCTTCGGAGGCCGAGGCCATAGGGTCGGTGCAACATGTCGAGGAGATCGCGCTTCGCCTGTTGGAAAAATTGACAGCGACCATTCCCCTGTTGCTTGGGGTCAGCCGCCAACCGGGTATTGATCCCAAGATTGTTGCCGCAGCGCACGAGCGCCTGCAGATACCTACGCTGATCGCCTCACTGACGTCGCATATCGCGACACTCAAGCTCCCGCGCCGTCTGCCGCCGCAATCCGTGGTCGAAGCGATGCTGGTCGCCGCCCATGGATCGGCCTTCATGTCGCTTGCCAGTCCCCCGGAACACGCCCCTCACCACGCCGCTGCGCTGCGACGGGTGATTAAAACGATGCTCGCGGCACGAATGCGTCGGACAGGCGAGCCGTAGGCGCCCGGCAATGCGCTGAGCCAACGAAATCATGTGCGCCTTTTGCGCCGCAACAACTCGACCGTCTCTTGCGATTGGCTATGTCTCTTCCTGGCCCGAAGCAGGAAGTCGCCTTCCGGCAGCTTTGAGATCGAGCGCGGATGTAAGCACAAGCACCATCGTCTCGGCAATCGCTGTCGTTGGCGGTCGGCGGAGACGTTTTGGTTGTGATTGACTGACCAGCGCCGATGCGTCCGGCGGTGCGAGTTCACTGTCGTGACCGCGTGAGCACGGCCAAAGATCTGGCCAACGGAGCCGGCGCTGGACGGACGCGACGCGCCAATCGACCACGGCGACGATCATGGGGCGCGAACTGCACGGCGAACACCGCACGCTGATGACGATTGCGACGGCGAAGATGGCGCCGGGCTGCTTTCTGTTGTGGGACCATCGTGACCAACGCAGCCTTGCGCAATGCACGTTTCTCGGCTGCGTGCTCCAAGGCAAGCCGCGCCAGTTCGTGCGCTTCGTCCGACGACAATTGCTGCAAGGCGGCCGCGCGGTCCGCATCCCCCACTCCATCGAGCGCGGTGCGTCGATATGCAAACCTCGCCACCACAGCAGCAATGGCGCTGGCATGGCCAGCCGATAGACTGGCGTCGATGGCTTGGATCAACGCGCGCCGAGCAGCGCGCTGGCTGCCCGCGAGAACGCGGTATTCGGCATCGTGTAGACTGACGACGGCGCGACGGCGCCGCACCCGGAAGTCTCGATGTTGTTCTCTGACTTCGGTGGCCGTCCGGTTTTCAAGGACCCCCTGGCTTGGCCTGCCCAGGGTGTCCGTTACTGGTCCCGCTCGAACCCTTTGCCGCGATCCCGCTCCTTCCAATAAGCATCCCCCTGTTGTGCGCGTTCGGCTTCGGCGAGGCGGACCGCACTATCGATGATGCGCGCATAGGCAGTAGCCTTGTCGTCTTGCTCCGGCCGCTGCACGGCGGGTTCGGTCTCACGTTTCGCCGCCGCCTTGGCTTGCGCCTCTCGCACTTCAGGAGGTGTCGGCGCGAACAATTCACCGAGTTGATCGGCGAGGTAGCTAGCCACACTGCCGACACTGGCGGCAGCAAGATCACTGACACCACGCGCCGGGGCGATCGTCTCTTGCGCCGGAACCTCAATGCGCGGCAGCTCGATGTACCCACCTGCTTGCGACTGCAGCGTTTGATCAAGCGGACGGAACAACGGCTCTGACTTTTCGCCCGCCAGCTGTTCCGCTGGCCTTGCTGCATTCTGTGCGTCTTCAACATCCCGACCCATTGCTTGCGGGAGAACATCCGCAATTTCGACAGCACGGTTTTCGTTGGCGGCACGCTCTGGCGACGCCGCTGCCGCCTGATCGGCGATACGATCGACGCCGACACCGACCGACTGCAGCGTCTGACCAACATTGAAGGCCGCGCGTTCATCGCGCTGACGCTGTAACAGCTCCTGGTATTGAACATCGCGGACATCTCGCAGTGCATCACAGGCGTCGCGCTGACGTTCACGCAGGTCTCCCGTCTGGCGGTCTTTGAGATCCGCCTTGCGCTCGCTTAGTTCCTTGACGACGGCATCGCGCACACTGTCACGATCATTGAACGCATCGCGGGCAGCCTCCCATTGACCGGCACGCGCGAAGTAAAAGGCACGACCGATGGCCGTCTCCGAACTCGCCTCTGCCGACTTCTGCGCCGCATCGCTGTCCTTGTAGAACTGCCGCCACTCGGCTCTGTACTCCTGGCGCACCTCATCATAGGCGGCATGGCGTGTGGCCTTGAACAGCTTGGCGCCGTCCTTGAAAAACGCTTCGCGCTCGGCACGCTGGCGATCCTTCAATTCTGCCTTTTGCTCTCCCGCCTGGTCGGGACGAAGGTCGGCGTCTGCTTTCCGCAGCTGCTCTTGATCTGCAAATTCCCGTTCGTGCGGGCGGGTGAGTAAAATGACGTTGTGCGGTAGATGATCGTTGGCTGGACGGCCCAGCGATGGCGCTTCTTTCGGCGCACGCGTTGCCGCATTCTCATGGAGCACGCCGGCAGCGTGCACGTTCGACTCAACGGCGTCCTTCTGGCGTTGGTTGGACCTGCCCGCTTCCCTCGCGGCGTTGATTTCGCGCTGCTCGCAGCGGACCTGTTCCTGCTCGCGCTCGTAGCGCAGCGCCCAGGATTGCGCGCGCTTTTGTTCGCGGAAGTCATCGAGCGTGCGCCCATTCTCCGGGTTCACGCGATTGAGAATGATGTGGATGTGGCGGTGCTCGGTGTCGTTGTGACCGACATAGACGGCCTGATGCGCATCCCAGCCCATGTGCTTCAGCAGGGCATCGGCAGCTTCGACCATGTGCTCCGGCGTGGGCTTGTCATCCTTGTGCCATGACATCGACAGCGTCTTGGTCGGATCTTCGCAAACGCGCCCGCCCCGCTTCACCCCAGCTTGCATCTTGAGATACGCCTGATCTTCGGCGGTGCGCCACATCTCTTCGAGCGCGCGGCC
>JAIERI010000226.1 GCA_019747015.1 Xanthobacteraceae bacterium
GACGAAGAACGGCTGCGACAGGAAGCGCTCGATCTTGCGGGCGCGAGCCACGGCGATCTTGTCCTCTTCCGACAGTTCGTCCATGCCGAGAATAGCGATGATGTCCTGCAGCGACTTGTAGCGCTGCAACACCTGCTGAACCATACGCGCGGTCTGATAGTGCTCCTCGCCGACAACCAGCGGCGACAGCATGCGCGAGGTCGAGTCGAGCGGGTCCACCGCAGGATAGATGCCCTTTTCGGAAATCGCGCGGTTGAGCACGGTCGTCGCATCCAAGTGGGCGAACGAGGTGGCCGGCGCCGGGTCGGTCAAGTCGTCGGCCGGCACGTAAATCGCCTGCACCGAAGTGATCGAACCCTTGTTGGTGGTGGTGATGCGCTCCTGCAGTGCGCCCATGTCGGTCGCGAGCGTCGGCTGATAACCCACCGCCGAAGGAATACGGCCGAGCAGAGCGGACACTTCCGATCCTGCCTGGGTGAAGCGGAAGATGTTGTCGACGAAGAACAGCACGTCCTGGCCCTGATCGCGGAAATGTTCCGCGACGGTCAGACCGGTGAGGCCGACGCGGGCGCGCGCGCCCGGAGGCTCGTTCATCTGGCCGTACACGAGGGCGCACTTCGAGCCTTCGCCGCCGCCCTTCTTGTTGACGCCCGATTCGATGAACTCGTGATAGAGGTCGTTGCCTTCACGGGTACGCTCGCCGACGCCTGCGAACACCGAGTAACCGCCGTGCGCCTTCGCGACGTTGTTGATCAGCTCCTGAATCAGCACGGTCTTGCCGACGCCGGCGCCGCCGAACAGGCCGATCTTGCCGCCCTTGGCGTAAGGCGCGAGCAGATCGACGACCTTGATGCCGGTGACGAGAATTTCAGCCTCGGTGGACTGCTCGGTATAGGCCGGCGCTTCCTGATGGATGGCGCGGGTGGCTTCAGCTTTCACCGGACCTTTTTCGTCCACCGGCTCGCCGATCACGTTCATGATGCGGCCGAGCGTTCCGGGGCCGACCGGCACCATGATCGGATTGCCGGTGTCGGTAACTTCCTGGCCGCGCACCAGACCCTCTGTGGTGTCCATCGCGATCGCGCGCACCGTGGATTCGCCAAGATGCTGGGCGACTTCGAACACCAGGCGGTTGCCGTTGTTCTTGGTCTCGATCGCATTGAGGATCGCCGGCAGATAGCCGTCGAACTTGACGTCGACGACCGCGCCGATCACCTGCGTGATGCGTCCGGTCTGGTTGGCGGGTGCAGCCATGAGAGTAGTCTCCTTGAAACTCGTCTTATTAAATGGCGGTCAGCTTGACAGGCACGTTGCCTTTGGTCGCCTTCGAATAGGGGCAGATGGTGTGAGCGTCTTCGATCAAGGCCTGAAGTTTGGCGTTGTCGGCGCCCGGCAAGGCGACCTTCAGTTCGGCCGCGAGTGAGAACGCGCCGTCATTGACGTTGAGCGTGACTTCGCAGGTGACTTTCGCGGCCTGACCGTCGAGACCGTGCTTCTTGGCCAGAACCAGAATCGCCTGACCGAAACAGGCCGACCAGCCGAGCGCGAAGAGCTGCTCGGGATTGTGGCCTTCACCGGTGCCGCCAAGATCTTTCGGCAGCGCCATCGCGAGTGCGAGGCCGCCATTCTCGAGAACCGCACGTCCATTGCGGCCGCCTGACGTTGTCGCCTTGGTAACATAAGCCATTGCGCTCTCCTCAGATTGCTTCAGCGCCGGAGATGATTTCGATCAGTTCCTTCGTAATCATCGCCTGACGGGTGCGGTTGTAGATCAAAGTCTGCTTGCGGATCATGTCGCCCGCATTACGGGTGGCGTTGTCCATCGCGCTCATTTGCGCGCCGTAGAACGAAGCGTTGTTTTCCAGAAGCGCGCGGAAAATCTGGATCGCCAGATTGCGCGGCAGCAGATCGGCCAGAATCTCGTCCTCGGCGGGTTCGTAATCGTAAACCGACGATGCGCCTCCGGCTTCTTTCGCCTCAATCACCAGCGGGATGATCTGCTGCGCAGTCGGCACCTGCGCAATGACCGACTTGAAGTGCGCGTAAAACAGCGTGCAGACGTCGAACTCGCCGCCGTCGAACATCGCGACGACCTTCTTGGCAATGTCCTCGGCATTCTTGTACCCGAGAACCTTCACCGAGCGCAGTTCGACATGGCCGACGATCTGCTTGTCGAATTGACGGCGAAGCTGCTCGTAACCCTTGCGGCCGACGCAGAAGAACTTGACCTCTTTGCCCTGATTCATCAGCGACAGAGCGCGCTCGCGCGCCAGGCGCACGATCGAGGAGTTGAACGCGCCCGAAAGCCCGCGCTCGCCGGTGCAGACCAGCAGCAGATGCACCTTGTCGTTGCCGGTGCCTGCGAGCAGCAACGGCGCCGTTCCCGAGCCGGCGGCCGCGCCCGCGATGTTCGAGATCACCGCGTCCATGCGCTCGGCATAGGGGCGCGCAGCCTCGGCCGCGGTCTGCGCACGGCGCAACTTCGACGCCGCGACCATCTGCATGGCCTTGGTGATCTTTTGCGTCGCCTTAGTCGAGGCGATGCGGACGCGCATGTCCTTAAGAGACGCCATTCTCTATCTCACTTTGACGATCCAGCCTGTGCGCGGATCGCAAATTTCCTCTTCGTCACAGCCGAAGGTGTCCTGGCCGTGACAGAACTTAAGCGAACGTCTTGGCAAACCCTTCGACCACGCTCTTGAGCTTGGCGGCCGAGTCGTCCGACAGGTCGCGGCTGTCGCGGATGGCATTGAGCAAATCCGAATGCTTGCCGCGCAGCAGTGACAGCAGGCCGTCCTCGAATGCCCTCACCTTATTGACCGGCAGCGCGTCGAGATAGCCGTTGGTGCCGGACCAGATCACGCAAACCTGCTCTTCCATCTTCAGCGGCGAGAATTGCGGCTGCTTCAGCAATTCGGTGAGGCGCGAGCCGCGCGCCAGCAGGCGCTGCGTCGAGGCGTCGAGGTCGGAA
>JAIERI010000106.1 GCA_019747015.1 Xanthobacteraceae bacterium
CCGTGATCAGTACGTCGCCGGGGCGATGGCCGGGCGCGGTGTCGCCCTGCCCCTTGAGGCGGATCTGCTGGCCGACGGCGACGCCGGCGGGAATCTTGACGTTCAGCTCCTTGCCATTGGGCAGCCGCACGCGCTTGTCGGCGCCCTTCGCGGCCTCCTCCAGCGATACGCTCATGGTCGCGGCGACATCGAGATCGGCGCCGATATTCGCGTCGAAGCCGCGCGCGCCGCCCATGCCGGCTCCCATGCCCGCCGCACCGGCGCGGCCGCCGAACATGCTGGACAGGATGTCCTCAAAGCCGGCACCGCCGAAGCCGCCCGCCTCGCCTCCCGCCTGACGGAAGGTGTATTCGAACCCGCCCGGCCCTGCCCGGCCGGTGCGCGCGCCCGCCGCGCCGAACGGCGAGCCGCCGCCCTGAAACGCGTCCTGGAAGCGCGGCTTGCCTTCGGCGTCGATCTCGCCGCGGTCGAACTGCTTGCGCTTGTCCTCGTCGCCCAAAATCTCGTTGGCCGAATTCAGCTCGGCAAAACGCGCCGCCGCTTTCGCGTCGTTCTTGTTGGCGTCGGGATGGTGCTTCTTGGCGAGCTTGCGAAATGCGCTTTTGATGTCCGCAGCGCTTGCGCTTCGCTGCACCCCCAGGACCTCATAGGGGTCGCGCATTCGTCTCAACTCCTTCGGAATTCAACTCTGCGGCCGGATGGCCATTGGTTATTTGGGGTGAAACCTGCGATTTCGCAACAGCCAGGACACTTACAAGACGCTTAACAAGCCGCCTGAAGCCGCTCAAACGCTCAAGAACGCCTCCACGGTTTCATGTTGCGGATTTCCCAGGATGCGCCCTCAACGCCCTTGCAGGCCTCGCCCTGGAGCCAGCCTTCATTGGCGCCGCGCACGTAAGACGCGAGGAAATCCCGGCAGGTGCGCCCGTCCGGCGCCTGATAGGCGGAGGCCAATGGCGTGACCGAGCCGCGCGCGCCGGTCTGCGGATTTTCCCAGGGCTGGCTGATGTCCTTGCCGCCGCGGGTCATGACGTCGGACGCGGCATTGCGGGTCAGCGCCAGGTCGCTGTCGGTGAGATTGGTGTCGTCGCTGACGCGGACGGGGCTGATCGAGCCGGTCACGTCGCCGCTGGCGGCGTCCTTTTTGTCCCAGAGATTGCCGAGCTGGAAGCTGCAGCCACCGCAGCCCGCGCCGACGGCAACCGCCAGCACAGCACCCGCGATGCGCCGGATCGGCGATAGGCCCGCGCGCCGGCATGCCCTATATAAGGGGCGCGGCGAACTCTCGGCGGGCGCAATCGGGCGCAATTTGGGCGACTCCAGACATGAACGGTCCAGAATCAATCAAACACCCGGCTGGGTTAATTTCCGGTGATTTCACCGAAAGTCCTGAGCCTTTTGCGCTTTTCGCCGCATGGCTCAAGGAGGCCACCGCCTCGGAGCCGAACGATCCGAACGCCATGGCGCTCGCCACCGTCGATCAGGACGGCCTGCCGGACGTGCGAATGGTGCTGCTGAAGGGCTTCGATGCCGAGGGGTTTGTGTTCTACAGCCACATCGCCAGCGCCAAGGGCCGCGAACTCGCCGCCAATCCGAAGGCCGCCCTTTTGTTTCACTGGAAATCGCTGCGCCGGCAGGTGCGCGTGCGCGGCGACGTTTCACGTGTCACCGATGCCGAGGCGGACGAGTATTTCGCGACGCGCCCGAAACAGTCGCAGATCGGGGCCTGGGCTAGCAAACAGAGCGAGCCGCTCGAAAGCCGGATGGCGTTCGAAAAAGCCATCGCGCTGAATGCCGCAAAATATGGACTCGGTGAGGTGCCGCGCCCGCCCGGCTGGAGCGGATGGCGCATCACGCCGCAATCGATCGAGTTCTGGCACGACCGTCCGTTCCGCCTCCATGACCGCGTGGTGTTCCGCCGCGACGCATCGGGATGGAGCAAGACGCGGCTCTATCCCTGATTTGATTTCCTTCATGACGCGCACCTCGCGCAGAAGAGACACACGTTCATGCCGACGACAAATGCTTCCAACACAGCGCGCCGCACGCTGCTCCTGACCGGGGCGAGCCGCGGCATCGGCCACGCCACCGTGATCCGCTTCTCCAGCGCCGGCTGGCGCGTCATCACCTGCTCGCGGCATCCCTTTCCAGAACAATGCCCGTGGGACGCCGGCCCCGAAGATCATATTCAGGTCGACCTGTCCGACCTCGCCGACACCGAACGCGCGATCAGGGACATCCGCTCCCGGCTCGAGGGCGGTGAATTGCACGCGCTGGTGAACAACGCCGCGATCTCGCCCAAGGCCGAAGGCGGCGGGCGGCTCGGCACCATCGAGACCGACGGCGACACATGGGCGAAAGTGTTCCGGGTTAATTTCATGGCGCCGGTGATGCTGGCGCGCGGCCTCATCGAAGAGCTGAAGGCCGCCAAGGGTTCGGTGGTCAACGTCACTTCGATTGCGGGATCGCGGGTGCATCCGTTCGCGGGATCGGCCTACGCCACATCGAAAGCGGCGCTCGCAGCGCTGACGCGCGAGATGGCGCACGATTTCGGCCGCGTCGGCGTGCGCGTCAACGCGATCGCGCCGGGCGAGATCAACACCTCGATCCTGTCACCCGGCACCGACAAGATCGTGGAGGAGCAAATCCCCTTGCAGCGTCTCGGCACGCCGGACGAAGTGGCGAAGATCATCTACGTGCTGTGCACCGAAACATCGTCCTATGTGAACGGCGCGGAGATTCACATCAACGGCGGCCAGCACGTCTAACGGCGTCAACTCGCCTTGCGATGCCGGGCGGTCGAACGCGATGCCTTCTTCGCCGCGCGATGCGATGGACGCGCATTGTGTTTGGCGCCGCCCCCTGCTTTCAGGCTTCTCTGAAGTGCGTCCATCAAGTTGATGACGTTATCCAGCCTTTCCGCCCGTTCGGGAATCTTGACCGGCTTGCCGGAGGCCTTACTCTTGATGAGCGCTTTCAGTGCCGTTTC
>JAIERI010000214.1 GCA_019747015.1 Xanthobacteraceae bacterium
GCTTCAGGTTTCCGCTCGGCACCAGCGCGCTCAGCGCGAGGATTACGGTCGATCCGGGAATGATCGAGCCGAAAATCGGCACGGCCTCGAGCAGCGCCGCAAGCAAGATGGCGGTGTAAGCGAGCAGCGCATGGAAGGAGACGAAATCGACCAGCTGGCTGAGATAGGAACCCACGATGTATCCAATGCGGTTTCGACGTTTGTTTTTGTATCAAAGAGTTTCAGTATCAAAGAACTGGCTGATCTCCGTTCCGGAAGATGGAAAATATATCGCCAGACGGCCCCAATCCCAAATTGGTGATGAATAAATTTGATGCAAGCAAGCCGCGAATTGCAGGGCAGGTCTTCAATTCGCGCGTAAATAGCTTATCTTAATGATAATTCAGTCGAACTTTCAGTTGGGGTGAGGCTTCTGCCGCCCGCTTCTGTCTGCTAGGTTCAAAACGCACCCACCCGTCGCGAAACATGCACGTCTGGTTTCGGGAGCGTCCGAGACCACGGAGGATCGATGACTGCCGCCATGACCACATCGCAGGAGCCAGCCGGTTTGCCGGACATGAAAGTGTCCGTGCGTCAGGTGTTCGGCATCGACAGCGATCTTGAAGTTCCAGCTTTTTCCACGCCCGATCCGCATGTGCCGGACGCCGATCCGGATTATCGTTTCGATCGCGCCACCACGCTCGCCATTCTCGCCGGGTTCGCCAGAAACCGCCGCGTCATGGTCACGGGCTATCACGGCACCGGCAAATCCACCCATATCGAGCAGGTCGCCTCGCGTCTGAACTGGCCCTGCGTGCGCGTCAACCTCGACAGCCACATCAGCCGTATCGATCTGGTCGGCAAGGATTCGATCGTGGTGCGCGACGGCAAGCAGGTCACCGAATTCCGCGACGGCATTTTGCCCTGGGCGCTTCAACACAATATCGCGCTGGTGTTCGACGAATACGACGCCGGCCGTCCCGACGTGATGTTCGTGATTCAGCGCGTGCTGGAAGTCTCGGGCCGCCTGACACTGCTCGACCAGAACAAGGTCATCAAGCCGCATCCGGCGTTCCGCCTGTTTGCCACCGCCAACACGATTGGCCTCGGCGACACCTCGGGCCTCTATCACGGCACACAGCAGATCAACCAGGGTCAGATGGACCGATGGTCGATCGTCACCACACTGAATTATCTGCCGCACGACGAGGAAGTTGAAATCGTGCTGGCGAAGGCCAAGCATTATCGCACGGATGCCGGCCGCGACATCGTCAACAAGATGGTGCGCCTCGCCGATCTGACGCGCAACGCATTTGCCAATGGCGATTTGTCCACCGTGATGAGCCCGCGCACCGTCATCACCTGGGCGGAGAACGCGGAGATTTTCGGCGATCTCGGTTTCGCCTTCCGCGTCACCTTCCTGAACAAATGCGACGAACTCGAGCGCCCATTGGTCGCCGAGTTCTATCAGCGTTGTTTCAACGCCGAGTTGCCGGAGTCGTCGGTCAACGTCGCGCTGAGCTAGTTCATGCCGTCGATCGCCGTCGAACGCACAATAGGACAGACCAAAAAGGCGGTTCTCGGCGGGTTGATCCGCTACAACGACGAGAAGATGGGGAAGCAGAAATACAAGCGCTTCGCCATCTCGCTGCGTCAGCGCGGCGAGATTGTCGGTGGAATCGTCGGCGAGGTCTGGACCGCAGTGTTGTTCATTCAGTTTTTTTGGCTCGAGCAGAAATTTCGCAGCAAGGGCTACGGAAAGAAGCTGATCAAGGCCATCGAAGAGGAAGCCAAGCACTTTGGCGCCACGCGGTCTTACGTAGATACGCTGAGCGTTCAGGCGCCAGACTTTTACCGCGCGTGCGGATACAAGGAGTTCGGGTCGATCGGCGGCTACCCCGGCGGAATCACGCGCCACTGGCTTACGAAATCGCTATGAGCACATCGAACATCAAGTTCCGGACCGGGTCGAAGGAATCGCCGACCGAGCCTTTCAAGCGGGCGGTGACCTCGTGCTTGCGCGCGATCTCCAAACAGCCTGAACTCGAAGTGACGTTTTCCGCCGAGCGGCCCGGCCTCGCGCCGGGCAAGGCGCGACTGCCCGAGCCCGCGCGCAAGCTCACGCGCAAGGATGCCGCAATCGTTCGCGGCCATGCCGATTCCATCGCGCTTCGTATCGCGTGTCACGACGCAAAGGTTCATCGCAAGCTCGCGCCCGGCAGTGCGCAGGCGCGCGCGGTGTTCGACGCGGTCGAGCAGGCGCGCGTGGAAGCCATCGGCGCGCGGCGCATGGCGGGGGTCGCGAAAAATCTCGGCGCCATGCTGGACGATCATTTCCACCGCGCCAAGTTCGACGAAATCACCGACCGCGCCGATGCGCCGCTGGCCGACGCGCTGGCGCTGATGGTGCGCGAACGGCTGACCGGCCTCGCGCCGCCGCCGGCGGCGCGCCGGATGGTCGATCTGTGGCGTCCGGCGCTGGAAGAAAAAATCGGTGCGCAGCTCGATCAACTTAAAGGTCTGACCGAGGATCAGGCCAGGTTCGGTGAGTCCATTCATGATCTGCTCTCGGCGCTTGAAATCAGCGACGAACGCAGCGCGGACCAGGACGACGAGGATCAGGACGAAGACGAGCGCGAGGGCGAAGCCGGCGACACCGGCGAGGACGGCCAGCCGCAAAGCGAAAGCAGCGAGGAGATGAGCGCGGATCAGGCGCAGCCCTCGACCGAGGATGCGTCCGAAAACGCGATGGACAGCGCGCAGACCGCCGACAGCGATTCGCTCGACGATGGCGATCTCGCCGACGAGGATCAGCCGGGCGAGGCCGTGCGTCCGAATTCGCGCGACAACAACGAGCCGCGCGGCCCCGAATATCACGCCTTCGCGCCGAAATTCGACGAGATCATTTCGGCCGAGGATCTGTGCGAGCCCGATGAACTCGAACGGCTGCGCGGTTATCTCGACAAGCAGCTCGCGCATTTGCAGCACATCGTCGCGCGGCTCGCCAACCGGCTGCAGCGTAAATTGAT
>JAIERI010000097.1 GCA_019747015.1 Xanthobacteraceae bacterium
CGCGCAACAGAACGCCGATGTTGTCCCCTGCCTGACCTTGGTCGAGGAGCTTGCGGAACATTTCGACGCCCGTGACTGTCGACTTGATGGTGTCGCGCAGACCCACGATTTCGACTTCCTCACCGACCTTCACAATGCCGCGCTCGACGCGACCCGTGACGACCGTGCCGCGACCTGAGATCGAAAACACGTCTTCGATCGGCATCAGGAACGGCTTGTCGATCGGACGGTCAGGCTGTGGAATGTAAGCGTCGACCTGCTTCATCAATTCGAGGATCGCCTCACGGCCGATCTTGGGGTCACCGCCGTCGAGAGCCGTCTTAGCCGAGCCCTTGACGATCGGGATCGTGTCGCCGGGGAACTGGTAGGACGTCAGCAGCTCGCGAACTTCCATCTCGACGAGGTCGACGAGGTCCGGATCGTCGGCGAGGTCGACCTTGTTCATGAACACGACGAGCGCCGGCACGCCGACCTGACGGGCAAGCAGGATGTGCTCGCGGGTCTGCGGCATCGGCCCGTCGGCAGCCGACACGACGAGGATGGCGCCATCCATCTGAGCAGCGCCCGTAATCATGTTCTTCACATAGTCCGCGTGGCCTGGGCAATCGACGTGAGCATAGTGACGATTGTCCGTCTCATACTCAACGTGCGCCGTCGAGATGGTGATGCCACGCTCGCGCTCTTCGGGAGCCTTGTCGATCTGGTCATAGGCCTTGAACTCAGCCTTGCCGGACTCGGCGAGGATCTTCGTAATGGCGGCCGTGAGCGACGTCTTGCCGTGATCGACGTGACCGATCGTACCGATGTTGCAGTGCGGCTTATTTCGCTCGAACTTTGCCTTCGCCATAGTGGCTCTCCACTTAGTCTCTGAAGTTTCTGTCTTGTGACTATGAGTTGTCTACGGATCGGAGGTCGTCATCCGGCCCGAATACGATGCATTCAGATCAGGCGTACTTGGCCTTGACCTCGTCGGCGACGTTCTTTGGAACTTCCGCGTAGTGCGCAAACTGCATGGTGTAGCTCGCGCGACCCTGGCTCATCGACCGAAGCTGGTTGACGTAGCCGAACATGTTGGCGAGCGGAACGTTGGCCCGAATGACCGTCGCGTTACCGCGCATCTGCTGATCGCGAATCTGACCGCGACGGGAGTTGATGTCGCCGATGACGCCGCCGACGAAATCGCCAGGCGTCACGACCTCAACATCCATCACCGGCTCGAGCAAGCGAATGCCAGCCTTCTCGCAACCCTCCTTGAGCGCAGACCGGGTTGCGATTTCGAAGGCAATCGCCGACGAGTCGACCTCGTGGTACGCGCCATCATAGAGCGTGACCTTCATGTCGACGAGCGGGAAGCCGATCAGAACGCCCTGGTTCCAAACGCTCTCGACGCCCTTTTCGACGCCCGGGATGTATTCCTTGGGAACCGTACCGCCGACGACCTCGGTCAGGAACTCATTACCCTTGCCGGTTTCGTTCGGCTCGATGCGCAACTTCACGCGAGCGAACTGACCCGTACCGCCGGTCTGCTTCTTGTGCGTGTAGTCGATCTCGGTCTTGCGGGCCAAGGTCTCGCGATAGGCAACTTGCGGCGCACCCGTCTGGGCGTCCACGCCATACGTGCGGCGCAGAATGTCGACCTTGATGTCGAGGTGAAGCTCGCCCATTCCCTTCAGGATGGTTTCGCCCGACTCGCTATCAACCGATACGCGGAAGCTCGGATCTTCGAGCGCCAGCGTGTTAAGAGCGATAGCCATCTTTTCCTGATCGGCCTTCGTCTTCGGCTCGATCTTCATTTCGATGACGGGGTTCGGGAACTCCATCTTCTCAAGAATTACAGCCTTGTTCGGATCAGACAGAGTCTCGCCCGTGCGCGTATCCTTGAGGCCCTGCAGTGCGATGATGTCGCCAGCGAAAGCTTCCTTGATTTCTTTCCGCTCGTCGGCATGCATGAGGTACATGCGCCCGGCGCGCTCTTTCTTGTCGCGCGAGGTGTTCGCCAGCGACATGCCCTGCTCGATCTTACCCGAGTAGATGCGGCAGAACGTGAGCGAGCCGACGTGCTCAAAGCCCATGATCTTGAACGCGAGCATCGAGAGCGGCTCGCTGTCGTCGGGCCTGCGATCAACCGACTCACCTGTGCGAACGTCGATGCCCTTGTAGGCCTCGCGATCGAGCGGGGATGGGAGGAAGTCGACGACGGCGTCGAGTAGCGTCTGGACACCTTTGTTCTTAAACGCCGAGCCGCACAGCATGGGATAGAACGCGCGCGTAATCGTCGCCTGACGGATCAAGCGGCGGAGCGTGTCCGCGTCGGGCTCGATGCCATCGAAAAACTTGGCCATCACGTCGTCGTCGAGTTCGACGGCGGCCTCGATCATAATGCCGCGGAACTCGACGGCCTTATCCATCAGCTCAGCCGGGATCGGACCGCGAATGATCTTGGCGTCCTTGCCGTCGCCGTCCCATGTGACGGACTCCATCGTCACGAGGTCGATGTGGCCCTGGAAATTGCCTTCCGAACCGATAGGAATTTGGATGGGGACCGGACGCGCACCAAGCTTTTCAATGATGTCGTCGTAGCACATGAAGAAGTCGGCACCGGTCTTGTCCATTTTATTGGCAAAGATGATGCGCGGAACGTTGTACTTGTCGCCCTGGCGCCAGACCGTCTCGGTCTGTGGTTCGACGCCCTGGTTCGAATCGAGGACGCAAACGGCGCCATCGAGAACGCGGAGCGAGCGTTCGACTTCAATCGTAAAGTCGACGTGGCCCGGTGTATCGATGATGTTCAACCGGTTGCGGGTCCCGTCGCGGCCCTTCCAGAAACAGGTCGTCGCGGCCGAAGAGATCGTGATGCCGCGCTCAGCTTCCTGCTCCATAAAGTCCATCGTCGCGGCGCCCTCGTGCACCTCGCCGATCTTGTAGGAAACGCCGGTGTAATACAGGATGCGCTCGGTCGTCGTGGTTTTACCCGCGTCGATATGCGCCATAATCCCGAAATTGCGGTAATTT
>JAIERI010000146.1 GCA_019747015.1 Xanthobacteraceae bacterium
GAACGCGACCTTCACCTTGGAAGGAGTCGCCTTGAGAGAGTCGATGCGGCTCTTCGCTTCGGCGATCTTTTCCTTGACCTCTTTGACCTTGGCGGTGGCGGAGGCGATCAGGCCAGCGGAAGCGGGTTTCTCGGCGGCAGATGCATCGCTTGCGCCGTTTTCTTCGTCGTCTTCGGACTGCTTGCTGCGAAACAGGGCGGCGAACAGGCTGGGTTTGGCGGCGATCGTCGCGTCGTCGCCCTTGCGGCGCTGAATCTCCGCCATCGCAAGGTCATAGCCGGGAAGCGGCTTGCCATCGGATGGAATGAGAACGGTTTTGCCGTCGGGGAACAGGCGTACGAGCTGATCATGAGTCACGCGCGGCCAGTGGCGCACATTGCCGGTGTCCAGATGCACGAAGGGCGATCCGGATGTCGGATAGAACCCGACGCCGCCGCGCTGCAGGCGCAGGCCGGCGAAACGGATTTGTTCTAGCGGCACGCCAGGAATGAAGAAATCCATCGCATGGCCGAGCATGTGCTGGCTGAAGCGGGCGACGCCCGAATGCGAGGAGCGGTTGCGCAGCATCGCGTTGGTGCCGGGGGAGCGGTAGGAGGAAATGATCTGGATCGGCTGCTTGCCGTCGACGTCGCGGTAGACTTCCCACAGGATGTCGAACAGGTGACGGTCCATCGTGGTCTGGTCCTGGCTGCGCCAGTCGCGAAGGTAGTGGTTGAGGGTTTTGAGCGCCTCTTCGTCGTAGCGGCCATCGCGCTTGAAGGTGACGGTGAGGTCTTCGCCTGAATGGGTGTGGTGGAAGGTGAGGGTGCGGGTGTCGCCGGAGGCCGAGGCATCATGAACCGATCGTGCCCCGGCAAGGAGCATCAATGTCGCCAATCCCACGCGCATACCGTGGCGTGGAACAGGCATCAACCGGAAGCTGCGTGGAAAACGACCCGCCACTTAAAATCCCGTCGGAAAAACCAGTCAGGAAGTGCCCCCCCGCTACCCCACGCAGCGGAGAAAAGATGAATCAGTTTTAACGAGTTCGGGTTAATGGAAATTTACGTTCCATCCCCATCACGCATTCGCGAGCTAACCGGTCGAGTATGGCAAAATATGGCCCTTTGGTAATGTTTCTGCAGCCTGTTGGTTAACGAAAAGGGCCCCGCATGACGCGGAGCCCTTTGTTTATTGGGTTTCCGAGGGTTTTAAGTGGTTAAAAGCCCTCGGGAAAATAGTTAGGACGAATAGTTAGCGCTGTACCCGGCGGCGAACCTGAACGGGAACCGGCTGGGGCGGCTGCGGCGAGCCGAAGCCAAACAGCCGCTCGAAGAAGCCCTGGCCCTGATTGCTGGCATAAGTATCTCCAGGCATCGGGATGTTGCCGGTCGGCCGGACGTAGTTGGGCTGCGAATGGGCGACCACGGTCTCAATATCCTTGCCGCCGCTGTTTTTAAGCAGGTTGATCATGTTGGCGTCGCGACCGTACACGTCCTTGCGGAACTGCAGCTTGCCGGAATCGTCCACGAACGCGGTCTGATAGGTGATGTTGACCGGAATCGGGACCGGCAGGTTGATGTTGACCTCGCCCTTGCCATACATGCCGCGGATTTTTTCAGGCGTGTAATTATCCTGCGGAAGCGCGATGCCGAGCAGGGTGGCGGCATACTGATCCGGATTCTGCACGCGCATGCAACCATGGCTGAACGCGCGCTCGTCCTTGGCGAACAGGTATTTGTCCGGGGTATCGTGCTGATACACCAGGAACTTGTTCGGGAAGTTGAAGCGGATGCGGCCGAGGGCGTTGCCCTCGCCCGGAGGCTGCGAAATGTGGATGCTGCCGTCGCGGTTACGCTCGAATTTCAGGCCCATGCGCTGGAGCATGGTGGGATCCTGCTGCAGCGCCGGCAGATATTCCTTGTAGATGATCGACGGCGGCACGTTCCAGGTCGGATTGACGGTGATGTACTTCATCGTTTCCGTCAGAAGCGGGGTGGCGTGTTCGCCGGGCTGACCGGTGACGACGCGCGTGGTCCAGACCTGCTGGCCATTCTGCATCACCTTCAGCGTGTAGTCGGGAATGTTCAGGATCACGTAAGCATCGCCGAGCGACGGCACGCCGAGATCGCGCGGCAGCCAGCGCCAGCGTTCCATGTTGACGCGCACGATGTCGATCTGACGATCGCTCTTCGGACCGTTCAGCGCGCGCACCGTGGCATTGTCGAGATTGCCGGTCGCCTTTAGATCGTTGCTCGCCTGGAATTTGCGGACGGCTTCGGCAACCGCGGCATCGTAATGGGCATCATCGGGATTCTCGACGCTCAGCTTGGCGCGCAGCGCCGGCACGCGGGGATCTTCCACCGCAGCAATGTCGGGATTCTTCTTCGTCGGCTTGGCGAATTTCAGCGTGTCGCCTTCCTCGACCTTTTTCGAGGTGTCTTCGCCCACGCCGCGCAGTTCGGCGAGCTTCGCTTTCAGCTCCTTGTAGAGCTTGTGCGGCGGACTGTAGGTCGCCAGCGCAGCGGATGCGTCCTTCGCGGTCGAGACGTTGATCAGCACCTCGGCGGGATCGGGATAGTGGTCCGGATAGAGAATATCACCGGTGACCTGCGACCAGTGCATCCGGCCGCTCTGCAGATGGCGCGCATAATCGAGCACGCTTTCGGTCAGCTTCAGTTCGGCTTCGGCCTGCGCGTCGGGCGTCGCGGCGGCAGCGAAATCGGGGATCGGATAATCCTTCACGTTGAGGCCGTCGGCATCCGCGTCCTTCAGGCGCGAGACCGCGCTCTTGGCAGTCGCGGTCGCGGCAGCGCCATCGGTCCACAGCGCGGTGTAATTGCGATCCTTGTAGAACGCCTCGACCGCGGCGCGCTCGATCTTGCGATCGAAATATTTCGCGCTCTTGGTCGAGATCAGGTCGCGCAGCTTTTCGCCGAACGGGGTTAACTGGACGACAGCCGGTGCGGTATCGGCGGCAGGTGCCGCAGCGGTCGCGGGAGTTGCGGCCGTATTTGCGGCAGGCGCATCGCTCTTAGGAGCGTCGGTCTTCGCAGTGTCCGCTTTAGGAGCTTCGGCCTTCGCGTG
>JAIERI010000245.1 GCA_019747015.1 Xanthobacteraceae bacterium
GGCGGCCGTTGCGTTTGATGACGGTGAGTTCGCGGAGCTGCACGCGCTCGAACGTCGTGAAGCGGAAGTTGCACGCCATGCACACGCGGCGGCGGCGGATCACGGACGAATCCTCTGTCGGCCGTGAATCCTTCACCTGCGTGTCAAGGCTGTTGCAACTGGGGCAGCGCATGCGTGCCTGATCCCTTTAGAGCGACTGATAGATCGGGAAACGGTCGGTGAGCTCGCGCACGCGCTGCTTCACCGAGGCCTCGACGCCAGGCGCCGAGCCATCCGGCGATTGCGCGACCGCGTTCAGCACCTCGGAGATCAGCGCGCCGACCTGCTTGAATTCGGCGACGCCAAAACCGCGCGTGGTCGCCGCGGGAGTGCCGAGGCGCAGACCCGAGGTGACGAAAGGCTTTTCGGGATCGAACGGAATGCCGTTCTTATTGCAGGTCAGTCCCGCGCGCACCAGAGCACGTTCCGAGATGTTGCCCTTCAAACCCTTGGGCCGCAGATCGACCAGCATCAGATGGTTGTCGGTGCCGCCCGAAACGATCTCGAAACCATTGGCACGCAGCGTCTCGGCCAGCGCCCGTGCGTTCTCGACGATGTTCCTTGCATACACCTTGAAGTCCGGCTGCAGCGCTTCCTTGAACGACACGGCTTTCGCCGCGATCACATGCATCAGCGGGCCGCCCTGCAGGCCGGGGAAGATCGCCGAATTGAATTTCTTCGCCAGCGCCTCATCATTGGTGAGGATCAGGCCGCCGCGCGGACCGCGCAGCGATTTGTGGGTGGTCGTAGTGGTGACGTGGGCGTGCGGCACCGGCGAGGCGTGCGCGCCGCCGGCGACCAAACCTGCAAAGTGGGCCATGTCCACCATCAGATAGGCCCCGACGCTGTCGGCGATCTCGCGGAAGCGCTTGAAGTCCCATGGGCGCGAATAGGCCGAGCCGCCGGCAATGATCAGCTTCGGCTTCACTTCTTCCGCCTGCTTAGCGAGCGCGTCCATGTCGATCAGGTGATCGTCGCGGCGCACGGTGTAGTGCACCGGCTTGAACCACTTGCCGGACATGTTGACTGGCGCTCCATGGGTGAGATGGCCGCCGGCGGCAAGATCGAGCCCCATGAATGTGTCGCCCGGCTGAAGCAGCGCGAGGAACACCGCCTGGTTCATCTGGCTTCCCGAGTTGGGCTGCACATTGGCGAACCCTGCGCCGAACAGTTTCTTGGCGCGCTCGATGGCCAGCGTCTCGACGATATCGACGAATTCGCAGCCGCCGTAATAACGATGTCCCGGATAGCCCTCGGCGTATTTGTTGGTCAGCACCGAGCCCTGCGCTTCCAGCACCGCGCGGCTGACGATGTTTTCCGACGCGATCAACTCAATCTCATGCTGCTGACGACCGAGTTCGCCCTTGATCGCCTCGGCGATTTCCGGATCGGCCTGTGTCAGTGAAACCGAGAAGAATGAATCGGGGGCGGACGCGGTTTTTGCACTGGACGAATTGGCGGGCGAGGTCATGAGAAAAATGTCTCCACCGCCGCAGCCCCTGGGGCGGTTGCGGGCGGCTCTGGGTGCTGGGGCGAAACGGACTGGCGGGATACCATATATGGCGTGGGGGGCCAAGTTCTCAGGGGCCCCGAACGCTATTTAAAGCGACGTTCCCACAAGCCGAAACGACGGCCTAAAGACAGCTATGCAAGAAGAAACATGAGAACAGCAGCATCACAACTAAATAGGGCAGAAAGAGTCCGTACATTACCGGCAGCAACAGGACGACACCGGGCCAACCGCATTCGTAAATTCCTTTGGCGACAGTTGCTAACCACGCAAGAGCTAATCCGCCTAAAGCAATCCACCACGCAGTTTCCAAGCCGGGGAAATGCGTGCCTTTGATCGATGGAAAAACCCAGAGCAGATTTGGTGGACTTAAAAGCCATTCGATAGCAGCAATTCCATAGGACAAGACGGCGTAACGTAAAAGCATCGGCCCGCAACCGCTGCTCCAGTAATTACGAATGCCCGCCATCATGGCCCTATCGTCTCCATATCTTGCGGCACTTCCAATACCAAGGCGGCCACTCTGACGAGTGGCCGCCCGGGAAGTGTCAAACAGGGTAACGCGTGACTGGCGAGACACCAGAACACTTAAAAGAGCTGTCCGGCCCTTCGTGCGCCTTGGCGCCACCCCTTAATTTTCTAGGTCTCTCAGAGACGATACAAAATCTGGTCGGTCCAGAAACGCTCGAGGCGATGCAGCGATTTGTTCAGCGTCGCGAACTCCTCGTTCGAGATGCCCCCAACCTGCTCCACCGTCTTGACGTGCTTCTGGTACAGCGCGTCGACGATGCGACGGATTTCCTGACCCTGCTCCGTCAGACGGATGCGGACCGAGCGGCGATCGACGCGCGAACGCTGATGATCGAGGAAGCCCATCTCGACGAGTTTCTTCAGATTATAGGACACGTTCGAGCCGAGGTAATAACCGCGCGTGCGCAGCTCGCCCGCGGTCAGCTCCTTGTCGCCGATGTTATAGAGCAACAGAGCCTGAACCGAATTGATGTCGGCGCGGCCGCGGCGATCGAACTCGTCCTTGATGACGTCGAGCAGACGGCGATGCAGACGCTCGACCAGCGTAAGAGCTTCAAGATAGAGCGGCTGAACCGGCGCGCCAGCTTCCTGCGCGGGATCCGCCGCCTTCATTGCGGACTTCATCATGACACTTCCCCTGTTGTCGTTTTTACGACTTATTCGACGAAACTTTTGTCCCGCCTGATGACCACAAACTAAGGGAAGCAATTGAAGACGAGCTTAAACAACACCATAAAGAGAAGGTTTATTTGAATCGGTAAATGATTGATTTAGCCAGCTGTTTCAGGGCTTTTCGTTACATTTGATTCACGACGAAGTGCCGATGTTCACGCTTCGTCACGCGATCTGTCACGTTCCAGAACAACACTGTTTCAAATTTGAAAGGATCCGTTGAGCATCAAGGCCGCCGCCACAACGCGGTCCAGGATGGAATCCTACGGCGGACGTTCGCGCGCCGCCATCCACGCCAGAGCGAGATACGCGGCCAGCATCAGCAGTGCAAACA
>JAIERI010000161.1 GCA_019747015.1 Xanthobacteraceae bacterium
GATGTCATCCATCGAAATCAGCAAATGATTGGCTTCGAGGATCGAGGTTGGGCGTTTGGCCTTCTCGATTTTGCCCATCACGGTAAGAATATGCGAGGCGCCGGAGGCTTCGACCGTGGCATGAAGATCGGCAAGCGAGCAAACGTAAATCATGAATGGTCCTGATGTTGGCGTGTTTATACGCCACGCCATGCGCGCGTGAAAGCGGGCCGCTATTGTTCCGGCGCCGGAATCCCTAACCGAGCAGGCTCTTGAGGCGCTGCAAAAACGTCTTTTCCGCCTTGGTTGCGGACCACGGCGTGACATAGTCCCGCTGGACGGACGGCGGCAATTTGGGGTCGCGCCCGAACAGCCGCTTGGCCTCGGCCTCGGCGAAGCCTGCGAGGTGCGTCGCTTCTAGATACGCTGCGCCCATGTCGGCGTCCTTGATCTGCTTTTCGATATCGCTTGGCAGAACGGCGGGCAGGCCGAAGCGGACATGTATGGCGGACAGCAGCCGCTTTTCGACCTGTTTGTACGAGCCTCCAATCACCGCCTTGAATGGCGAGATCATGTCGCCGATCACATATTCAGGCGCGTCATGCAACATCGCGGCAAGACGGATGCGGTGGTCTATGCGCGGGGTGTGTGCACGCATCACGGTTTCGACCAGTAGGGTATGTTGCGCCACTGAGAAAATATGCGCGCCGTTGGTCTGTCCGTTCCAGCGCGCGACGCGGGCGAGACCGTGCGCGATGTCCTCGATCTCGATGTCGAGCGGCGAGGGGTCGAGCAGATCTAGCCGGCGGCCGGACAGCATGCGTTGCCAGGCGCGATTGGCAGACTTTGTCGCGGGTTGTTTCTTCGCCGTCATTTTTTCTTCGCGGAATTTCTCTTTACAGGAATTTTCTTGGCAGACGCTTTCTTTGCAATCTTTTCGGCCCGCGCGGTCTTTGCTTGTGCCGTTCTGGTGCGCGCAGGCCGCTTCACCTTGCCAATTTTACTGCGGCAATGACATGTCACCAGATGATCATTGACCATGCCGGTCGCCTGCATGAAGGCATAAACGATGGTCGGGCCGACGAATTTGAATCCGTGCTTTAATAGTTCCTTCGACATCGCGATGGATTCCGGCGTGGACGTCGGAACGCTGGCCATGGTTTTGACCGTGTTATCCTTTGGTTTGCTGCCGACGAAGCTCCACAGCAATTTGGAAAACCCGGGGCCTTCCTCCATAATCTTGAGGTAAGCCTTGGCGCTGTTCACCGCACCCTCGATCTTGGCGCGGTTCCGGACGATGCCGGCGTCGTTCATCAGCGCCGCAATCTTCCTCTGATCGTAGCGTGCGATTTTCGCCGGTTCGAAATTGTCGAAGGCTTTGCGGAAATTTTCGCGCTTGCGCAAGATCGTGATCCAAGACAGGCCGGCCTGAAAACCGTCGAGAATAAGTTTTTCGAACAACGCGCGGTCGTCATATTCCGGCACGCCCCATTCGGTGTCGTGGTAGGCGATGTAGAGCGGATCCTCGCCAGGCCACGGGCAGCGATGCAGCCCGTCGTAGTGCAGCTTCGCGCCTCTCATGCCGAGGCTTTCGTCGTCGAGCGGACATCATCCGGCGAGAGGAGCGAGATTGGAATGCCGTCAGCGATCAGCGGCAATCCAGCATCGAGTGCGTCGCTGGTACGGTCCGTTCGCAGCGATGCAAGGCCGATGCCCTGTCCGCTTGAGTCTTGCGCTGCCGACCCCATGGTGCCGACGGATTTGTCGCCGGCCATGATCGTGGCGCCCGGCTCCGGCGCGCCGGCTTTGAGGCCCACACGAATGATGCGTGTTCGTGCCATGCCGCGGTGTTGCGTGCGGGAGACGACTTCCTGGCCAATATAGCAGCCTTTGTCGAAATCGATGCCGTGCAGACGGTCCATATTGGTCTCGTGCGGAAACGCGTCGCCGTAGATGAAATCGACGCCGCCGCGCGGCACGCCGCAGGCGATGCGGTGTGCGTCGTAAGCGGCTTGATCGGCCATCTGTGCGCCGATGGCCTCAGCGGCCTTCTGCGCCAATTCTGAAGGCACCAAAATCCGCCAGCCGAGTTGTGCGTCGCGCGGATCAGCGAAAGTCAGATCAGGCTTCATTGCCGGCTCGCCGTCCCACACCGCAAGGACGCCGAGACTATCCGAAATATTCTCGACGGCGACCTTGGCGCGCAATTTATAGAAGCCGAGGCGATCGGTGAACGGCGGGGCCAATACTTTGGGACAATCGAACAGCAGCCCGCCGCCGAGGCCCGGCGGCGCCTGAGTTACCAGAAAATCCGCGATGATTTTGCCTTGCGGCGTCAGCAGCGCGCCGAACCGCGCCAGTCCCGCGGTCAGCAGATCGACATCGGTGGTGACGATGTTGTTGACGAAGGTTCGCGCGTCATCGCCGCTGACCTTCACAACGCCACGATCGGAAAGAAATGCTGCCTTCATCGGATAAACCAGTCGAAATTCTTCAAGTTCTCTGGGGAAATAGGCCGCACGGATACCCCATTGCAAGGTAAGGCTGTAGAGTACCGGCAACAAGGCCCGCAAGGACTTGTCCCTTCTGAAACCCAGCTTGTCCCTTCCTGAAACGGGTATTTTGAGAGTGATGGCGCAGACATTTGACACGATTCTAAGAGGTGGCACCGTCGTCAATCAGGACGGCGAGGCCGTGCGCGATATCGGCATTTCTGGCGGCCGGATTGCGGCCATCGGGTCGCCCGGCAACGCCAGCGCAAGCGAGGTGATCGACTGTAAGAGTCTCCATATTCTGCCCGGCGTGATCGACACCCAGGTGCATTTCCGCGAGCCGGGCCTGACCCACAAGGAAGATCTGGAAAGTGGTTCGCGCGGTGCGGTGATGGGCGGTGTCACAGCCGTGTTCGAAATGCCGAATACGAACCCCCTGACGGTCACGGAGGAAGCCTTTACTGCGAAGGTGAAGGCCGGCCACCACCGCATGCATTGCGATTATGCGTTCTTCATCGGCGGCACGCGCGAAAACGTCCGCGATCTGCCGGAACTGGAGCGTGCGCCGGGCTGCGCGGGCGTCAAGGTGTTCATCGGTTCGTCCACCGGCAGCCTCCTGGTTGAAGACGACG
>JAIERI010000253.1 GCA_019747015.1 Xanthobacteraceae bacterium
GCGATCGGCCCTGAACGCGTGATCGGAGCCACGGTTTATCCAGCCACCGAGATCACCGAGCCAGGCGTCATCTAGCATATCTACGGTGACATGTTTGGATTGGGCGAGCCGAATCGCAAGCCGAGCGAGCGGTTGCAGACGCTGTCAGACGCGATCACGGCAGGCGGTCTTAAGACCCGGATTTACGATGACATCCGCGATGACATCTGGATCAAGCTGTGGGGCAATCTGTGCTTCAATCCGCTCTCCGCCTTGACGCATGCCACGCTCGACATCGTCGCCACCGATCCCGGCACGCGGCTGGTCGCGCGTAACATGATGCTTGAAGCTCAAAAAATCGGCGAATATTTCGGCGCCAACTTCCGTGTCGATGTCGAGCGCCGCATCAACGGTGCGGCCGGCGTTGGCGCGCATCGTACGTCGATGTTGCAGGATCTCGACAAGAAGCGTCCGCTTGAGATCGATGCGCTGCTCACCGCGGTGCAGGAAATGGGACGGCTTGCGAATCAGCAGACGCCTTACATCGACACGGTGCTGGCGCTGGTTCAACAGATGGGCCGCTCCAACGGTGTCTATCCGACGTTCCCCGAAGAGGCGGCGCCCGTCGCCAAGGCGGCGAACGCCTGAACGTCCGCACATGCATCCGGCTCGATAGCCGGATGCGCTTGCATGATGTATCACGTTTGTCACAGCCGCAGCCTTGCGGCCGCGCGTCAAAATATCGATACGATAATCGGGTCTGATATATCTGGCCCGATATGGATCGGACCGATTCGCTGGAAAGGGATTTCATGATGGGGCGCAATCGGCGCGCAAGGATCGTTGCGACACTGGGGCCGGCGAGTTCGTCTCCGGACATGATCCGCAAATTGTTCGAAGCCGGCGTCGACATGTTCCGGCTCAATTTCAGCCACGGTACCCATGAGGATCATCGCGCACGCTATGACGCGATCCGCGCGCTGGAAAAGGAAGTCGGCACGCCAATTGCGATTTTGCAGGATTTGCAGGGACCGAAAATCCGTCTCGGGCCGCTGGAAGGCGGCAAGAAGGAATTGAAGACTGGCGATAGCGTGAAATTTATCCTCAGTGCGACACCCAAAGGCGATGCGCTGCCGCTTCCGCACAAGGAGGTGTTCGAGGCGATCATGCCCGGCAACCAGCTCCTGATCGACGACGGCAAGGTGCGCTTGGCGGTGACGGGCGGCGGCAACGATGTCATCGAGGCCAAGGTGATCGCGGGGGGCGTGGTTAGCGACCGCAAGGGCGTCAATCTGCCGGACACGCTGCTCAAGCTGTCGCCGATCACCGAGAAGGATCGCGTCGATCTGAAATTCGGTCTCGAACTCGGCGTCGACTGGGTGGCGTTTTCGTTCGTGCAGCGGGCGTCGGATCTGATCGAGGCGCATTCGCTGGTCAATGGCCGCGCCGGCGTGATGTCGAAGATCGAGAAGCCGGCGGCGATGGCGGTGATCGAGGACATCGTCAATCTGTCGGATTCCATCATGGTGGCGCGTGGCGATCTCGGTGTTGAAATTCCGCCCGAGGACGTCCCGGGCGCGCAGAAGGATCTGGTGCGGCTGTGCCGTCTGGCCGGCAAGCCGGTGATTATCGCGACCCAGATGCTGGAATCGATGATTCATACGCCGACGCCGACGCGCGCGGAATCTTCCGACGTCGCGACCGCGATCTATGATGGCTCGGACGCAGTAATGCTGTCGGCGGAATCGGCGTCGGGCCAGTATCCGGTGCAAGCGGTCGCGACCATGGATCGCATTATCCGCCGTACCGAGCAGCACAACGCGTACCGCCAGATCATCGAGGCGCTGCATCCTGACATCGAGCCCCTGCCGCAGCATGCAATCGCTGCCGCCGCCGCGGAGGTGGGAACATCGATCAGCGCCGCCTGCATCGTTGCTTTCACGTCGAGCGGAACCACCGCCTATCGCATCGCGCGCCAACGTTCGCCGATTCCGATTTTGAGCGTGACGCCAAGCGAAGCCACCGCACGGCGGCTCGCCTTCCTGTGGGGATCGCAGGGCATGCTGTCGCCCGAAATCTCGACCTATGACGAGATGGTCAGCCAGGCGGCGGCACACGCCAAAAGCAGCGGCCTGGCGAAACCCGGCGACTGCATCGTTGTCGTTGCCGGCGTGCCGTTCGGCAAATCGGGATCGACCAACAATCTGCGCGTCGTGACGGTCTGAAACAACTTCTGAAAAAAGCGAGTAGAGTGAGGAAACGATGACAAAATGGGTGCGCTATCGCGCGGGCGGCAAGACTGGTTTCGGCACGCTGAAGGAAGGCCATATCAGCGAATACAGCGGCGATATCTACGACGCGCCGAAAGCAACGGGACAGACCGTCGAGCTTTCGAGCGTCGAGTTGCTGCCTCCATCCGAGCCGACCAAAGTGATCGCGCTGTGGAATAATTTTCACGCACTTGCGGCCAAGCTGAAAGTCGCCGAGCCTGCTGAGCCGCTTTATCTGATGAAAGCCAATTCCAGTATTGCTTCACCTGGCGCCGTGATCCCGCGTCCGAAATCCTATGACGGCCGCGTTGTGTTCGAGGCCGAACTCGGCATCGTGATCGGCAAGAAGTGCTCGAACGCGTCGGAGGACGAGGCCGCGAAAGCGATCTTCGGTTACACCTGCGTCAACGACGTTACCGCCGCCGACATCATCTCGAAGGATGCGACCTTCGCGCAATGGGTCCGCGCCAAAAGCTTCGACCATTTCGGTCCGTTCGGGCCCGCGATTACAGTGGGCGTCGATCCAACCAAGCTGCATGTGCGGATGATCCTGAACGGAGAGGAGCGGCAGAACTATCCGCTGTCCGACATGATCTTCCCGCCGCACAAACTTGTCAGCCTGATTTCGCACGACATGACGTTGTTGCCGGGCGATCTGATTTGCTGCGGTACGTCACTCGGCGTCGGCACCATCAAGGAGCCGACCAATACGATGGAAGTGGCGATCGAGGGGATCGGCAGCCTGCACAACACCTTCACTCAATAAAGTGAAGGTAAGGGAGCCTTAGTCGAAAATGCCTTTGCTGTGGGCTTCGACATAATCGGCAAGGCCAAGTGTGTGATCGCGCGATAACTTCACGGCGCGCTCGGTGTCGCGCTTCTCGATGGCGTCGATGATCGCAAGATGATCGATGATCGAACGCGAGGCGCGATCGTCGCGGCCG
>JAIERI010000076.1 GCA_019747015.1 Xanthobacteraceae bacterium
AGAGACTCCACGCCCGCGCATTGACGGCCCCGAACGTTTTTATGCCGCGCAGCGCCCGGATCGCCGAATCCTGCACGACATCCTCGGCGTCGCTCGCGCTTCCGGTCAGCCATCGCGCCAGCCGGAAGGCTTCCGGCAGATACGGAAGAAATATTTCAGCAAACAGCGATTTGTCGTCCTTGTCGCGCACGGCCGGTCCTGAGCGTTGGCGCAGGCCCGTTCCTCCATGACCCGCTGCAAGGGTCTTTAGCATAGGTTTCGCGCAGCGATGCGCCGTCCGTTCGGGCGACGCATCACATGTTTGTAGAACCGCGATGTCTTGCGCCAGCTCAAGGTTTCACGATCACCTTTCCCGTCATGTGCGGATGCAATCCGCAGAAGTAGTTGAAAGTGCCGGTCGCCGCGAAGGTGAACGAATAGGAATCGTCGGTGTCCAGCGCCTTGGAACGAAACGTCTTGTCACCCGCAACAACGGAGTGCGGAATATCGTCGTGGTTGACCCAGGTCACGACGGCGCCGACCGGGACCGTGATCTCGGGTGGCGTGAACGTGAAATTGTCGATCGTGATCTTGACGTCCCGATCCGCCGCCAGAAGCGGCTTCAACGCCAGCAGCGAGCCGGACAGAAATCCGCTCACCATTGCGATCAGAAGGAAGCGCCGGGACGTGCGCGGCTTTTGAATGCTCATTTGGGTACCCATAAACGTCAGCTTGCGAGCGTGGAGTCGACGATGGCGAGAGGCTTGTTGCCCTGTGCCAGCGTGACGGACGACAGGCCAAGGAAGCTGCGCAGCTTGTCGGGCGGCACCAGCATCGGCCCCGGCGACGGCGCGGCGCCGGGCGCGGGCTGCGGAAACGCCGTCGACATCGCGGTGTGGAAGGTCATGTTGCCTTCGACCTTCTGCGCGAGCTGATGGATGTGTCCGTTCAGAACGGTGACGGAGCCGAACCGTTTGAGCAATTCCAGCGCCCGCGTGCCATCCTCGGTGCCCCAGCCCCACTGCTGGTAGAGAACGTAAAGCGGGATGTGCGCGAACACGACGATCGGCGTGCTGGCCGATTTGTCCTTCAGGTCGGCTTCCAGCCACGCCAGCTGCTCTGCGCCGAGATTGCCGAGACCGCCGCCCTTGAGATCGACGACATTCACGAGCCCGATGAAATGCACGCCGTGATCGTCAAAGCTGTACCAGCCCGCGCCCTTGGTGCCCTTGCCGTAACGCTCCAGATACGCCTTGCCGCGATCCTCGTCGATGATGTCGTGCTCGCCGGGCACGTAATGGATTTGCAGGCCGGTTTCGCCAAAGACCTTGTCGGCGTTGTCGAACTCGGCGGGCTTCGACAAATGGGTGATGTCGCCTGTGTGAACGATGAAAGACGGTTTGACCGCCAGCGCCTTCACCTTGACGACAGCCTCGCGCAGCGTGCCGAGCGCATCCGGATTGGCCGCCTTGTCAAAGCCGATATGGCTGTCGCTCATCTGCAGGAAGCTGAAACCACTGGTCTCCGCGGCCTTGGCCTCGCCAAGCAGCGCCTTCGAGACGGGAATTCCGCCGCTCATGGTCCATAAAACGCCGGTTCCGGCCCAGACCATGCATTCGAGCGCCTGGCGCCGGTCGTGATCGATGTCGTGGTCGTCGGATCGCTTGCCGCTCATCGCACTCTCCCTTTGCAAAATAAGTTCGCAAACCGGAGACTCGCCCTGTGCGAGATTTATTCCCGGAAACCGCGGATCGACGCATTTGCAGGGTTTTTGAGGCGGCGGCCCGCCGGGCCATATGGTAGTAATGCTTGGGGTAATGGCTTCGGCTACGCGGCAAAGTTCAACTCAAGAGCGGAAAAAACAAATGTCTCCCGTCTCCCTTTTCCTGAACATTCTGTGGATCGTGCTCGGCGGATTCTGGATGGCCTTCGCCTGGATTATCGCCGGGATCATCATGGCGATCACCATCATCGGATTGCCATGGGCGCGGGCGGCGTTCACCATCGCTGGCTATACGCTGTTTCCATTCGGGCAGAAGGCGGTGCCGCGCGATCTGCACACCGGACGCGAGGATCTCGGCACCGGGCCGCTCGGCGTGATCGGCAACATCATCTGGTTCGTGCTGGCGGGATGGTGGCTGGCCATCGGCCATGTCCTGACCGCGATCGTGCTCGCCGTCACCATTATCGGCATTCCGTTCGCGTGGGCGCATCTGAAGCTTGCGGCTATCGCGCTGTGGCCGATCGGCAAGACCATCGTGCCGGCCTAAGACGCGCTTACGAAGCCGTTTTGCCGCCGTTGATGCGGATGATCTGGCCGGTGATGAACGACGCCTTGCCGGATGCGAGAAACACAATCGCATCGGCAATCTCTTCGGGCGTGCCGGCGCGCTTGAGCGGAACGCCCGCGACAAGACCGGCCTTGCGTTCCGCCGAGCCGGTGAATCGGTTCAGCATCTCGGTTTCGGTCGGTCCCGGCGCAACCGCGTTGACACGCACGCCGGACGCCGCGCCTTCCAGAGCCGCCGCCTTGGTGAAACCTTCGACCGCATGTTTGCTTGCAACATAGAGCGAAGCGTTCGGCGCGCCGCGCTCGCCCATGGTCGACGACAGATTGACGATGCTGCCGCTGCCCTGCGGCAACATCACGCGCAATTCGTGCTTGAGGCTTAGCAGCGCGCCGAGCACGTTGGTGTCGAAGGTCGCCGCATAGCTTTCCGCATTCTGCTCCGTGATCGGTCCCGGCTTGCCTTCGGTGCCCGCATTGTTGACGGCAACATCGAGACGGCCGAACCGCTTCACTGCGCCGTCCACAAGATTGCGGACCTCCTCCTCGTGCCGGACATCGGCGCGGATGAATTCGGCCTCGACGCCAAGCGCACGAAGCTCCTGGACCAGCGCCTGTCCCTCCGCGTCGCGGCGGCCGGAAACGACAAGACGCGCACCCTCGCGCGCAAAGGCCAGAGCGGTGGCGCGGCCAATTCCCGTCAGCGCACCCGTGATTAGAACAACTTCTCCAGCCATGTCGCCTCCATTCTTATGCAGCCTTGCCCGGGCGGCGGCTCCCGCAGGCTACAATCAGAACAGGCGTCCTGCCCGTCACAATTCCATGATGACCGCAGCGCCGTTGCCCGCCCCCGCCCAATCGGCTAAATAACAGGCGAAGCACCCGTAGCTCAGCTGGATAGAGCGTTGCCCTCCGAAGGCAAATGCAAGCTCTTTCTGATGGTCGAGGGTGTCGTAAAAAACGAGTGAAACCAAGCGATTGGC
>JAIERI010000094.1 GCA_019747015.1 Xanthobacteraceae bacterium
AGCAGTGTCGGCCTGCGGTCGACCACGAGGCCGGGATCGGAAATGCGGAAATGGTTGATCCACGACACTTCCGGATAGAGCCGCAGCACCTGCCGGAATGACAGCACGATGCCGATCAGGAGCACAGCGCCGATCAAAGCGTTGAGGCCCGGATTGGCGAGGAAGGCTGCCCAGATCTGCTTGTAGAGCACGACGAAGATCAGGCCGCACAGGATCAGGAACACCAGCATCCGCACCAAAAAGATGCGGGGCGAGGACAGCTGGGTCGGCTCGATGTCGGCTGCGGAGGGTGGAGGAGCTTTCGCCAAACGTTTTGCCATATCGGACCGTCAATCCCTGTGCATGAGCATGTCGCACGTCAATATGGCACGGCGTGGGCCGGAAAACAGATGGCGGTGGTGCGATTCTAACATTCGCCCCCCGGTCTCGGCAGGCATTCTTGCGAATGCTAAATCCACTCCACTGGTGCGAATTGCCGCAGATAACGGAACTTCGGCTTGAAACCGGTTTTATTTCGGGGCGTACTTTACAGAGTTGATGTCACTGACTTTTGCTGGAGCTGGGGATGACAGTTTTTTATCTGAAGGCGCTGGGCGCCATTGCCCTGTCGTTGTCGGTGTTCATGGCTTTCGCCTGGGCGGTGCAGCAGCGCACCGGCAATTCGGGGTGGGTCGATACCATCTGGACCTATGCGGTTGGCCTGATCGGCGCGTGGAGCGCGATGTTTCCCGCCGTCTTTCATCCTTCCATCGACGACACATTCACCCACCGGCAATGGCTGGTCGCGGCGCTGGTGGCGCTCTGGTCGCTGCGGCTCGGCGGCTATATCGCCGAGCGCACCGCCGAAAGTGAGAAAACTGACGATCCGCGTTACGCGGCCATGGCTGCGGAGTGGGGCAAGGATGCCCCACGTCAGATGTTCATATTCCTGCAGCAGCAGGCCATCGGCTCGGTGCCGCTGGTGTTCGCCGTGTTCATAGCGGCCCATAATCCTGCGCCTGGCCTGCGCGCGCAGGATTACATCGGTGCGCTGATTCTGCTGATTGCAATTGCGGGCGAGACCATTGCCGATGGCCAGCTTCGGGCGTTTCGCAGCAATCCAGCGAACAAGGGCAAAGTCTGCGATGTCGGCCTTTGGAAATACTCTCGCCATCCGAATTATTTCTTCGAATGGTTCGGCTGGCTCGCCTATCCGGTGATCGCGATTTCGGCAGGCTATTGGTGGGGCTGGCTGACCCTGCTGGCGCCGCTCATCATGTATTTCATTCTGGTCTTTATCACCGGCGTGCCGCCGCTCGAACAGCAGATGCTGCAATCGCGCGGCGATGCCTTCCGTGCCTATCAGGGCCGCACCAGCAAATTCTTTCTGTTGCCGCCCTTTATCTGGCGCGCGATCTCGAAGGGCGCTGCATGAGCCTGATCTCCACCATCATCGAAGCGGCGGAAAAAGCGCCGCTGCCGGATGTCATGGTGCGCGCGGGCATCAACGCGTTGTGTTCGCGCACCGCCTTGAAACTGGCGAATGGCAATACCGATACCGACGCAGTCTTCGCGCAGGAAATGGCGAAGCGTGCCATCGCCGAGGAGACCGACGCGGCCAACGTCCAGCATTACGAAGTACCGGCGGAATTTTTCGCACGCGTGCTCGGACCCAACCGCAAATACTCGTCCTGTTTTTACAAGACCCTCGATGCGACGCTGCAACAGGCCGAGGAAGAGGCGCTGCGGCAAACGAGTGAACGGGCCGGTCTCACTGATGGGCAATCCGTACTCGAGCTTGGCTGCGGCTGGGGTTCGCTGTCGCTGTGGATGGCGCGGCAATTTCCCAAATCGAACATCGTCGCGGTGTCCAATTCAAATTCGCAGCGGCATTTTATCGAACGCATGGCCGCCGCGCGCGGCCTGCATAATCTCACCGTCGTTACTGCGGACATGAACGTGTTCGATCCGGGGCGGACGTTCGACCGTATCGTGTCGGTGGAGATGTTCGAGCACATGATGAACTGGCGGCTATTGCTGACGCGCGTGCGCGGCTGGCTTGCGCCGGACGGCCGCTTCTTCATGCACATCTTCACGCATCGCACCGGTTCGTATCTGTTCGATCGCGGCGACAAGGAAGACTGGATCGCGCAGCATTTCTTCACCGGCGGGGTGATGCCGAGCCATCGTCTGATCTATCAATATGCGGATTTGTTCGAGGTCGAAAGGGAATGGCGCTGGAGCGGCGTTCATTATCAGCGCACCGCTCTCGACTGGCTGGAGAACTTCGATTCTCACCGCGAGGAGATCGAGAAAGTTCTCACGCCGGTTTATGGCCACGATACGTCATTATGGATGCGGCGCTGGCGCTGGTTTTTCCTCGCCACGGCCGGACTGTTCGGTTATGGCGACGGCCTGGAATGGGGCGTCAGCCATTACCGGATGAAGGCAGCGTGATCCGAAATAATCCGGATCACAGCGGCTTCAAAATCTTCACCAGTTCGCCTTGCACGAATTCGTTGCCGCAGACCACATGGCCGGTTTGCAGAGCATTGTCATGGCCCTCGATGCCGCTGACAACGCCGCCCGCCTCGCGGATCATGATGATGCCTGCAGCGATGTCCCACGGCTTGAGGTTGCGCTCCCAATAGCCGTCGAGCCGTCCGGCAGCGACGAAGGCCATGTCGAGCGAGGCGGCGCCGAAGCGGCGAAGCCCGGCGACGCGTTCCTGCATTTGCGTCATCTCGCGGCGCGACTGTTCATGGTCGCCGCGTCCGATATGCGGCAGGCCGCAGGCGATCACGCATTCGTTCAGTTTCTTGCGGCCCGCGACGCGCAGGCGCTGGTCGTTGAGGAATGCGCCCTTGCCGCGCTCGGCGATATAAAGTTCGTCATTGGCCGGGTTGTAGATCACGCCCGCGACGATGACGCCCTCGCGCTGCAGGCCGATCGAGATCGCGAATTGCGGGATGCCGTGCAGGAAATTTGTGGTGCCGTCGAGCGGATCGACGATCCAGGTGTTGGTCTTGTCGGCGCCCTCGCGGGTGCCGCCTTCCTCGCCGATGAAGCCGTAACCGGGGCGGGCCTTGAGAAGATCCTCGTAAAGGATGTCTTCGGCGCGGCGGTCGGCGACGGTGACGAAATTCGCCGGGCCTTTCAGCGACACCTGAAGGTTCTCGATTTCGCCGAGATCGCGCTTGAGGCTGCGGCCGGCGCGGCGCGCGGCCTTGACCATGACATTGATAAGAGCCGAATGAAGCATGAGGTGCGAGCGATCTTTGAGAGGTCAGTCCG
>JAIERI010000088.1 GCA_019747015.1 Xanthobacteraceae bacterium
CATGCAGGGTGAGGCGCTCGCGGAAACATATTCCGCCGCCGATGTGTTCGTATTTCCGAGCAAGACCGACACCTTCGGTCTGGTGCTGCTTGAGGCGCTGGCCAGCGGCGTTCCCGTCGCGGCGCTGCCTGTGTCCGGCCCGCTCGATGTGATCGGTGATGCGCCGGTCGGCGTGCTGAACAACGATCTGCGTGCAGCCTGTCTGGCCGCGCTGGATATTCCGCGCGAAGCCTGCCGCGATTTTGCCGCGTCCCGAAGCTGGGGCGCCTGTGCGCAGGCGTTCATTGACAATGTGACGCGCGAGCGGCCGCCTCAGGTCAAGCGCCGCTGGCGGCGGCGGCTGGCCCGGCGGCTCCGATTGACATCGGAATCCGTGCCCACCGCCTGATCGCATAGCCGTTGTTCCCTAGTGTGGTGGTTCGCAAGTCCGCATCATTTCTACAGCGCATTCTTTTGCGGACTTGCGAACCAAAACCACACTAGAATCTATAATTGCTAGTGTCCTTCCGAATCCGAAGTTCGCTCGGGCGGGTGCTGCAGAATGAGGCGAACTTCGGATTCGGGACACTAGCGATCTTGCTCTGAAAGGCTGGCGCGCTATACATGCGCCATGGCCTCTCTTGTTCTCCCGACAAATGTCGATATCGAAGCCGCCGCGCGCGGTCTCGCGCCCGTCGCCGTCAGAACCCGTCTCATCACGTCACCTGCGCTCGATGCGCTGACTGGCGGACGTATCTTCCTCAAACCCGAGGTGCTGCAGCGAACAGGTTCTTTCAAGTTTCGCGGCGCTTTCAACAAATTATCCTCCATTCCGGAAGCGGTGCGGAAGGCTGGTGTCGTCGCGTTCTCGTCGGGCAACCACGCGCAGGGCGTCGCGGCTGCGGCGCAGATCCTGAACATGCCGGCGGTGATCGTGATGCCGTCCGATGCACCGGTCTCCAAGATCGAGCGCACCAAGAGTTATGGCGCAGAGGTCGTTCCCTATGACCGCGACAAGGAAGACCGCGATGCCATCGCGCGGGGTCTTGCGAGCAAGCGCGGGGCGACCGTTGTTCCTCCTTATGATGATCCGTGGGTGATCGCAGGGCAGGGGACAGTCGGCCGCGAGATCGCGGAGGACTTTGCCGCGCTTGGCTTGACGCCCGACATCGTGTCCGCGCCCGCGTCCGGTGGCGGCCTGATGGCCGGCATTGCTCTCGCGACGAAAGCGAAGTTTCCGAATGCCGGTCTGATGACTGTCGAGCCCTGCGGTTTCGATGATCACGCCCGGTCATTCAGCGCTGGGAAGCGCGAGCCTCACCGGGCGGTTGGCCGTACCATCTGCGATGCGCTGATGGCATCGATTCCCGGCGAGATCACGTTCGCGGTCAATCAGGAGAATGGCGTGCAGGGCGTCACGGCAACCGACGATGAAGTCGCGAAGGCCTTGGCATTCGCGTTTCGCGAGTTGAAGCTCGTGGTTGAGCCGGGCGGTGCCGTCGCGCTGGCCGCGCTTCTCGCAGGGCATATCGATGCCAGGAGCAAGACGGTTGCGATCGTGCTGTCCGGCGGCAACGTCGACGCGGATCTCTACGCGCGGTTGATTCAGTAGGCGTCACAATTCGGTCTTGTTCTCGCCTTTTGCAGCGAAGATTGCCGCCATTCTGCCTTTAGCTGAAGAACGCGACTTTTTCCGCCTGGCTCATGCGCCGAATGGGCGCGAGCGGATCGCTGCGCGGCGACACCGGCCTTGCGATAATGCCGCTGGCGAGCAGGCTTGCGCCCAGCGACGCCGGCGCAGTTGCCGCTATCTCAGGCTCAATCTCAAGAACCGGTTCCGGTGCGGGCTCGGGCACAAGCTCCAGATGCACCGCCTTAACCGGCACCGGCGCTTCATCCAAGTCTATGATCGCCGCAGCCATTTCTATTGGCGGGATGTCGTCCGTCAGCAGAACCGTTTCGGCCACCATTTCTGGCAACGACTCTTCCGAAGCGGAGATCGCTATGTCGAACAGTTCGTCATCGACGATAGCCATCTGCAGTTCGTCGGACGTTTCCGTCGGCACCGGACTGAAATCGACGGAATGGAGGACCGCAACAGGTCCGGGCTCGGCCTGCGGCTCCATCGTGGAAGGGGCGATAGCTTCGATGTCTCGCGCGGCTTGATCGAAGGCTTGCAAAACGCCATCGCGAAGTCCGCCGGCGGCGACGTGATCGCAGGCGGCATTGATTGCATCGACCTGAGACTCAAGCAGAGAGCAGATGCGGCCGTCCGCGCCGGACTCGCGCAGTCCCCAGGCGATTTCGCGGATCACGCGCGCGCATTTGCGCGAGGGCGCGAGGGCTTCATCGAAAACCGGACCTGACAGCGTCGCCGAGACGCTTTCGCGGGCAGCCGCGACGATCGCCTGGACCGCGGCTATTGCTTGAGGCAACTCGTTTGAACGCGGTTCAATAGGTGGCGGTTCGCTCAGCGCTTGCTGCTTCTGTTCTTCCTTCTGGGCGGCAAGCGAGCTTTCGATCCGCGCCACCGCTTCCAGCACCATGGCGGTGTCGGCGTTCCGGTTGCGCTTCGTGTATTCGTCCAGAAACCAGCGGCCGCGCGCAGTCTCCAGAAAGGCCTCGCGAATAGCCTCAAAGTCCGCGTCCGTCGGAGACGCGGCGCGGGCTGAGATCGGCGACAGGGCGAAGGCTTCGTTGGCCATAAAAACCTGTAGGACAGAAACGCGTTGACGCAATCCGCACGCAAAAGCGATGTCCAGATACGCCGAACACGCGCTAAACATTCACCAACACGAACCGCGGCGAATCGCAATTCCCTTGCTCACCAGAGAATCACAAAAGCATCCGGCCGGGCAATCCGTTGCTAGCCGATTTGCCGTCGGCGCCAGCCTGTTTTACGCCTCAACGCTGGGCATGGGCGGGACATACCTGCCGTTCTTTCCGGTCTGGCTGAAGGCTATCGGCGTGGACGTGTCGTGGATCGGCATTATCACGGCAGTGCCGTCGCTTTCCCGATTTACCGTCCTGCCGTTCGTCACCGCTTTCGCCGAGCGCAGGCAGATCCTGCGCCAAGCCATGATCACGCTGGCTTTCGCAACAGCGTTCGGATTTGTTCTGGTGGGATTGCTTCATCACCCGCTCGCGATCCTGATTGTCTTCGGGCTGATGGCCTGCGCCTGGACGCCGCTGGCGCCGCTGATCGACGGCTATGCGCTGAAAGGTGTGGTGCGCTATGGCCTGAACTACGGGCCGATGCGGCTCTGGGGATCCGCTGCCTTCATCGTCGGCGCGATGGGAGCCGGGCTGCTGCTGTCAACGATCGACCCGCAATATCTGATCTGGGCCATCGTGGCGGTGGCTTTCCTGAGTGC
>JAIERI010000138.1 GCA_019747015.1 Xanthobacteraceae bacterium
TATGCCGACGTGTTCAAGGGCGACACCAACTGGCGCAAGATCAAGACCGTGACCAGCGACACCTACGCCTGGAACATGAGTTCGACCTACGTGCAGAACCCGCCGTACTTCGAGGGCATGAAGATGGAGCCGGAGCCGATCGTCGATGTGCTCGACGCGCGCATTCTTGCGGTCTTCGGCGACAAGATCACCACCGACCATATTTCACCAGCCGGTGCGATCAAGCTGACCTCGCCAGCCGGAAAGTATCTGTCGGAGCATCAGGTGCGGCCCGCCGACTTCAATCAGTACGGCACGCGGCGTGGTAACCACGAAGTCATGATGCGCGGCACTTTCGCGAACATCCGCATCAAGAACCACATGCTGAAGGGCGCCGACGGCAACATTCCGGAGGGCGGCCTCACCAAGCACTGGCCGGACGGCGAGCAGATGTCGATCTACGACGCCGCGATGAAGTATCAGGCCGAACAGGTGCCGCTCGTGGTGTTCGCCGGCGCCGAATACGGCAACGGCTCGTCGCGCGACTGGGCTGCGAAGGGCACGCGCCTGCTCGGCGTGCGTGCGGTGATTACGCAGAGCTTCGAGCGCATCCACCGCTCCAACCTCGTCGGCATGGGTGTGCTGCCGCTGACATTCGAAGACGGCGAGTCCTGGCAGTCGATTGGCCTTAAGGGCGATGAGAAGGTCACGATTCGCGGGCTGCAGGGCGATCTGAAGCCGCGCCAAAAGTTAACGGCGGAGGTCGTGTCCTCGGACGGTTCACTGAAGCGTGTCTCGTTGCTTTGCCGCATCGATACGCTCGATGAGCTCGAATACTACCGAAACGGCGGTATTCTCCACTACGTGCTGCGCAATCTGGCTGCATAACGCGGGCGAGTGGTCCGATTCTAACATTCGCCTCCCGTTTTGGCAGGTCGCCTCGCGAATGTTAGAATCGAAGGACCACTCGCAATTATTGGCTTCGAGTGGAGTTCAGGATTTGACATTCGCGATGCAAACTTGCGGCCGGGTGGGCAGCAAATGTCAAATCCGCTCCACTAAAAACGCATCCGTGAACGGGCTCACCGCGAAGTGAGTAGCGAAACACCCGGGGGGCGGCCTATCAAGGGGCCGCCTTCTTGCTGATAGGGACAGACGGGATGTCTGATTCGCCAGAATCGAAAACGACGACAGTCGGCGCGTTCGCGTCGCGCCTGTCGCGTACGCTTGGCATCTGCGCGATCGTCACCGTGATCACGCCGGCATATGCCGATGATCCGCGCGCGGTGGTCGAGCTGTTCACATCGCAGGGCTGCTCATCGTGCCCGCCGGCAGACAAGGTTCTCGGTGAACTTGCGCAGGACAAGTCCGTCATCGCGCTCAGTCTGCCGATCGATTACTGGGATTATCTCGGCTGGAAGGACACGCTGGCGGATTCGCGTTTCAGCGCGCGACAGAAGGCCTATTCGCATATGCGCGGCAACCGCGGCGTCTACACGCCGCAAGTCATCGTCAACGGCACGACCGATGTTCTCGGCAGCGACCGCATCGCGATCGAGAACGCCGCGAAGGGCACCCAGAAGAACGACGGTGTGATGTCGGTGCCGATTACGATGACGACATCGGGCAGCCAGATCAATGTGTCAGTGGCGGAAGCCGGCGGCAGGAGCGGTGAAATCTGGATCTGCGCGGTGTCGAAGCAGGTTCCGATCACCATCTCGCGCGGCGAGAATCGCGGGCAGCAGATCACGTATCACAACGTGGTGCGCAATGTGCTGAAGGTCGGTGACTGGAATGGCAAGGCCGGCAGTTGGACCGTGCCGCTTGAAAACATCACGCGTGAAGGTGTCGATGCGGTGGCGGTCTATATTCAGGACGGCAATCGCGACAAGCCCGGTCCGATGCTGGGTGCAGCCTTTACCTCGCTGAACTGAATTCCCCAAACTTGAATCAAGGTAACGCCGCTGCAAGGTGGGCGATACGCGATTGCGTATCTGCCGCCTGCGCGAACCTTGCTGATTCAAGCAAAACCCGCCCCAAACAAAAAGGCCAGCTCGCGCTGGCCCGAAGGATGGGGATCTAATTTACTGCGAAGAATTAGACCCGATCCTGACGACCCCGGGGGGCTGGGGGCTGAGGAATCCGGTGCCGAAAGGACCGGGTCAACGCAGTTTCATCTTGGTCGCAGCCCAGCACGGCGGGGGATTGACCGAAATCGGGCGGCATTATGATTTACCTGACTTCCACGTGATGCTCTGCGCTTCGATGGGACGGCGTAAGTTCCTGAAATCATGCTTGCAGGCGTCGCCGGACGGGGCGATCATGTTCGGTATGTGACAGGAGGCGCCGATGAGTTCAGTGTCGGGCGATATCGATCCAAGCGAGAGCCGGGGGCTGGAGCGCAGCACCGGGTCGCTCCCGCCCCAAAGCGTTACGTTCAACCGTGTCGAACTCAATCGCATTCTCAACCTGTACGGGCGCATGGTCGCCGACGGCGAGTGGCGCGATTACGCCATCGATTTTCTGAAAGACCGCGCGGTGTTTTCGATCTTCCGCCGCGCCTCGGAAGTCCCGATCTACCGGATCGAGAAAGATCCGCGTCTTACCCGCAAGCAGGGTGCCTACAGCGTGATTGCCGCCAGCGGACAGATCCTGCGTCGCGGCCATGACCTTGAGCGCGTGCTGCTGGTGATCGACCGCAAGCTCGCGCTGGTTTAGGGCGCGGATCGCACTCGACAGGCGGCAAGTTTGTTCAGCCCTTGGGGAGCGTCGTGCCGCCATCGCCAAGTGGGCGCTGCATCAGCACCGTGTCGAGCCAGCGCCCGAATTTGAATCCGACATTTTTCATCGTGCCGGTCATCTCGAAGCCCGCGCGGGTGTGAACGCCCACCGAGGCGGCATTGGCGGAGTCGCCGATCACAGCAATCATCTGGCGAAAGCCGCGCGCTTCGCACTGGACAACCAATTCGGTCAGCAGCGCCAGACCGATGCCCTGCCGGTGGTTGGCGGGCGCCAGATACACCGAGTTCTCCACCGTGAAGCGATACGCCGGGCGCGCGCGATAGAGCGCTGCATAGGCGTAGCCGGCGATGCTGCCGTCGCAAATTGCCACGAGATAAGGGAAGCCGCCGCGGGACAATTCATCGAAGCGCCGCGTCATTTCCGCGGTGTCCGGCGGTGTCAGTTCGAAGGTTGCGGTGCCGTGCTTGACGGCCTCGGCATAGATGTCGGTGATGGCGGGAACATCCGCGCGCGTTGCGGAACGGATCATGGGGTCTGGCATAAGGGTGCAGTCTAGATTACCGCCCGCAAAACAAAAGCCCCGGCTTTTGGCCGGGGCTTTCGAGAGTTCACCGATCAGCCACGATCAGTCTCAGTCTCGTTGTCCAAGCAGCTGCAGCAGC
>JAIERI010000053.1 GCA_019747015.1 Xanthobacteraceae bacterium
CGGCCTTCGCGGGCTCGGCCTTGATGTCGGCTTTGACATCGGCGGGCGACGGCGGGGGCACGTTGGCGGGTTCAGGAACGGGCACAGCGGCGCTGATGGCGGCGTCTGGCGCCTTCACCGGCTCGCTCTGCGCGAGGGCGACGCCCGTCATCAGAAAGGTTGCTGCAACCGCGGCCAGCACACGATCATAGCCGGTACGGCCAGTCGAAAAGTCACGCATTCTCACACCCCTTGGGCGACGCTGTTCCGGCATGAAACAGCCTGTTGGGTTCGTCGGAACCTGTTGCAAACGGACCGGTAAGAGCGCCGAAAGGATGGCCCTGAACCAAGCATTCCGCGTCGAGCATCCCGCGTCCGGACGAGTCAGCGGAACGATACACGCGCTGCCGCAATGCGCCTAGCTGCGCGTGAACAAGTCACGCGAAACTGACCGCAATTTACCCCTGCTTGCAACGGTTCGCGCTGATCCGCCGCACGCTTTCTTTGGGTCTGTCACTGGGAGGCCACGGTTCAATCCGGCACACATTTTTGCCGGTAAACGCGGCTCTGAGAGTTCCCCTCAGGCCTTGTCGGCCGGGTTCCCGGCATCCTCGCCCGCGGCGGCATCCTCGAGCTTGCGGTACAGGGTGGAGCGGCCGATTTTGAGCCGTCTGGCGACTTCCGACATCTGGCCGCGATAATGCGAAATCGCAAAGCGGATGATCTCGGCTTCCATGTCATCCAGCGGCCGCATTTCACCGTCGCCGCCCAGCATCGGCAACTGGCCGTGGCGGGGGCCATAATGGGGAAACGGAGCCGGGGCGATGGGAATGTCGTATCCAGTTACCATTTGCTCAGGCGTGACTGGATTGGCAAAAGCTGGCGGCGCCATGGTGAGCGGCTCGCTGACGCCAAGGCTGGAATCATGACCGGAATCATGGCCCGTATCGGACGCGTGTGCCATGACCAGCGGGAAATCGTCAGGACGCAGTTCTTCGCCCTCGCTCATCACCACGGCGCGATACACCGCATTCTCAAGCTGGCGCACATTGCCCGGCCAGTCGGTGCGGGTGAGAGCGGCCATCGCATCGCCGCTGATGCGGGCGATGGGCCGGTTCTCCTCGGCGCAGAAGCGGGCAAGGAAATGCCGCAGCAGATGCGGAATGTCTTCACGCCGCGCGCGCAGCGGCGGCACCGTCAGCGGCAGCACGTGCAGGCGATAGAACAGGTCTTCGCGGAAGTGGCCTTCCTTGACGCGGTTGAGCAGGTTGCGGTTGGTCGCCGAGATGATGCGCACATCGACCTTGACGGGTTTGCGTCCGCCGACGGCTTCGACTTCGCCCTGCTGCACGGCGCGCAGCAATTTGACCTGCGCCGCCAGAGGAAGCTCGCCGACTTCATCAAGAAACAGCGTGCCGCCGCTGGCTTCGACGAATTTTCCGGCGTGGCGTTCGGTGGCGCCGGTGAACGCGCCCTTCTCATGGCCGAACAAAATGGATTCGACGAGATTGTCGGGGATGGCGCCGCAATTGACCGTCACGAATGGTTTGCTGCTGCGGTCACTTGAGCCATGGATGGCGCGGGCGATCAATTCCTTGCCGACGCCGGATTCGCCTTCGATCAGCACCGGGATCGCCGAGGTCGCGGCCTTCTTGCCCATCGCGATCACGTTGCCCATGGTTTCGGAGCGCGTGACGATGTCCTTGAAGGTCAGCCGGCCTTCGCGGCTGTGGCGGATGCGCTGTAATTCGCCTTTCAGCGCGCTGGCGTCGAGCGCGTTGCGCAAGGACACCTGAAGCCGTTCGACGCCGACCGGCTTGACCACGAAATCATGCGCGCCCGAACGCATCGCGGAAACCACGTTGTCGATGCCGCCGTGGGCGGTCTGCACGATGACTGGAATATTGAGGCCGAGTTCGCGCATTTTCGCGAGTACGCCGAGGCCATCGAGGCCGGGCATCACCAGATCGAGCACCACCGCGTCGATCGCGGGCGCGCCGGAGTCGGTGAGGGACGCGATCGCGGCATCGCCGCTGTCGACGACAACCGCCTGATATCCGCAGCGCTGCACCATGTTTTCGACCAGACGGCGCTGGACGGCGTCGTCGTCGGCAATCAGAATGGTCGCACCCATGGCATTCCCCGCAACACTGCACTATGTCGATAAATGTCCCGAATCGGGGCACTCTCGCCGATGCGGATTAACGGCCTCTTAAGCGTTGGGGTCATGCCGCCGCCTTGCAGCGCGGGTAATGTCGCTGTCAAAGCAGGTCTGAAACGAATTCTCCGAAACTCACTCTGAAAAAATCACACTCACGGGTTTGAAAATATGGCTGCACGCTCCTCCGCTGTCCGTAAATCCTCCGCCAGGCCGAAAGCGGCTGCGAAACCTGCAGGGGCAAAATTGCCAGAATGGAATCTGGCGGATCTTTATTCATCCATCGATGCGCCGGAGATCACGCGCGACCTTGTTAAAGTGGATGCCGACTGCGCGCAGTTCGAAGCTGCTTATAAAGGCAGGATCGCCAACGAGCTGGCCAAGCCTGAGGGCGGGGCGTGGCTCGCTGGCGCTGTAAAGACTTATGAGTCGATCGACGACCTTGCCGGACGTCTGATTTCCTATGCGGGCCTGATCCATGCGGGCGACACCGTCGACCCCGCGATCTCGAAATTCTATGGCGACGTGTCCGAGCGCATCACCAACGCCTCGACCCATCTGCTGTTCTTCGCGCTCGAACTGAACCGTGTCGATGACGCCGTGATCGAACGCGCGATGCAAACGCCGTCGCTCGGTCATTATCGTCCGTGGATCGAGGACATCCGCAAGGACAAGCCGTACCAGCTCGAGGACCGCGTCGAGGAGCTCTTTCATGAAAAATCGACCACCAGCTATGGCGCGTGGAACAGGCAGTTCGACCAGACCATTTCGGCGTTGCGCTTCAAGGTCGGGCCGAAGGAACTTGCGATCGAGCCGACGCTGAACCTGCTGCAGGATCGCTCGGGCGACAAACGAAGAGCGGCGGCGCAGGCGCTGGCGAAAACCTTCAAGGCGAATGAGCGCACTTTTGCCCTCGTCACCAATACTCTCGCCAAGGACAAGGAAATCTCCGACCGCTGGCGCGGCTTTCAGGATGTCGCGGATTCGCGTCATCTTGCAAACCGCGTCGAGCGCGAAGTGGTCGACGCGCTGGTGGCTTCGGTGCGCGCGGCCTATCCGCGTATCTCGCATCGTTATTATGCGCTCAAGGCGCGCTGGTTCAAAAAGAAGAAGCTGCCGCACTGGGATCGCAACGCGCCGCTGCCATTCGCCGCGAACGGCAGTATCGGCTGGAGCGAGGCGAAGTCCACCGTCCTGAAGGCGTATGGGGATTTCTCGCCGCAGATGGCGAGCATCGCCGAGCGTTTTTTCGATGATCGCTGGATCGATGCGCCGGTGCGTCCGGGCAAGGCGCCGGGCGCGTTCTCGCATCCGACCACGCCGTCGG
>JAIERI010000071.1 GCA_019747015.1 Xanthobacteraceae bacterium
AGCGCCGTTCCGAAAGTCCCGGCGGGCTTACGGCCGGCGGGCTATCGTGTGGATGGACAATATCAGGCGCGGCAGCGGGTTAAAACCCCCTCGGAGCCGGCAGAATGGTTGAGTTTTTGCGCTACGGCGCTGCAGCGATCTGGCGGCACTCGGCAGGCATCTGCGCCATCGTGATCGGCGGTCTCGGCTTCGGCGGTGTCACCGGCGGTTTGGGATGCAGCACGGCATCGCTGAACCAGTAAGCCAGATCGTCGGCGTTGCACCCTTCGCTCTCGACCGGCGGCGGCTGCGACTCGCAAGTCTTGCTCCCCGGCGGGCATTTGATGCGAACATGAAAATGATAATCGTGGCCGTACATCGGGCGTACTTTCGAAAGCCAGCTGCGATCGCCGGTAGCCTCGCGGCACAGCGCTTTCTTGATCGCGGCGTTGACGAAGATGCGCTCGACCTGCGGCTCCTGCGCGGCGGCGCGAATGACGACAAGATGCTTCGGTGTCCAGACCTGCGGATCGATGTCGAGCCGGTCCGGCCGCACCATCATGACCGCCGACATTTCCTCGCGTTCATTGCGTGACAGCATGCGATCGGGCATCGGAGTCAGCCAGATGTCGGCATCGAGTCCGACCTGATGGCTGGCGTGACCCGTCAGCATCGGCCCGCCGCGCGGTTGCGACATGTCGCCAACCAGAAGACCCGGCCAGCCGCCCCTTTGCGCCTTCACCGAAATCCGTTCGAGCAGTGCGATGAGGTCGGGATGCCCGTAGTAGCGGTTGCGCGACAGCCGCATCACCTGCCAGGTCGCGCCGTTGACCGGCAGCGGTTGCGCTCCGGCAATGCAGCCCTTCGCGTAAAACCCCATGACCTGCGCGGGCATTTGGATCGGTGTGAGCTTGCGTCCGAATACATCCCTGGCAGCGTTATTGGGATCGTTCGGGTTGACAAGTGGCGGCAGCGGTTTGGCGTCGAGCGTGCCTTTGTCCTGCGCCCATGCGGTATTTATGGGCGCGGCAGCCGAGAGCATCGCCGCCAGAGCCAACGTGACGATCGAATGAAGAATCAGGCGCGAGGCGATCATGGCCGAAACTATAGCGCAGGCATAAGACGGCGGAACCGATTTGCGGCGCGGGCTTTACGCCTTTCCACGTTCAAAATTTCGTTTGTGGCAATCGATTGTGTGAATATGGCGTGTCTACCGATCGTCATTCGCCTGCTTTGGCACGCGGCCGATCCCGCCGGATTTTTAACTCGGCTTTAACCGTGTTGGCTGTTGCCACAAATTGATGCGCGCTGCCGCGCGTACGCGCAGGCGGCCTCGAAGGTTGATGTAAGTCATCAGAAAATGCGAATCCCGAGAGGATATTTCGCGTCTGGCGAAGGCGACGAGCAGGAAATGCATCGCGACGTCGCAACCGAAGGCAGATGACGCCGGATAAGTGTGCAATGAAACTTGCCGCACCCTTCGCCGAAAGTCTCTATCTCCTTCGCAGGATACCGTTTTTTCAGACACTTCGTTCAAAAGTACCGCCGCAGAACGCGCGTACAGGGTGGCTTGGTGGACATGCCGACAATTCGGCCAAAAACAAAACGTAAAATTGCAAAGCACCGGACGGCAGGAAAGCGCCGGTCGAAGGCTGTGCTGAAGTTTGCGCCGAAGGGCCGCAGGACCGCGTTCGATATCAGCGAAATCGAGCGCAGCCGCGCCGAGGCGGACGCCGCTATTGCCGAGGCACGCAAGGCACATGACCGTCTGCGCGAGGCGATCGACATCCTTCCGCAGGGCATCGTGTTTCTAGATCCCGATGGTCGCTACATCCTCTGGAACAAGAAATACTCGGAGATTTACAACACCAGCGCGGATCTGTTTCAGCCCGGCGCGAGGCTGAAGGATACGCTGCGGATCGGCGTCGAGCGCGGCGACTATCCGGAGGCTGCGGGCCATGAGGAAGAATGGATCGCCGAGCGGCTGGCGAAGCTTCAACAGCCCGGCGAGGCGCACGAGCAGGTTCTGGCCGACGGCCGCTGCGTTTTGATCGAAGAGCGTCTCACGCAGGATGGCGGCGTGATCGGCCTGCGCGTCGATATCACCGAATTGAAGCAGCGCGAGGCGTCTTTCCGTTTGCTGTTCGACAGTAATCCGGTGCCGATGATCTTATGTTCGCAGGACAACGAACGCATCATCGCAGTCAACGACGCCGCGCTGGCGCATTACGGTTATTCCAAGGTGGAATTCGAGAAGCTGACGATCCGCGACATCCAGGCCTTCGAGCCGGTCGCGCCCTGGGCAGACGATCGCACCCTCGACGAGCGCAATGCGCGAACCTGGAAGCACATCAAGGCCGACGGATCACTGATCGACGTTGCGATCTATTCACGTCTTCTGGTGTTCGAGGATCGGCCGGCCGTACTGCTGGCGCTGATGGACATCACCGAGCGCAAGCGCGCCGAGGCGCGTCTGGCTTTCGTGGCCCAGCATGACGGGCTGACCGGATTGCCGAATCGCATTCTGCTGCGCCAGCGTCTGGACGAATTGCTGGCGCACACGCGGCGCAGCGGCGACAAGGTCGCGGTGCTGTTCCTCGATCTCGACAGCTTCAAGGTCATCAACGATACGCTGGGCCATGCCATCGGCGACAAGCTGCTCAACGCCGTCGCACGGCGCCTGCGCTCTTCGCTGCGCGAGGAGGATGCCGTCGCGCGTCTCGGCTCGGACGAGTTCGCCGTCGTGCAGTCCGGCTGCGGCCGTCCCGAGGATGCGGCGCTGCTCGCCAAGCGTTTGCTTGGCGCGCTCAGCGAGCCTTATCTGTTCGAGGGACATACCGTGGTCAGCGGCGCCAGCATCGGCATCGCCATGGCGCCCGGCGATGGCGATGACGCGGACCGGCTGTTGAAGAATGCCGACATGGCGCTGTCGCGCGCCAAGAGCGAGGGTCGCGGCACGTTCAGCTTCTTCGAGTCGGAGATGGATGCGCGCGCGCAGACACGCCGCCGCATCGAGACGGATTTGCGCGAGGCCATCGAAAACAAGATCCTGAAACCCTATTACCAGCCGCTGATCGATCTGAAGACCGGCCGCATCACCGGCGTTGAGGCGCTGGCGCGCTGGCCGCACCCCGAACGCGGCATGATCGCGCCCGGCGATTTCATTCCCGTGGCGGAAGAAACCGGCCTGATCGGCGCGCTGGGCAACATGATGCTACGCCGCGCATGCATGGATGCGGCGAGCTGGCCTGAAGCGGTGCGCGTCGCGGTCAATCTGTCCACGCTGCAATTCCGCGCCGGTAATCTGCTGTCGATCGTGATGGACGCGCTGAAGCAATCCGGCCTGCCGGCCAAACGGCTCGAACTTGAGATCACCGAAAGCCTGCTGCTGGAGAAAAGCGACGAGGTGCTGGCGACGCTGCATGCGCTGCGGGCGCTTGGCGTGCGCATCTCGATGGACGATTTCGGCACCGGCTATTCGTCGCTC
>JAIERI010000152.1 GCA_019747015.1 Xanthobacteraceae bacterium
TCGCCAGATGCGCGCCGTCGAAGGCACGGCAAAACCTTAGCGTATATCTGGGTCCGTTCTGTGTACCGACCCCATAGAGGGCTCCGGTGCGGCCCGGATAGACGCTGGCGGTACGCTCAAGAAAACTCAGCGGCGAGAGCGGAACGTAGTTGGCCGCAGTCTTGTCGAGGCCGATACTGTAATATCCTTGTCCGGTACTCATGGGCGCTTCCTCGGGTGTTATTGTTTTTCCGAACGATAATTCGCCTCGCGCAGACAATACAGCCCGTCAAAGGACAGAGGGCCACGGCAGGCTCCACGGACAGAGATGGTCCAGAAAGGCCAATTGCTGCAAATTCGAAGCAATGGCCTGTAAAGGCTTGATGTATATATACTAATTATATTCCATAATATACCTTATGCGAATCCGCATTGTGCGCGATGAGACAGCTTGAACGCTTCGGGCGGAAGAAGCCCGGCCTCGCTTGCTCTGTACCCTCCGTCCGCTAAACATCACGCCGGTCGAGAATCGGATTGGGCGCGATGGCGAACGGACAACGCATGCCGTCTTTCAGACAACGATCCGAAACCGGACGATGGACGGTCGCGCTGGTCGTGCTCGTCGGCTCGCTGGGCGTGTACGGCTACGAGAAACTCACCCGCACGCCGGACACGCCAATTGTAGGCCTCGCCCAGGTCTCCGACGGCGACACTCTTCGTGTCGAAGGCCAGCACATCAGGCTGCTCGATATCGATGCGCCGGAACTCGACCAGACCTGCGAGGATGAAAATCGCAAAACATGGTCATGTGGCACGGCCGCTTCGGGCGAACTGAGGAAGTATCTGCGCGGCCGCACGATCAATTGTCAGCCGCGCGGCTTCGACAGGTTTCATCGTGTTCTGGGGACCTGCACCCTCTCCAACGGCTCCGATATCAACGCTTGGCTGGTTCAGCAGGGCTGGGCTGTTGCCTCCGGCTACGCGAAGGTCTATGAGACCCAAGAGTCCGAAGCGCGTCTCGCCAAGCGCGGAATCTGGCAGGGTTCATTTATGGAGCCAAGGCAGTGGCGCGACCTGCATCCGAGGGAAGAGCCGGTTAATCCGCCGAAATGACTCTGCGCTGGCGCCCTCGCCGCCATTCACTAGCTCTTATCACTTGGGCGGAAACCGGATCGTCGTTCCGACCGTGATCCAGTTTGCATTCTCGCCTGTGATGTTGCGTCCGTAAATCACGTCCAGTGAAAACGTCTCGATCGGCCGGTAGCGCAGCCCGGTCTGAAATCTTGGCTGTACGACATGGGTATCATCAGACGTACCGGCCTGACCGAAGACCTCGCCCGTCCACGAGATGTTCTCGTTCAATTTTATGTCCATTGCAGCGCCGTAGGTGAAGTAGTGTCGATCAACGGTCCTGTCCCATAGCCAGCCTCCGCTGAGATCGAGCCGCATGGTTTCCGAGAAACGATACGTGGCAGGAACGTAGGCAAACACGGAAGTATTTTCACCCGTGACCGCATCGACCGAAGCACCGAGTTCGGCGGCAAATCCAAATGCACCGATCGACGTTGGCACGAGATTGGTCTTTGCCTTTGGCGCCAGGCTGGTTGACCACGCGCCGATCGAGCGCGCGCTGGTGACCTGCGTACTGAACTCGACCGGCCGCGACACGTCCACCACGCAGGCCGGGTTCACGACGGCGGCAAAATCGGTGTTGCTCGCCGCCTGCAGCCACGATTCCACCTTGCAGGAGCCGATTTCATTGACATCCGCGGTGTCCACCGCGAATGCGCCGCCTGCGGCCTCGGCGATGTCGATGATTTGCAAAACATCCATCAGGATGAAGGCAGCTGCGATCGCAAATAGTAGTTTGGCGAGCGCCCCAGCTCGATGGAGTGTCATCTCTTCGCCTCGGCATGCGACGCCGTATAGGCGCCCCAGCCCTTGGCGCGCAATTGACAGGCAGGACATTCGCCACAACCGAATCCCCAATCGTGCCGTGCGCCGCGCTCGCCGAGATAACAGGTATGGGATTTTTCCACGATCAGATCGACGAGTGTCTTGCCGCCGAGATCTTCGGCGAGCCTCCATGTCGCTGCCTTGTCGAGCCACATCAGCGGTGTGTGGAGTTCAAAATTCCTGGCCATGCCGAGATTAAGCGCAGTATTGAGCGCCTTGATGGTGTCGTCGCGGCAATCCGGATAACCGGAGAAATCAGTCTCGCACATGCCGCCGACGATATGGCGAATGCCGCGGCGATAGGCGAGCGCGGCAGCGAAGGTCAGGAAGAGCAGATTGCGCCCCGGCACGAAGGTGTTGGGCAGACCGCCCTCTCCCATTTCAATGGCAACGTCGCGTGTCAGCGCGGTGTCGGAAATCTCGGCCAGCGTTGGAATATCGAGAGTATGTTGTTCGCCCAGCCGCTGTTGCCATTCCGGGCGAATTCTTTTGAGGCCAGTGGTGATGTCGTCACGGCACTCAAGCTCGATGCCATGGCGCTGGCCGTAATCGAAACCAATCGTTTCGACACGCGCAAATCTTGACAGCGCCCAGGCAAGGCACGTCGCGGAATCCTGGCCGCCAGAAAACAACACCAGAGCGGATTCGTTGTTGTGAGATTGATCATTCATGCCGTGGATGTATCACCCGCCATGCTGTGGTGCCAACCTCCGACCGATCCGGAGCAGTATATTTAGGCTGTCGGGACAGGCTTTGATGCGGCATACAGACGGAATATCCGTCCAGCCGCCGGTGCTTCATGACCTCTTCCTGCGACATCTCACGCCTGCTCGATATTATGGCAGCGCTGCGCAATCCTGATACCGGCTGTCCGTGGGACATCGAACAAACCTTTGCGACGATTGCGCCCTACACCATCGAGGAATCCTATGAAGTCGCCGACGCCATCGCGCGCGGCGATCTCGATGATCTGAAGGACGAACTGGGCGATCTGCTATTGCAGGTGGTGTTTCACGCGCGCATGGCCGAGGAACAAGGCGCGTTTGCATTCGGCGATGTGGTCGATGCGATCGTGACGAAAATGATCCGCCGCCATCCCCACGTATTCGGTGACAAGGCCGGGCGCATGTCAGCCGAGGACGTGGCGGGCTCCTGGGTACGAATCAAGAATGAGGAAAAAGCCGCACGCGCCGCGAGAAATCCGACCGACGCGGAATCCTCGCTGCTGTCCAGCGTCAAGGCAGGCCAACCGGCCCTCGCCCGTGCGCTCGAATTGCAGCGCAAGGCTTCGACTGTCGGCTTCGACTGGAACGATCCGCGCGCGGTGCTGAACAAAATTCGTGAGGAAGCCGACGAGATCGAGGCCGCGCTGGATCGCAAGGATCAGACCGAGATAGCGGACGAAACCGGCGATCTGCTGTTCGCGGTGGTCAATCTTGCGCGTCACGCCGGCGCCGATCCCGAGCCGGCCTTACGCAGTACCAATGCGAAGTTCGAACGGCGCTTCGGCTATATCGAGCGAACGCTTGGCGCGCGCGGCGTGATGCTCGGCAATTCGACTCTTGAAGAAATGGACGCGCTATGGAACGAGGCCAAACGGATTGAAGCCAAATACTTT
>JAIERI010000052.1 GCA_019747015.1 Xanthobacteraceae bacterium
CGCAGCCACGCGCCGAAGCGGGCCGGCGCTTCTTCATAGGTGGTCGAGGCAAACATCGCCGAGCGGTGGCCGAAGCGCGCCAGCCGGAATCCGAGATCGGCATCCTCAGTGACGTTATAGGCGTCCCAGCCACCGATCTCGCGCAAGGTCTCGGTACGGAAATGGTTCGAGGAGCCTCCCAAAGGCAGCGGCATCTCGAAACTGGAAAAGCCCTGCAGGAATACATCGAACTGGCCGGCATATTCCGCGGTGAACATGCGCGGCAGCCAGCCATCGGATGTATTGTCGATAGACAGGCTGGCCTGTGCGCAGGCGATGCGGTCGTCGCGGAAGACGTCGAGTGCGGCGCGCAACTGGGCTGGATCTGGCCTGTCCTCGGCATCGAATACGGCAACGAATGTACCGCGCGCCATCGCAAGTGCGTAGTTCAGCGCCTTCGGCTTGGTGCGCGGGCCGTAATCCGGCGCGGTGACCACATGCACATGCGGCAGCGGGCCGAGTTTTGCGATGGCGGTGCGGGTCGCGGCATCGTCCGGCTCGATCACCAGCTTGATGTCAAGTTTTTCGCGCGGATAATCGAGTGAGTGGAGCGATCGCATCAAGGGCGCGACCGATTTCGCCTCGCGGTAGAGAGCGACGATCACGGTGTAGAAAGGCAATCGATGATCGGGCAGACGAGCGAAACGCTTCGTCCGCGGCCGCGGTGCGAAACTTCCCGCAAGCCGAAGACTCGTGAACAGCAGGAACCAGATGGCAAGAATGGCCCCGCAAATCTGGATGACCAGAAGCGGTGCGACGATCAATGGCACAGCAATTGTAAACATCCGCGACAGGTAACGAAAAAGGCCGCTGGACCGGCGTGCCGCCGGCGCCGCGGACATATTGGGCAGACGCGTCCGCAGATCGTCGGCGGCGGCGCGGGCCAGCGTCCGCCCGGCGTGACGGATCAGGAAGCCATCGAAGTCATCATGGGTGGCCAGGCGAAACCGCTTGCTGAGCCCGCGATATTTCTCGCAGAGCTCGCTGACGCAGCGTGCAGCATAACCCTCAGGTGCCTGCACGTAGATGAGCTCGCCGTTCTTGTGAATGGGAAGAATGCGATGGAGCGCCACAAACCGGATCTGATCATCGCTCAGCGGACAATCGCTCCGCCACACATGGTCGAAACGCTCCCGTTCGATCCCGCTGTAAGTGGCAAGGCGCTCGAGATAGGCGTCTTCTTGGATCACGCCCCAGCGGATTAAAACCTGATCCGCGCCGATACCGACCTCACGTCCGCGACGCTCGGCCGCATCCAGCACATGCGAAGCCAGAACGCCGCGCAGGCAGTCCAGCTCATAGGGATGGCTGCCGGTGGAGCGAAGGGCAGGGCGTGGCGCAGGGCCGACCGGCGTTCGAAGCAGACCGCCGATCATGCCTGGCAGGCGGCGGGAAAACGCCAAACCGCGCCGGGGACGCGTTACAAAATCGGTTGTTTGCGTCGCGAGGCCATCGGACAAGGCCATGCGGCGGGCTCCCCCACACCCTCAAACGCCACGATAACGCCACTCGCCTCCGCCCCCGGATGGTCTATAAGACCACCTCGCGGAAGCCGTCGAATATGCAACCACAGCCAGCGCCATCCAGCAATCTTGGATCACCCGGATTTATACGGGCGTGGTTTGCGCGGCTGTGCTGCTGCGCGATCGTTGTGATGCTCGGGACATCGATGACAAAGGCGCAAACCGGTGATCAGGCGCCGTCACCTGCGGCAGGGCCCGCCGCCTCCGAATCTGCTGCGCCGCAAGGGTCTCCACCGCAAGGATTGGGGGGCAGTATGCCGCAGGCCGCGCCGCAAGCCGTGCCGGGCTTCTGGGATCCACGCCGGCGGCCGGAACGGCCGGATCTGACGCGCATCACCATGATCCGCTTCCTGACCGAGACCGATTACCCGCCTTTCAACTTTACAGGCCCCGACGGCAATCCGGCCGGGTTCAATGTGGATATGGCGCGCGCGATCTGCGAGGAGATCAAGGTTTCCTGCACCATCCAGATGCGGCGGTTCGAGACGCTGGTCGATGCCATCAACGCCAACCGTGGCGACGCCATCATCGCCTCGATGGCGGTGACGCCGCAAATTCGTGCCAAGCTCGATTTCACCGATCCGTATTATCGCGCGCCGGCGCGTTTCGTCTCGCGCAAGGACGCCGTGATGCAGGAGGTGCGGCCGGAATTCCTGTCCGGCAAAAAGGTCGGCGCGATTGCCGGCTCCGCGCATGAGGCCTATCTGAAGTCGCTGTTCACCGAGGCGGTGGTGACGGGCTTCCCCAGCGATGAAGCCTTGCGCCTTGCGCTGCGGCGTGGCGAAGTCGACATGATTTTCGGCGACGCCATCTCGCTCGCGTTCTGGGTCAACGGCACCGACTCGGCCGATTGCTGCGCGTTCAGCGGTGGCCCGTTCGTCGAAAGCCGCTATTTCGGCGAGGGCATCGGCATCGGCGTTCGCCGCGGCAACGATGTTCTGCGGCAAGCATTGAACTGGGCGATGTTCCGCCTGTGGGAAAAGGGCCGTTTTACCGATCTGTGGTTGCGCTATTTTTCGGTCAGCCCGTTTTGATCGTTACGATGAATACCGGCGCGGCGCCCGAATACCAAAAAACACAAGAGAGAATCGAAGAGAGATGTCCGACACGTTGACGAGCCTGAACGAGATGTCCCCGAGCGATCTTCGCAGCGTCGCCGAACAATCGAACGCGTGGCCGTTCGAACAGGCCAAACTGATCGTCGCACGTTTGAAGAAAAGGCCGAAAAACGAGGTGCTATTCGAGACCGGCTACGGCCCCTCGGGCTTGCCGCATATCGGCACCTTCGGCGAGGTCGCACGCACCACCATGGTGCGTCACGCTTTTCGCGTGCTGACCGAGGACAAGATCAAGACCCGGCTGGTTGCCTTCTCCGACGACATGGACGGCCTGCGCAAGGTGCCTGACAATATCCCGAACAAGGCATTGCTTGAGCTGCATCTCGGCAAGCCGCTGACCAAGGTGCCGGACCCGTTCGGCACTCACCCGAGTTTCGGCCAGCATAACAATGCTCGGCTGCGCGCGTTTCTCGACACCTTCGGCTTCGATTACGAATTTATGTCTGCGACAGAATGTTACACCTCAGGAAAATTCGACAGCACACTGCTGAAGGTGTTAGCAAAGATCGACGAAGTGATGGCGATCATGTTGCCATCGTTGCGCGAGGAGCGCGCGGCGAGCTATTCGCCGTTTCTTCCAATTTCGCCGGCGACAGGCGTGGTGCTGCAGGTGCCGATCATCGCCCATGACGCCAAGAACGGCACGGTCTCGTATGACGATCCAGATACCAGGGAACGCATCACCGTTCCGGTCACCGGCGGGCATTGCAAATTGCAATGGAAGCCGGATTGGGCGATGCGCTGGGTCGCGCTCGGCGTGGATTATGAAATGGCCGGCAAGGATCTGATCGATTCGGTGAAGCTGTCGGCGCAAATCTGCAAGGTGCTGGGCGGCACGCCGCCGGAGGGCTTCAACTACGAACTGTTCCTCGACGAAAAGGGCCAGAAGATTTCCAAGTCGAAGGGCAACGGCCT
>JAIERI010000121.1 GCA_019747015.1 Xanthobacteraceae bacterium
TTCGTCCGTCACGGCCAGACCGAATGGAATGCCGCGGGCCGCTTTCAGGGCACGCAGGACATTCCGCTGAACGATCTCGGCAAGGCGCAGGCGGTTCGCTCCGGCGAGTTGCTCGCCGACATTCTCAGGAACGACTCTCACGACCCCGCGAAAATCCCGTTCGTATCGTCGCCCTTGGGGCGTGCGCGTCACACCATGGAGTTACTGCGCGGCGCGCTCGGAGTGCCGCCGCACGGCTTTGAGCTTGACGATCGGTTGCGCGAGATCGGCTACGGCCATTGGGAAGGCTCCACGCTGGCGCAGATGGAAGTCTCGCATCCGGACGTTTTCGCGCAGCGCCAGGTCGACAAATGGGGCGTGCCGCCGCCGGGCGGAGAGAGCTATGCCTCCGTCACGCTGCGCATGCGCGACTGGTACGATTCGCTGCTGCAGGACACGGTGGCGGTATCGCATGGCGGCTCTTGCCGCGCGCTGATGGTGGCGCTCGATGCCGATACGGCGGCCAACGCCATCGAGCTTTATATCGAGCAGGGCGTGGTTTACGTTTTTGCCAATGGCAAGGTCGAGAAACGTAGTTAAGCGCGCCAATTTGTGCGCTTGCGTATTTGACCCTTAAAGCCTGTCGCGTTACGACAATCTGCAAGTTTGCAGATCAGGTTGGCGATGTCCTTCAACACCTTCGGCCATATGTTCCGCGTCACCACCTTTGGCGAAAGTCACGGGGTTGCGATCGGCTGCGTGGTTGACGGCTGCCCGCCGCGCATTCCGCTGACGGTGGAGGAAATCCAGAACGATCTCGACCGCCGCCGTCCGGGCCAGTCGCGCTTCACCACCCAGCGACAGGAAGCCGATCAGGTCAAAATCCTGTCCGGCGTGATGACCAATGATTCAGGCCAGCAGGTCACGACCGGCGCGCCGATCGCGCTCGTGATCGAAAACACTGACCAGCGCTCGAAGGATTACTCGGAGATCAAGGACAAGTTTCGTCCCGGCCACGCCGACTTCACCTATGAAGCCAAATACAGCATCCGCGATTATCGCGGCGGTGGGCGCTCAAGCGCACGCGAGACCGCGGCGCGCGTCGCAGCCGGCGCCATTGCGCGGAAAATCATTCCGGATGTGAGCGTGCGCGGCGCGCTGGTGCAGATGGGGCCGCACAAGATCGATCGCGCCAACTGGGATTGGGATGAGGTCGGCCGCAATCCGTTCTTCTGTCCGGACAAGGTCAAGGCCGCGTTCTTCGAGGGCTATCTCGATGACATCCGCAAGAGAGGTTCGTCCATCGGCGCGGTGGTCGAGGTCATTGCCGAAGGCGTGCCGGCCGGACTTGGTGCCCCGATCTACGGCAAACTCGACGGCGATCTCGCCAGCGCGCTGATGAGCATCAACGCGGTGAAGGGGGTAGAGATTGGCGCGGGCTTCGGTGCGGCTGAACTGCATGGCGAGGAGAATGCCGACGAGATCAGGATGAGCAACAACGGCCCGGTGTTCCTGTCGAACCATGCCGGTGGCATCCTTGGCGGCATCTCGACCGGGCAGACGGTGGTTGCGCGCTTCGCGGTGAAGCCGACATCCTCGATTCTTACTCCGCGCCGCACCATCGACAAAAATGGTGCCGAGACCGACATCATGACCAAGGGCCGCCACGATCCCTGCGTCGGCATCCGCGCGGTTCCCGTCGGCGAAGCCATGATGGCCTGCGTGTTCGCCGATCACGTGCTGCGTCACCGCGGACAGGTTGGCTGAGTCTACACAGACATTTGAGCGGCCCCGTTGACGCCTTGTTAACGTAACCTTCGGGAACGCGATCACCGACGGTAAAGTTGACGCCGGATTAGCCAAACAAAGGCAGGTTGGGGCCGTCTCATGGATCCGGTTCCGACATGAAGATGTTGCAACTCCTGCGCTCTGCCCTGACGCGCTCCAGCCGGGCCTTCATCTGGTCGGCGACCGCTTGCGGCCTTCTTGTGCTGCTCACCTTCTTCGTCATCATCGGCTACGATTTTTATCGCTACACGCTGGCGATGAATGAACAGTCGGCGACCAACGTTGCGTCTCTCACCGGGCAGGAAATCGCGCGCACCATCGAACTTTACGACCTGTCGATCCAGTCTGTGGCCGAAGGGATCACCGATCCGGACATCCTGTATCAGGAGCCGGGATTGCGGCAGAAAATCCTGTTCGACAAATCCGCGACCGCGCCGGGACTGGGCGCCATCGTCGCCCTCGACGACAAAGGCGAGATCTTCATGGATTCCTGGTCGGAACATCCGCGTCGGGGCAATTTTTCAGATCGCGAATATTTCGCTGCGCATCGCGACGCCACGCACGATATCGGGCTTTATGTCAGCGAGCCGTTCGGGGCGCGATTACAGAACAATGTGCCGACCATTTCGCTCAGCCGGCGCCTTTCCAAACCGGACGGCAGTTTTGCCGGCGTCGTCTCGGGCACCATGAGGCTCGATTATTTCCAGGCCATGTTCAACAGGGTCTCATTGGGGAAATCGGATTCGCTTGTTCTGCTGAAGGATGACGGCGCGCTGATCGCGCACAATGCGGCCGTCGGCGCGCCGATAGGTGCCGACTGGAGCGCCGCGCCGGTGTTCAAGCATCTCGCGGGTCATCTGCAAGGCACGTTTATCAGCGAGAAATCGACGGACGGCGTGCGGCGTCTTTACGCGTTTCACCGCCTTCCGGGTCTGCCGCTGCTTGTCGTGGTCGGCATGTCCACGGAGCAGATCTTTGCCGCGTGGTGGACCAAGATGCTGGTACTCGCCGCCATCTTCGCCATCATGGCTGGCAGCGTCGTGATGCTGGTGTGGCTGCTCGAATCGGAACTGCACCGCCGCGCCGCCGCGGAAGCCGCGGCCGAGGAACTGGCGAGAACCGACGGTCTCACCCAACTTGCCAACCGGCGCTGGTTCGACGAGGACATGTCGCGCAAATGGGCGCGGACCGCGCGCGACGGCCTGCCAATGTCCATGCTCATGATCGATGTCGATCATTTCAAGCCGTACAACGACACCTATGGCCATCAGGCCGGCGATGAAGTGCTGATCGCCGTCGCCGAAGCGATCAAGGGGGCGGTGAGGCGGCCCGACGACGTGGCGGCGCGTTATGGCGGCGAGGAATTCGCGGTTCTGCTGCCGGACACCAACGAGGCCGGGGCAAGTCAGATCGCCGCCACGATCGGCGCGTCGATCCGTCGTCTGCGGATCGAGCATGCGGGCAGCGAGTACAGACTCGTCACCGTCAGCATCGGCGTGGCGACCGCCATGCCGCATACCGGAATGACAAGATCTGGTTTGATCCGCTGCGCCGACACCGCGCTTTATCGCGCCAAGGAAGATGGCAGGAACCGGGTGCACGTCCACAACGTCACGTCCGCCGATTTCGGACACCGCGTCAGCAAGGCCGGCTGACACGCCGCGGCGCGCGACCTGCAGATCACAATCTCTCGACTCGCATCACATTAAATTTTCCAGCTAAGGGAAGGATTCCGCATGCCCGGCATTAGATGATGAAGGGGACTTGTGGACTGGAGTAGAGAGAATGATCAGGAACAGAATGTTCAAGGGATGGATGACCGGCGCTGCCGTACTTGTGGCAGCCTGCGCTTTCACGGCTGACGGTGCGTCGGCGCGCGGCGGTTTCGGTGGCGGCCATGGTGGCGGCGGATTCCACGGCGGCGGCGGATTTCATGGCGGTGGTTTCGGCGGCGGTGGCTTTCGCGGGTTCGCCG
>JAIERI010000034.1 GCA_019747015.1 Xanthobacteraceae bacterium
TCGGCCTGTTCCTGTCGCTGCTTGTGATCCTTTTCACCCGCACGATCCTGGGCGAGACCGATTTCGCGGCATGGGGCTGGCGCATTCCGTTCCTGATGTCCGTCATCCTGCTCGGCGTTTCGGTCATCATCCGTCTTCGGTTGAATGAATCGCCGGTTTTCCAGCGCATGAAGGAAGAAGGCAAAGGCTCGAAGCAGCCTTTGACCGACGCCTTCGGCAACTGGAGCAACGCCAAGATCGTGTTGATTGCGCTGCTCGGCGGCGTGATGGGACAGGGTGTCGTCTGGTACACTGGCCAGTTCTACGCACTGTTCTTCCTCCAATCGATCCTCAAGGTCGACGGCTACACCGCCAACCTTCTGATCGCCTGGTCGCTGCTCTTGGGCACCGGCTTCTTCATCGTGTTCGGCGCGCTGTCGGATAAGATCGGCCGCAAGCCCATCATCCTGGCGGGCTGCCTGATCGCGGCTCTCACCTTCTTCCCGATCTTCCGCATGATCACAACCAATGCCAATCCGGCGCTGGAAAAGGCCATCGAAGCAACCAAGGTTGAAGTGATTGCCGACGCGAAGAACTGCGGCGACTTGTTCAACCCGGTCGGTACGCGCGTGTTCACCAATCCATGTGATACCGCACGTGCTTTCCTGGCTCAGTCGTCCGTCAAGTACACCACATCGACGACGGCAACCGACGGCAGCGTCAAGGTGGTCGTGAACGGCAAGGAAGTGCCGTACACCGACGCCAAGACGTCTAACCCGCTCGTTGCGGCTGCAGTCGCGGACGCGGGATACCCAAAGGCGGGTAATCCCGGCATCGTGAAAATGTCGAACCCGTTCGATATCTTCCGTCCGCAGGTTGCCGCCGTGATCGGCCTGCTGTTCATTCTCGTGATCTTCGTCACGATGGTGTACGGCCCGATCGCCGCGATGCTGGTGGAACTGTTCCCGACCCGTATCCGCTACACGTCGATGTCACTGCCCTACCACATCGGTAACGGCTGGTTCGGCGGCCTGTTGCCCGCGACCGCATTCGCGATCGTGGCATCGACCGGCGATATCTACGCAGGCCTCTGGTATCCGGTGATCTTCGCCTCCATCACCGTGGTGATCGGCCTGTTCTTCCTGCCGGAAACCAAGAACGTCGATATCACCAAATAAAAAACGACGTTTGGTTAAGAAAACACATCGGCCGCGGATTTCTCCGCGGCCGATTTTTTATGTGCCTGGTTCCGATAGCGATTCGTGTAAGGCAAAGACACTCACCCGGTAAAGACCGGCATCAGATTTTCTCCGACAGTTTCTTCTGCACCCGCGTCGCCATTTCCACCAGCCGCTGCCACATGCGATCGAACATCGCCATGATCTTGGCGTGTTCCGGGGGAAGCTGAAGCTCAATGGTTTTGTCAGGCATGCTGCCCTCCGCGGCCTTCTTCTGCGAGTCGCCCTTCTTCTGCGAATCGTCCTTGGCGAGCGGCGCGTCTGTCTTGCCGCTGACGGTGCCCTCGCGCTGCGCGAGCTGGTCCTTCAGCTTCTTGTTTTCGCCTTGCAGCCGTCCGATCTCGGTATCGAGCGCGGCGCGCTCATCGGGCACGATGCGGCAGGTCCAGCCGCCTTTGCTGGTGCAATTGGACACCGCGCCGGTGCGGGTATCCAGCCGCAGGAAGCCGTCGCCCACCTGCGACATCGAATAGCGTCCGTTTTCGGTGTCGGGCGCGGATTGCGCGAACGCCATCGATGAATCGATCAGGGCGAGCGAAGCGAGAAGCACAGTCCAGCGCATACTCATTGCGCTGATCGAGATTGTCTCCAACATCGCAGTCTCCTTAATCGTGCAAACCGTATCTCGTTACGCATCCGCGCCGTAGGGAGCGCGGCCGGAACTCAATGCGTCGGCAAGTAAATCGATCCGGTCCTGACCCCAGAACACTTCGCCGTCCAGCACATAAGCGGGGGAACCGAACACATCGACACCGATCGCATCCTGGCGATTCCGTTCATAGATGGCACCGATCTCGTCGGACGCAGCCTTTTTTATAAGCGCTTCTCCGGGAAGTCCTGCTTCGCTCGCAAGTTTGGCGAGAGTCGGTGCGTCGGCAAGGTCGAGCTGATCTTCCCAGATCGCGGCATACAGTCGGGCCAACAGCGGGGCGACGGAATGGCCGGCCTCCACTGTTGCAATCACCAAACCATCGGCAAGTCTTGCGTTGAACGGCCAATGCGCCGGCTTGAGATGAAACTTCAAACCCCGCTTGTCACGCCAGCGCTGCATTTCGACCATCCGGTAACGCTGCCGGGCCGGGTGCCGCTTTCCGAGCGGCAAACCGCCGGTCTCCGAAAACAGGTCAAGCAGCGGCATCGGCTTATAATTCACTGTCAGCCCGTGCTCGGCGGCGACCTTTTGGAACGGCGCGTTGCCCATATAGGCCCATGGCGATTGCAGCGAGAAATAATAGTCGATCGGTCGTCCCATCTTTGCTCCGGCTTACTCTTGAGGCCAACGTGTTTTGCGAATGCGCGGCATCCGAACAGACCGGCGGGTTAGACGCAATACACCTTCGCGTCGGCCACCTTCCGCAGCGCGTCAAAGCCGCGCAAGCGACCGAAATTTCGTCAAATAAGCCAAATAATTCAGTACCATATGGGCTCATCAGCCAATCTTGACTTGACGGTATGCCAACAGTATGGTCCGCGCGGTTTCTGGGTGTCAGGGCGTTTTTTCTAAGTCTCGCGACGTATTGATATGGTGTCGGCGGCAATGGCAAACGGCACACGTAAAAACGGACGCGGCGAAGATGGAAGAACGGACGGGCCTTCCGCCAAAGAAGCCGCGCTCTCCGCAAGACTCGGTCGTCTGGCTGACCGGCTTTCCATCAGCAGGAAAGACCGATTGACCCGGATGGATCAGTCGGATGGCAGGAATGGAGCCGCTTCCGCCAACGCATCAGCGATGGCACGCGGTTTCCGCCTTTCGTCCGAACTGATCGCAGGGGTTCTTGTCGGGGCGGTCATCGGTTGGGGGTTCGATCGTCTATTGTCGACATCCCCATGGGGACTCATCGTGTTTTTTCTGCTCGGCTTTGTTGCCGGCGTAATCAACGTGATGCGGGCCGCCGGCGTCGCATCCAGCGGTACGCCCGATCGCTCCTGACGGACCGGACCGGCCTTGAGCGGAATTGCGCAAGACCAATTTTTTACGGGCCGGCCTGACCGGCGCTTGATGAAAGACGCTTCGGGATGGCCGATCCGATCCATCAATTCGAGATCCACAAGATCTTCTCCCTCGGCCACATCGGTGGTCAGGAGATCGCTTTCACCAATTCTTCCGCCTACATGTTCGCCACGGTTGGAGCCATCTCGCTCCTGATGATCGGCGGCAGCGCGGCGCGTAGCGTGGTTCCGGGCCGCTTCCAGTCGATGGCCGAACTGACCTACGAATTCGTCGCCAACACGTTGCGATCGAGCGTCGGCGAAGAAGGCATGCGGTTCTTTCCGCTGGTGTTCTCGATTTTCACCTTCATCCTGACCGCAAATCTGATCGGCATTATTCCTTACACTTTCACCGTCACCAGCCATCTGGTCATTACCGTGGCGCTGGCGCTGATGGTGTTCTTTACGGTGCTGCTCTACGGGCTCTACAAAAACGGGCTGAAATTCTTCAAGCTGTTCGTCCCCTCTGGCATTCCGATCTACATCCTGCCGCTGATCATGGTGATCGAGGTGATCTCGTTCCTGTCGCGGCCGGTGTCGCATTCGGTGCGTCTGTTCGCCAACATGCTGGC
>JAIERI010000217.1 GCA_019747015.1 Xanthobacteraceae bacterium
ACGTCGTCGTGCGCGACGATCTCGCTCGCGAGGTTCCCGGTCTGCCCGCCTGGGGCCGCCTTCGCAGGTGCGCCTCGGACCTCCGCTTCGAGCAGCGTTTTCACCGCGTCCTGCACGCCCCTGGGAAAGGCCTGCAACATTTTGCCAAACGACGGCGCGCCCTCGCCTTGCATCACGCTTGCCATAACGTTCAACATTGCGTTGCGCGCCGCGGCATTCGCGGATGACGTGGAAGGTGGCGTAACGTCGCGCAAAACCATTCCGAGGTCGTCGATATCTTCGGCCATCGGCAGTGAGGCCTGCGGCAGCAGGATTTCATCCATCTCGATCTCTGGCGCCACCGGCGGCGCCAGCGACGCGGCAAGCTCGGCCTGCGCACGCGCCTGACCTTGCTGTGCGAAGGCACCGGGCTGCAGCGGCGCGGTATCATCCGCCACGGCGATTTCGGGTGGTGGAGTACTTCCGGGTGATGACGTCTCGCCATTCGGAAGCGCCTCTTCCGGCGCGGACGCATTGCTCAGCCACGATGTCAGCGTCTGCCTGAACACGATCAGCGCCGCCTTCAGATCGGGTGTGGCTTGCGATTGCGATGAGGATGCCGCGCCTTGCTGCTTCTGCGACTGTTCGAGAAACAGCCCGGAATTCTCGAATGCCGCTTTCACATCATTACCACTCAGGTTCTGATCGAGCGCGGGACGCACCGACAAGAGCTGCTGCGCGGCCTGCTGTAACGGTTCGGGCAGTGTCTGCGACGAAGCGGCGGCACTGACATTGGCGAACAGCGGCGACAGGCTGCCCTGCCGCGCTGCCGCGTTTTGTACGGCAGCCGAGACCGCCAGCGCTTCGAGCGTGGTCAGCGGTCGGACGATGCGCGCGGCGTCTGCGGGTGCGTTCACAGATGATGACACGGATGCGGACGATGTGTTCGACGCGCCGCCCGCGCTGGTGGTGACAATGGTGGCGGGCCCATCCGTGTGGCTCGATGCCGCCGCGTCACCGCCGTTTTGCGGCACGATCTGAAGCCGCACGCCGTCCGGCGTCTGCGACACCGCAAGCTGCAATGCCTGCCCGACCTGCAATGGCACCTCGGACATCACCTCGATTGACAGGTTGGACACGGCGATGCGGACGAAATCGTTCGCCAGCAATTTCAGCACCTGCGCGTCGATCACGGTGCCGGGCTGCAAGGTGATGTCGGCCGCAACGCCCTGCGCGGCGATAACCGGATAGACGGGATTGACCGCGACGACCATGCCAGAGCTTCCAAATGGTGATGGAAGCTAGCCCAGCGTCGTAAACCGTTTGTTAACTCCAATGGACACGCCAGGCCGCCGAACGATCAATATGTATCGCTCACATCAAAAAGGCCCGGCGCGAGGCCGGGCTATAAGTTGATGGAGGCAGTAATTTCAAGGTACTTCAGCTTCCGAAAAGGGAATGGCGGACAGCTCAGTTGCCGCCGAACTTGTAGCTGACGCCGGCCGTGGCTTCCAAAAGGTTGCTCTGCTGACCGAATGACGTGAATGGCGCAGCTTCAAAATTCTGGGTGGCGAATTCGGTATATTGAACCTGGCCTCGCACAATCCAGTTCGGACTGATCATGTGCTCGACACCGCCCGCGACAGCCAGACCCATGACAGTCTTTCGCGACGTCGCATCGAACGGAGTCGTCTCGAAATCGCCGGCATTGAACGCGTGCGTCGAGAAATTGCCCCAGGCCGGACCGGCTGCGACATAAACCATGGTGTCATCGAGCGCGAGGCCGAAGCGGGCCTTCAGACTGCCGGCGTCATTGAGCGTTGTTGACAGAAGTGACGACGAACCGGGACCGAAAGGCTGACTGCTCACCGTCGATGAACCGTACCAGGACCATTGCGCGTCCAGACCGACAACGAAGTTGCGGATTTGCCAGTTGTAGCCGCCATACACGCCGCCGGTGACACCGAATGAGCGGTCAGGGTTCAAACCCTGGTTATCGAACGCATCGCTCGGGTCTTTGAACATCGGCGACAACGACGCGCCGCCGACCTGACCGCCGACATAAAATCCGCTCCAGTTGTAAACGGGGGAGATCGCCGCAGCCTTGTAAGCGGGACGCATCAGATCAGCAGCGAATGCCGAAGCCGAGCCAAATGACGCCGAGCCAAGGCTCGCGATCATGGCAGCGAATAGAATTTTTTTCATGTTGTCCTCGGAGTGCCATCAAACGCAAACCGCTTGCGTTCGCAGGCCTCCGATCTAGGCGACTCCCTTTGCCGGGAAATCATCCGAATGCAGGATATTTCAAATCAATGACACACGGTGTGACGTGTGGAGCACAATGCAAGCGATCACACATTTGAGAGCGTCTGGTCTAGGCGAGCGCTTTCAGCACGTTCGCCGCAGCCTCGAAATCCCGCAACCGTGCGGCGCGCCGCTCGGCGACTTCCTGATCTTCGCCCCATTGCTGGCTGTTCCAGTCTTCATCGACATGCGCGGCGGCCCAGATCTGCGCCGTGTCGCGCGCATTGTGCGCAAGCGCCAGCGCCAGCAGCGCCGACCCGGTCAGCGCCGTCACCACATGCAAAGCGGCGAGGCGCCATGCGTCCGCCGGCATCGCGGCGCGCGCGGCCGCAACGGCACGCTCCGGCTGCACGACATGCATGATGCCTTCGGTGAGAATGAAATGTGCGCCAAGATCGTCGGCGGCCCAGCGCAGCACCGGGTCCCAATGCTGCGCCTGCCGGGCCATCAACTCGTCCGGAAAGCTGGCACGGTAAAACAGCAGATCCGATCCGAAATATTTCGCGATGTCTTCAGTTACCGCATCAGCGTTTTCGGCAACGCCATCGATGGTGGAGTTCGCAAGCCGCGTCGTCGGCATCGACAACGGATCGATAGTCTCCGTCTGCGCGGCCCATTCCGCCGCCATGACATCCGCAAGCTCACGCACCGGCGCCGAGAGCAAGCGTTTGCCCGGCGTGCGCACCGGCTTGCCATCGAGCATGATGGCAAAGCCTTCCGGCGTCTCGCTGACGGCGACGTCTTTATAGAAGCGTTTGCGCGGCGGCGCACGCGAGGATTTGCGCGAAGCCTCTCTCGGATCGAGCGGCGAATGCCCTGCAACCTCGTCGAACAGTTCCTTCATGCGGACTTCACTGTTGGGCGCAGGAGCGCGCGTAAGACGAGCGTTCGTTGGCAGTGAGTCCCATGGCCGCACCCTCATTGAGACAGCGCGCAAAACGCTTGCTGAACGATTTGCGGTGCGACAGCGGTTTGAGATTTGTTGTCGGCGGATCGCTCGCGACAAGGCCGGGCGTCGTGTTCTGCAGCGCGAAGGGCGGCGGCGAATTCATCTGCGGCACCGGTGGCACATAGACCGGCGGCGGAGCGGGACGCGGCGGCGCGCTCGGATATGGAATCACCGGTGACTGGCCCGGGCCCTGAAAGGTGCCGGGCTGCTGGAAGATTTGCGCTTGCGCTGGAACAGCAACGGCAATGAAAATGGCGATGATGATTTTGCGCATCGGATTCATATCGTAGCGTCTCCGCGTGGCGGCAAGAGCCTCACTCTTCCGGTGCATTCTCGATCGGATCGAAACGGTCAGCTTCCAGCCCCAGAAGATTCCACGATTGCAGCATGTGCGGCGGTAACGGCGCCGTGACGTCGATGAAACCGCCGCGCGGATGCGGAATCACGATACGCCGTGCCAGCAGATGCAGCCGCTTTTGCAGCCCGCCCGGCAATTCCCAGTTTTCCTTATTAAAGTATTTCGGATCGCCGACGATGGCATGGTCGATATGCGCCATATGCGCGCGCAATTGATGGGTGCGCCCGGTCACGGGCTTCAGCGAGA
>JAIERI010000172.1 GCA_019747015.1 Xanthobacteraceae bacterium
ATCGACACCATCACCTGAACCGGAGCGACGTCCGGAAAGGCATCGACGGGGAGCTTCAGGTAGGAGTAGACGCCCCACGCCGAGAGTGCGAGAGCAGCCAGCAATGTAATGAGGCGCTGCTTTAATGCGAAGTCGACAAGTCCGGCGAGCAGAGGTTAGTCCTCCTTGTCGGCATCGACCAGTTCCGAAAGCAGGGCCAGTACGCCGCGCGACGCAACTTCGTCGCTGGAACGCAAGTCCGCACGGATCGCCACGGAGCGCGCGGATTCGTTGATGACCTGCACCGGCTTGGCGCGGAACCCCTCGGCGCTGCGCATGAATACCCATGATTGGTCGCGATGGCGCACCACCGAGGATGACGGCACCGACCAGTTCTTGCTGGCGCCGGCGACATCGCCATTCTGAATGCGGACATTTGCAGTTAATGCCAGACCGGGCCGCAGACGGCCGTCGCTCGCATTCACCTCTGCGACCGCGATCGCCGATTGCGTCGACTGATCCACGGTGCGGCCGATCCGGATGATGCGGCCCTCAATACCGTAAGCCGGTAGCATCACCGACGCGCCGACCTCGATGGTCGCCAGACGAGGCGCGGGGATCTGGATGTTGACCCAGAGCGGATCGAGTTCGCCGAATGTATAGAGCGGGGCCGCGGATTTCACCTGCTCGCCGGCGCTGGCATGGCGGCTCACCACCGTGCCGTTGACCGGCGATTTCACCACCAGTGCGCTGACGATGGTGTGCGTCGTGCGAAGGGTTTCAAAATCGTCCTTGTCGATGCCCATGAGGAACAGGATCTGCATCCGCTCGTCGAGCCGCGACTTCGCCGAACTCGATTCGGATTCGGCGACGCGCAGTTCACGCTCCGGCAGAGCCTTGCCCTCGAACAGGAGTTGCGCGCGGCGCAATTTGTCGGAGGTGAGCGCTTCGTCCGACAGCGCGCCGAGATAGTTCTTCTGCGCCTCGACAAGCTCCGGTGAGCGCACCTGCGCCACCGGCTGGCCGATCGTGACCGGCTCATCCGGCGCGACCAGCATGGTCTCGACCAGACCGCCCGCCGGTGCCGCAACGATGCGAAGCTGATGCTGCGGAATGGTCACCGTCCCGGGAAAACTGAGATCGGCCCTGCCCTGATCGGGTTCAACATGAATGGTGGCGATGCCCGCAGCCCTGATGCCCTGATCGTCCATCGGAATGGCGATTTCGACCCGCTGCCATGATGGCTTGGGCGGGGCGGTTGCCACCGCCGCCGCGATCTCCTGCGCGCCCGAAACGGGGGGCGATGCAATCCATAAAGGCAGGGCAAATAGAGCAAGCCGCACGGTCCTGATCGACCGTCCGGCGGGAAGGAAGTTCACGCGAATCACAGCTGTTCTTTCAATCGGCATCGGAAGTTGCGGTTTGGCGCAAATCCATCGTTGTTGCACTGCGTCAAAGTTGCACATTCCGTGCCGGAATAAATAACTATATGAAAAGATTGCAAAAAATTGTGCCCGGCCGGAGTCCCGACCAGTCACATAGATGTTATCGATCAATTTTTGTGCAGCGCGCGCACCCAAACAGGCGACCGGACAAACTGTCCGGTGGCGACAATGCGGCCGGGCAAGCCTGACCCGTCAGGAGCCGCTGAAGGAATTGTAGCCCTGATCTTCCCAATAGCCGCCTTTGTAGTCGTTGGTGACCTCCATCGAGACCACGTATTTCGGGTTCTTGAATCCAAGCTTGGTCGGCACCCGGATCTTCATCGGAAAGCCGTAAGCCCTGGGTAAAATCTGATCCGCGAACTTGAAGGTCATCTGCGTTTGCGGATGCAGCGCGGTCGCCATGTCGAGCGGCGAGTTGTAGCCGTCAGAATCGGCACATTGAAACCAGCAATACTTCGCTCTGGTGTCCGCACCGACCACTTCGAGAAAATGGCGCAGCGGCGTTCCGGTCCAGCTTCCGATCGCGCTCCAGCCTTCGACGCAAATGTGGCGCGTGATCTGCTTTTCCTGCGGCAGCTGATAGAGCTCATCCAGCGTCCACGACTTCTTGTTGTCGACGAGACCGCGCACCTCCAGCTTCCAGGTGCTGCCATCAACCCGCGGTGCATCGTCGATGTCGTAATAGGCGTTGAACGGAAACGGACGGGTGATGTCTTTTTCCGAGTATGTCGGGGCCAGCGCGTTTGGATTGAAGATTGCAGCCTGCACCGCGTCGTTGAACTTCGAAACGTAATGAAGAAGATTTTCGGCCGACGAGCTGTCAAGAACATCGCAGCCGGTCAGCAGCGTCAGCGCACCGAGACTGGCGCCTCCGGCGATAAAGCGGCGACGCGCCATGTCCGGCATCAGTTTGGCTGCGTCCTTCACCAGAAGTTTTTTGTCGACACCGGGAATAACCAGTTTGCGCTCGCGGGCCATGATGACAATCCTTTGCGATCTTCGGGTTAGCGCCCGATAATCATTGCACGCAGGCTTTTCGGCACCAGCAGCGCAAGCGCGACATGAATGACAAGAAAGCCGACGATCGCGGCCATGCAGACGAAATGCACGTAGCGCGCGACGGCGTAGCCGCCGAACACAGCTGTGAGATATTGCAATTGCACCGGCTTCCAGATCGCCAGCCCCGACAGCACGATCACGATGCCGACCACGATAATTCCCGTGTAAAGCAGCTTCTGCACCTGATTGTACGTGGTCAGGTCGGCATGCGAGAGTTTGCCGATCAGCGCCGCCCTGGCGTCATCGATCACGCCGCTAGCTGTCAGCGGCGTCAGCTTTTTGCGGAAGCGGCCGGTAATAATGCCAAGCGTCAAGTAGACCAGCCCGTTGACCATCAACAGCCACATCGCCGCGAAATGCCAGAGCAACGCCCCGCCCAGCCAGCCGCCGAGCGTGATGGAATGCGAGAATCTGAGGCCTTCGACCAGCGGCGAAGCGTTGTAGATCTGCCAGCCCGACATGATCATCATGATCATCGCCACAGCGTTGATCCAGTGCACGATCCGCACCCAGCCGGGCTGGATCGTCTTGCTGACCGACTCGGCCCGATGATCGGTTGCGGCGATACTGGACATAGGCGAATCCGTTTCCATGGCCTCACCAACACCATACGCGCCATTCTAGTCCCTGTTACGGCAACGCGAGTTAAAAAAGCGCCTTTCACAGCGGCGGCAAGGTGCCGCGAACAGACGTTCACGAAAATGCGAGCAGGATCAGGAAAATGCTCGCGGCCCTAAAACTCGGGCCGGGCATGAACCCGGCCCGAGTTAGCGTTTTGGGGACAATCAGAACAGGTTGAATTACGACGCCGGCATCAGCACGGTATCGACGACATGGATCACTCCGTTGGACTGGTTGACGTTCGCGATGGTCACGGTCGATGTGCCGCCCTTGGCGTCAGTCAAGGTGACCTTGCCGTCCTTGTTCGAGACGGTCAGCGTTTCACCTTCGACGGTCTTGAGCTTCTTGCCGTCGGTCAGGTCGGCGGCTTCGTACTTTCCCGGCACGACGTGATAGGTGAGAATCTTCGTCAGCGTCGCCTTGTTCTCCGGCTTGACGAGGCCGTCGACCGTTCCGGCCGGCAGCTTTCCGAACGCCATGTTAGTCGGCGCGAAAACAGTGAACGGGCCCTTGCCTTCAAGTGTATCGACCAGACCGGCGGCCTTCACGGCGGCGACAAGCGTGGTGTGATCCTTCGAATTCACCGCGTTCTGGACGATGTTTTTCGACGGATACATCGGCGAGCCGCCGACCATCACGGTCTTCTCTCCGGACATCTCGCTTTTCATCATCTTGTCCTGCGCCAGAGCAGGCGCCACGACAGCCGAGGTCAAAGCCAGCGCGCTGAATGCAGCGACCGACAGCAAAGCAATACGATTGGACATGTTCGTCTCCCGACAAATTGGAAAGTTCCGGCACCATTGCCGGAACACGC
>JAIERI010000089.1 GCA_019747015.1 Xanthobacteraceae bacterium
TCGTTGTCGCGGGTGTGCTCGCCGACGATCATGCCCTTGTAGACCTTCCAGCCCGGCTCGATCATCATCGGGCCGCGGTCTTCCAGCTTGAACATCGCGTAGGCAACCGCTTCGCCCTGATCGTTGGAAATCAGAACACCGTTGCGACGCCCCTGGATATCGCCCTTGTAAGGCAGGTAATCGTGGAAGAGGCGGTTCATGATCGCCGTGCCGCGGGTGTCAGTCAAAAGTTCGCTCTGATAGCCGATCAGGCCGCGGGTCGGTGCGTAGAACACCAGCCGCAGACGGTTGCCGCCGGACGGGCGCATTTCGATCATCTCGGCCTTGCGTTCGCTCATCTTCTGCACGACCACACCGGAGAATTCCTCGTCGACGTCGATCACGACTTCCTCGATCGGCTCCAGAAGCTGGCCGTTCTCGTCCTTGGTCAGCACGACGCGCGGGCGCGACACGGACAATTCAAAACCTTCGCGGCGCATGGTTTCGATCAGGATCGCGAGCTGCAACTCGCCGCGTCCCGACACTTCCATCGAATCCTTGTCGGCAGCCTCAACCACGCGCAGCGCGACGTTGCCTTCGGCCTCGCGAAGCAGGCGGTCGCGAATGAGGCGGCTGGTGACCTTGTCGCCTTCGGTGCCGGCGAGCGGCGAGTTATTGACGATGAACGACATCGACACAGTCGGCGGATCAATCGGCTGCGCCTGGATCGGCACTTCGACAGACGGATCGCAGAAGGTGTCGGCGACGGTGCCTTTCGGCAAGCCGGCGATGGCGACGATGTCTCCAGCTTCGGCCAGTTCAACAGGCTGACGCTCAAGGCCGCGGAAGGCGAGAATCTTGGTGATGCGGCCGGTCTCGACCGTCTTGCCGTCGCGCGACAGCACCTTCACCGCCTGGTTCGGTTTCACCGAGCCCGAGGCGATGCGGCCGGTGATGATGCGGCCCAGATAGGGATTGGCTTCGAGAATAGTGCCGAGCAGACGGAACGGGCCTTCTTCCACAACAGGTGGCGCGACATGTTTCAGCACGAGTTCGAACAGCGGCTTCATGCCGTCATCGTGCGATGCGTCGGGCGTCGTGCCCATCCAGCCGTTCTTGCCCGAGCCGTAGAGAATCGGAAAATCGAGCTGGTCGTCGGTGGCATCCAGTGCCGCGAACAGGTCGAACACCTCGTTGACGACTTCGGTGACGCGTGCGTCAGGACGATCCACCTTGTTGATCGCGACGATGGGTTTCAAACCGAGCTTGAGCGCCTTGCCGACCACGAACTTGGTCTGCGGCATCGGGCCTTCGGCGGCGTCGACCAGCACGATCACGCCATCGACCATCGACAGGATGCGCTCGACCTCGCCGCCGAAATCGGCGTGGCCGGGGGTGTCGACGATGTTGATCTGCGTATCTTCCCAATGCACGGAGGTGCATTTGGCGAGAATGGTGATGCCGCGCTCGCGCTCCAGATCGTTGGAGTCCATGGCGCGCTCCACCTGCCGCTGGTTGTCGCGGTAGGTGCCGGACTGCTGCAGCAGCTTGTCCACCAGAGTCGTCTTGCCATGGTCGACGTGGGCGATGATGGCGATGTTGCGCAAGTTCATGGGTTCAAGGTCTTCCAGTTATGGGCGCAGCGTCACAGGACGACTTGAGTGCAGGTCCGATGTCGTCATACGCCGAAAGGCGCCCAAAAATGCGGTGCCCGGTCCAGGAGGAGCCGGGCACAGGGCACTCATTGCGGCGCAATATAGTCAGGAATCGGCGAAAAACAATGCGTTTTGCGTGTCTTTCGCAAAACCTTTTGGCATCAAATTGTGCCTTTCAGGCCTTCTTGAGTTCATCTTCGCCCTCGGCTGGATAAACCCCGCGGAGGACACTCTCGAAATGTCCTTTGACGGCCTCGTTGCAAAGACAGGCGTGGAGCGCCAAGGCGTCCCTGTTAAGGGTCAGGATCGCGCCGCGCCGTGTTTCCAGAATACCCGCCCGCTTGAATGTTTGAATGACCCGGCTTGCATAGGAACGACCGACACCGAGCATGGTCGAGAGTTGCTCATGGGTCAAAGGAACAAGATCGCTGCCGGTCCGCTCCATCGCCGCGATGATCCATTTTGCCGTCCGCTGCTCGATCGAATGAATCGCATTGCAAGCGGTGGACTGGAACATCTGCGCCAGCATGCAGTCCGCATAGCGGGCGAACAAATGCCGCAGGCTCGCCGAGTTTGCCTTTGCGGTTTCGAGTCTCGTGACCCGCAACCCCACGAAAGGGCCGCCGACCTTGACCGTGATTCGTGTGTAGGCCGGCAAAAATCCGTGGCTAACGACGCCGCCGACCGCACCTTCGCGGCCGACCAGAATCGTTTCAACATCGCGGCCATCTTCATTGGGCACGAGAAACGACGTCAGGCTCGGCCCGCACGGAAAATATACGATCTCGACGTCGTCGCCGGGATTATAGAGCAGGTCATCCGCTGCGGTCTCAGTGGCTTCCAGATATGGTTCGATCAACGCGAAATCGGCGACGCTAAGCCGGCGCAGCAGATTGTTGAACGGACGATCGCCGTTCACCGCATTTGGAGTCGCGTTTGGAAGTGTTTGCGATGCCATGATTGCCCCAGCCTGAACATATCTGAGGTTTCGCAAGAGTTAAGTGCACTACTGCACAGACGTGAACGTCCCGGATATGGTTCGGTTCCATCCGGGAACTGATGAGATGGGGATCCACATCACGGCCGGGGTTCTTTCGGGCTTTCGAACATCACTGGATTGGAAACATGGACGCCACCCAACCGGGCAGGCCTCCGGCTGCGAATTCTGCCGGTCTGCCTAATGACGTCTTGATTGTTGAAGACGACGCCTTGATCGCGTTCGATGTCAAGGAAACGCTCTTTGAGCTCGGCGTGCCGTCGGTGCGTACAGCCGCGAGTGTGTCACGTGCGCTAACTATAATCCGCGAGCGCGCACCTGATTTCGCGCTGCTCGATGTCGGGCTGATCCGCGAGAAAAGTTTTGCGGTCGCAGAGCAATTGGAAACGCTGAAAATTCCGTTCGTGTTCGTCACCGGCTACGCGGGGGGCACGACATTTCCGGCGCGATTCGCAAGCCGGCCAGCGCTGGACAAACCCTATCAGCGCGAGGCGCTTCTCGCCGTTCTGAATAACTGGCGCGGTGGCTTAAAAAACGGCTAGCTGTTTTTCGGGTCCAGCGTAATTGCCCACAGCGCGGTATCAGCGCGGTCCCGCAGCGTGACAGTCATCTGTGCGGTCGCGCCATCGATTTTAACATGGCCGAAAAACTGCATGCCTTCAGATGGCGGGAGATTCTGCCGGTCGGGGCCGGGCGCCTTCACGAAACGAACATCTGGCCCGAACGTGTTGTCCATGTCGCCGGGACCGAATGTGCCGGCATTGAACGGGCCGGAGACGAACTCCCAGAATGGTTCGAAATCCTGAAATTGCGCCTTGTTCGGATCGTAATAATTCGCGGCGGTGTAATGGACGTCGGCGGTGAGCCAGACGGTGTTGTGGATTCCGGCGGTCTTGACGAAGCGCAGCAGGTCGGCGATTTCCAGTTCGCGGCCGCGCGGCGGGCCATCGCTCTGCGCAAATGCCTCGGAACCCTTCTTGTTGGTGGCGTCGTCATAAACGATAATGCTGAGCGGCATATCGGACGCGATCACCTTCCACATGGCCTTCGATTTTGAAAGTTCGCGCTTCAGCCAGGCCAGTTGTTCGGGACCGATAAAATAAGCGCCGGGTCCGTATTCGGTCTGCAAGTTTTCGCCGTTCGGCCCGCGATAGCTGCGCTCATCCAGCATGAACACGTCAACCAGCGGCCCGTAATTGATCGTGCGATAGACCCGGCCCGGTTCGACGATGCTTTCGCGCATGGGATACATCTCGTGGAAGGCGCGTCCGGCGCGGGCAGCGAGCAGTGTGATGTCGCGCTCCTTGTAGGACGCGGGCAGTTGTTTCGACAGCGACCAGTTGTTGGTGACCTCGTGGTCGTCCCATTGCACGAAGATGGGAATCTCCGCGTTGAAGGCGAGCACATTGTCGTCGAGGAAATTGTATTTGTGCGCGGCGCGAAACTCGTCGAGCGTCTCCGCGACCTTGGCCTTTTCCGGAATGGTGATGTTCTTCCAGGTCTTGCCTTCGGCCAGTTTGACTTCCGGCACGATGATGCCGTCGGCATAGATGGTGTC
>JAIERI010000131.1 GCA_019747015.1 Xanthobacteraceae bacterium
ATATCGATTTAAGTCTGACCCATCTGCTCAACAGCCGCTTGCAAGCCGGCGAGTTGCCTCGACAGGCTTGGCAGCTTCGGGCACCGCCGCGACCTGCGGCTTCGAGGGCGCGACCGCCACCGGTGCAGGTGCCGGACCGGTCTTGGCGGATGGTGGCGAACGCGACAGCGGCACCGACGGCGGCGTGCGGCTGGCAACCTTCGGCACATTCAGCGGCGGACGCGGCGCCCGGCGCATGTCCTGCGCGATCGGCGGCGGACCTGGGGGCAGACCGGGAGGTCCGTAAAGCGTGGACAGTTCCTGATCGGTCCGTCCATTGATCGCGAAGGCCGGAATGAAACGGATGATCGCGCCGGTGCGCGCATCGATGATCACGCGGCCATCGTCACCACGCGGGTTAAGCACCGCCGCCGTATAAACCCAGCCGCGGCGGTTAATCGGGCCGAGCAGCGAGAAGCCGGTCGAGCGCAGCATCGCCGCGACCTGGTCGGGCGCGACCAGCGGGCGATCGATCTCGCGCTCATAATGCGCGCCGGGCGGGATTCCGGCATAAAGACCTCGCGGATCGTAAATCCGCGGCGGGCGGTGCGGCCCCAGATCGACGTTCACATCCACATCGACCGGCGGAATGTAAACATACGGCAGATCGTCCGCGGCCCGCGCGGCCGGACCCGTTCCGAGCATGGCTGTACAGGCTGCGCACACCATCGCTCCGCTGAGCATCAGCTTTCTGGAAAACGAACTCATCACGTTCTGTCCCCTCAATCAGGCATTGAACGGGGTAAAGGTCGAATCCGATTTCGGCAGAGCTTGGGCCGCAACACGGCGATCACGCCGCAATCGGCGCGACAATTGAGGCGGCCCACATCCGTTCCGGCCCCGCTCTGGCGACATGGCGGCGAGGACTCTCATCTGCTTGTGTGTTAAGAAAAAGTTTGGCAATCTCGGAGGTAGGACAGTAATACTGTCCCAATTTGCCGGGTTTCCGGGCACGGCCCTTGCAAGCCATGCAACTGAAAAGGCTGCCCGTTCGCCAGAATGGCAACGGCTGGCCTGAATTTTCGAAATAAGCTCGTTTTCGGCGAGCGGTTCTTGGGCAGGTTCTTGGGCAGATGCCGCCCGGACGAGCCGCCAACGCCGAAGGTGCGGCTGGGGATAGATGGGGTAAGGGCTTCGGCCTTTCGAGTTGAGGATCGGGATGAGCGGGACAGGGTTCGAGCGCGACGAGTTGAGTGGCCATGGTGCGGATTTCTCGTCTGCTCATGACAGCGCGATTGAACTCAACCGCAAACGTGGTTCCGAGCCGACGCGAGGAGATACTTTTTACGAGCATACCTGGCGCCCGCCCGCGGAGGGACTCTACGATTTGTCGCAGGAGAAGGATTCCTGCGGCGTCGGCTTCATCGCAAACATCAAGGGCAAGAAGTCCCACCAGATCGTGAGTGACGCGCTCGGCATTCTGTGCAACCTCGAACATCGCGGCGCGACCGGCGCCGATCCGCGCGCCGGGGACGGCGCGGGTATTCTGGTGCAAATCCCGCACGATTTTTTTTCGCGCAAGGCCACCGGCCTCGGATTCAGACTGCCCAAGCCCGGCGAATACGCCGTCGGCGCCGTATTCATGCCGCGCGAGAAGTCATGGCGCACGGTGATCCAGAGCATCATCGCCGACCAGATCAAGGCCGAAGATTTGGTGCTGCTCGGCTGGCGCGACGTGCCGACCGACAATTCCTCATTGGGCGAAACGGTGAAGCCGACCGAACCCGGCAACATGCAGGTGTTCATCGGCCGCGGAACCAAGCTCAAGACCGAAGACGATTTCGAACGGCGGCTTTATGTGCTGCGCAAATCGATCTCGAACGCGATCTATCAGCGCCGCGAGCGCGGCCTCGCCGGATATTATCCGGTGTCGCTGTCGTGCCGCACCGTCGTCTATAAAGGCATGTTCCTCGCCGACCAGCTCGGTAAATATTATCCCGATCTGCATGAGGACGATTTCATCTCGGCGCTGGCGCTGGTGCATCAGCGCTTCTCGACCAACACGTTCCCGACCTGGTCGCTGGCGCATCCCTATCGCATGGTCGCCCATAATGGCGAGATCAACACCCTGCGCGGCAACGTCAACTGGATGGCGGCACGCCAGGCGTCGGTGCAGTCCGATCTGTTCGGCAAGGACATCAGCCGGCTGTGGCCAATCTCCTATGAAGGCCAGTCCGACACCGCCTGTTTCGACAACGCGCTCGAATTCCTGGTGCAGGGCGGGTACTCGCTCGCGCACGCGATGATGATGCTCGTCCCCGAGGCGTGGGCCGGCAATCCCCTGATGGATGAAGAGCGCCGCTCGTTCTACGAATATCACGCAGCCATGATGGAGCCGTGGGACGGCCCCGCTGCGTTGGCCTTCACCGACGGACGCCAGATCGGCGCGACGCTCGATCGCAACGGACTTCGCCCGGCGCGCTATCTCGTCACCAAGGACGACCGCATCGTGATGGCGTCCGAGATGGGCACGCTGACAATCCCGGAAGACCAGATCATCACCAAATGGCGCTTGCAGCCAGGCAAGATGCTGCTGGTCGACCTTGAACAAGGCCGCCTCATTCCCGACGACGAGATCAAGGCGCAGCTCGCCAAGAGCCATCCTTATCGCGAGTGGCTCAGCCGCACCCAGATCGTGCTGGAGGATCTGAAAGACGCGCCCAGCAAGGGCATGCGCTCGAACCTTTCACTGCTCGACCGCCAGCAGGCGTTCGGTTACACCCAGGAAGACATCACCATCCTGATGTCGCCGATGGCCGCGATGGGCGAGGAAGCCACCGGCTCGATGGGCACCGACACGCCGCTGTCCGCGCTGTCGGACAAGCCGAAGCCGCTGTTCACTTATTTCAAGCAGAACTTCGCGCAGGTCACCAACCCACCGATCGATCCGATCCGCGAGGAACTGGTGATGAGTCTGGTCTCGATCATCGGCCCGCGCCCCAATCTGCTCGACCTTCAGGGCATGCAAAACACCAAGCGCCTCGAAGTGCGCCAGCCGATCCTGACCGACGCGGATCTTGAAAAAATCCGCTCGATTTCGGAAGTGGTCGACTCGCATTTCAAGTCGCGCACCCTCGACACCACCTTCCACGCCGGCTTCGGCGCGGCAGGAATGGAGCAGGTGCTCGATGAACTCTGTGCACGCGCTGAAGCTGCGGTACGCGAGGGCGACAACATCATCATTCTGTCGGACCGCATGACCGGCTCGGATCGCATTCCGATTCCGTCGCTGCTCGCCTGTGCCGCCGTGCATCACCATCTGATCCGCACCGGTCTGCGCACCTCGGTCGGTCTTGTCGTGGAGTCGGGTGAGCCGCGCGAGGTGCATCACTTCGCCTGCCTCGCCGGCTATGGCGCCGAAGCGATCAATCCGTATCTGGCGTTTGAGACCATCGTCGCGATGAAAGACCGCCTACCCGGCGCGCTCGACGACAAGGAAATCGTCAAGCGCTACATCAAAGCGATCGGCAAGGGTCTTTTGAAGGTGATGTCGAAGATGGGCATTTCGACCTACCAGTCCTATTGCGGCGCGCAGATTTTCGACGCCATCGGCCTGAAGGCCGACTTTGTTGCGAAATATTTCGCCGGCACCCATACCCGCATCGAAGGCGTCGGCCTGGCCGAGATCGCCGAAGAGACCGCGCGCCGTCACAATGACGCGTTCGGCACCTCGCCGGTCTACCAGAGCTTCCTCGATGTCGGCGGCGAATATGCGATCCGCACTCGCGGCGAGGATCACGCCTGGAACGCGGACTCAGTTTCGACCCTCCAGCACGCAGTCCGCAGCAATTCGCAGGAGCGCTATCGCGCCTTCGCCAGGAACCTGAACGATCAGGCCGAGCGCCTGCTCACCTTGCGCGGACTGTTCAAGATCAGGAGCGCCGAGGACGACAAACGCAAGCCGGTGCCGCTCACTGAGGTCGAGAGTGCTGTCAGCATCGTCAAGCGTTTCGCCACCGGCGCGATGTCGTTCGGTTCGATTTCGCGCGAGGCGCATACCACATTGGCGATCGCGATGAACCGCATCGGCGGCAAGTCCAACACCGGCGAAGGCGGCGAGGAATCCGATCGCTTCAAGCCGCTGCCGAATGGTGATTCGATGCGCTCGGCGATCAAACAGGTCGCCTCTGGCCGTTTCGGCGTGACGACGGAATACCTCGTCAACTCCGACATGATGCAGATCAAGATGGCGCAGGGCGCCAAGCCCGGCGA
>JAIERI010000046.1 GCA_019747015.1 Xanthobacteraceae bacterium
CACATAGGCATAGATACCCTGCCCCTTGATGTCGTGCGGATAGCCAACCACTGCGGCTTCCGAAACCTTTGCATGCGCGACCAGCGAGCTTTCGACCTCGGCCGTACCCATGCGGTGCCCCGACACGTTGATGACGTCGTCGACACGGCCGGTGATCCAGTAATAGCCGTCGGCATCGCGCCGGCAGCCGTCGCCGGTGAAATATTTTCCCTTGTAGGCCGAGAAATAGGTTTGCTCGAAGCGATCATGATCGCCATAGACCGTGCGCATCTGGCCCGGCCATGAACGCGCGATGCACAGGTTGCCAGTGCATTCGCCGTCCAGAACCTTGCCGTCCGCATCCATGATTTCCGGCACCACGCCGAAAAATGGCCGCGTCGCCGAACCGGCCTTGAGTTTGGTTGCGCCGGGCAGCGGCGTAATCATGATGCCGCCGGTCTCGGTCTGCCACCATGTATCGACAATCGGGCAGCGGTTGTCGCCGACCACGCGATAATACCACTCCCACGCTTCGGGGTTGATCGGCTCGCCGACCGAGCCGAGCAGACGCAGACTCTTGCGCGAGGTTTTCGTCACCGGGCTGTCGCCGGCCTGCATCAGCGCTCGGATCGCGGTCGGCGCGGTGTAGAAGATGTTGACCTTGTGCTTGTCGATCACCTCCCAGAAGCGGGAGTTGCTGGGATAGTTCGGCACGCCTTCGAACATCAGCGTGGTCGCGCCGTTGGCAAGCGGCCCGTAGAGAATGTAGCTGTGGCCGGTAACCCAGCCGACGTCGGCCGTGCACCAGTAGATATCGCCGTCGTGATAGTCGAACACGTAGTGATGCGTCATCGCTGCATAGATCAGATAGCCGGCAGTGGTGTGCAGCACGCCCTTCGGCTTGCCGGTCGAGCCCGAGGTGTAGAGGATGAACAGCGGATCTTCCGCGTTCATCTCCTCGCACGGACATTCGGATTCCACGACCGCGGCGGCCTCGTGGTACCAGACGTCGCGCACCGGATTCATGTCGACCTTGCCGCCGGTGTGCTTGACGACGACGACCCAATCGACATTGCCGACTTTCGCGATCGCCGCGTCGACGTTGGCTTTCAGCGGAATCTTCTTGCCGCCACGCACGCCCTCATCGGCAGTGATGACGACGGTGGACTTGCAATCCTCAATGCGGTTGGCGAGTGAGTCCGGCGAGAAGCCGCCAAACACCACAGAGTGTATCGCGCCGATCCGCGCGCAGGCCAGCATCGCATAGGCCGCCTCCGGAATCATCGGCATGTAGATGGTGACGCGGTCGCCTTTCTTGACGTTCCGCAGCCGCAGGATGTTGGCCATCTTGCAGACTTCGTCATGCAGTTGACGATAGGTGATGTGGCGCGAATCCTTCGGATCGTCGCCTTCCCAGATAATCGCGGTCTGGTCGCCGCGCTTTTCGAGATGGCGGTCGATGCAATTATAGGCGGCGTTGAGAACACCATCCTCGAACCATTTGATCGAGATGTTGCCGGGCGCGAAGGACGTGTTTTCGACCTTGGTGAACGGGGTGATCCAGTCCACACGCTGCGCCTGCTCGGCCCAGAAGCCGTTCGGATCGCTGATCGAACGCGCATACATCTGCCGGTATTTTGCGTCGTCGACATAGGCGCGCTTGGCCCATTCAGGCGTGACGTCGTGAATCTTGTCGGACATGATTTCCTCCACAAACGCCGTTTTAAGAAAACAGCAAATAATCTTTTTGTTAGCTGGATTATGCGCTTTCCAAGGGGCCCGCGACAAGGCGCAACATTTAGGACTTTTGTCGGAACGTTTGACGCTCCTGTCTTTGATCCTGGACAAGGCCGGCGGGATTTCCGATGATTTTACGCCTGCGCGAGCGCCCATACCGACGTGTGCTTGATTTCGGCATCTTCCAGATCGCGCGTTACCGGCACGTTGTAGTCCGCAAGCCGCATCAATTTGTCTTTCGGCAGATAACTTCGGCCCGGATCGCCGATCAGGATTGTTGCGCCGCGCGCGGCCTGTCCCGCCAAGAAATCAAATGCACGTTGCGCGGTGTCGCGTTCATAAAAAATGTCACCCGCGAGTATGACATCCCATGCCTTTGTCACCGGCTGCGTCAAAAGATCAGTTTCGATCAGGGACAAGGTGACGCGATTGGCGACTGCGTTCATCGCCGCCGCGGCGCGCGCGAAGGCGTCGATATCCGCCACCGCAACCGATGCCGCGCCGGCGTTCATCGCGGCAATTCCGACCAGCCCCGATCCGCTGGCAAGATCGAGAACGTGTTTGCCGCGCACCAGCGCCGGATGATCGAGCACGTAACGCCCGAGCGCCTGGCCGCCGGCCCATGCGAATGCCCAGAACGGCGGCGGCAGGCCTGCTTCGCCAAGCTCTTCCTCGGTCTTGTGCCACAGGGGCACGGCTTCATCGGCGAGATAAATGGACACTTCGGGAATCAGCGGAACGGGGCGCAGCCGCGTGTTGGCGCGGATGAACGCTGTCTCGTCAGTGATCAAGATCGGGCCAGCTTCAAAACCCGAAAAACCCGATCACGGCACCCATGATCAGCACCACGCCGAGCCAGTGACCGGCATCGATCAATGTCAGCGCCGGTTTGCGGTCAGCGAAGGCATAGTTGACGGCCATCGTGGTCAGCAGGAAGCCGAGCCAGATTGCGAATGCGAGTTTCAGGCCGTGCGAAACCGTCACCGGGCCGGTACGAATGATGAGGCCCGCGAGCATCGCAGCCATGACGATTTCGGCAAGGAAGGACAGAATAAAAGGCGCTGCCTTGGCGACGCCGGATTTGCCCGCACGCTTGACCTCTTCAGCTGTCTTGCCTTGGGCTTCGAGCCAGATCTTGCCGAGTGGGCCATAATAAGCTGCACCGAAGAACCATGCTGCGACGGCGGCGACGATGACCGCAACGATATTCACGCCATAGAAAATCATCTCAAATGCTCCCGTCGTAAAAAATCAAATTCCACCCATCTTACAGACCAGTTTCCATTGTTCTGATGTCACGCCTTGCACCGACAGCCGCGAATATTTCAGCAATTCCATGTCGGCGAGCTTTTTTTCCGCTTTCACCGCAACGAGCGTGACCGGCGTTTTCAGGGGCTTGTCGGCCTTGATGTCAACGCAGACGAACTTGCCGGTTTTGTCGCTCGGGTCGGGATAATGTTCGCGGATGATCTCGGCGATGCCGACGATCTCCTTGCCCTCGTTGGAATGATAGTAAAAGGCGAGATCGCCCTTTTTCATTTTCATCATGTTCAGTTTGGCGGTGTGATTGCGTACGCCGGTCCAGGCCTCGCCTTTGGCGCCCTTGGCAACCTGTTGATCCCACGACCACGCCGACGGTTCGGATTTCACCAGCCAGTAATTCATGATCGCATCTATCCTTCCGCCTTGAACGGCCGCATCAAAAGCATCTCGATCGCTTCATTGACGGTCAATGCGCCCCCCAGCACTGCGGCCACCGCTTTCGCCACCGGCATGTCGATGTTTTTGGCCTCCGCCATCTCAATCAGCACGGGCGCAGTTGCCTCGCCCTCGCTTAAAATCTCGCGCGACGGCTTTTCGCCGCGTCCAAGGGCTGCCCCGAAAGAGAAATTGCGTGACTGCGTGCTCGCGCAGGTCAGGATCAGATCGCCCAGTCCTGAAAGTCCCGCCATGGTTTCGGCCTTCGCCCCGCAGGCAACGCCGAAGTGCATCAATTCGTTGAAACCGCGCGTGGTCAGAGCAGCGAGCGCCGAGGCACCGAGATTTTTGCCGACCACGGCGCCAGCCGCGATTGCCAGCACGTTCTTGGCCGCGCCGCCGATCTCGACCCCGCGCACGTCGGTGGTGTGATAGGGCCGGAATGTCGCCGAGCCCAGCGCGTACGTCAGTTGAATCGCCAGTGTTTCGTCATGTGCGGCGAGGGTGACGGCGGTGGGCAGGCCGCGCGCGACATCGCTGGCGAAGCTCGGTCCCGACAGGATTGCGGGGATGGCGTCCGGCATCACCTCGGCAATAATCTGCGTCATGAATTTGCGGGTGCCGCGCTCGATGCCCTTTGCACACACCACCACCGGAGTTGCTTTCGCAACATGCGGCGCGAGCGCGCTCGCCGCGGCGCGCAGGCTTTGCGCCGGCGTTACCAAGAGGATCACATCGGCTTTGGCGCTGGCCGCAAGATCGGCGGTGACACGAATGTTTTTTTCAAGTCGAACGCCGGGAAGTCTTGGACTTTCGCGCGCTTGCGACAGGCTTTCCGCATCCTTTGCGTCGCGCGCATAAAGCGTCACACTGCGTACCGCCCGCGCCGTGGCAATGGCCAGCGCGGTGCCCCAAGCGCCCGCGCCGATAATTGTG
>JAIERI010000211.1 GCA_019747015.1 Xanthobacteraceae bacterium
CGGCACATCCGGCATCATGAAGGCGATCGGCAACGGTAGCGGCAACGCCACCGCGCAGGGCCGTGTTGTTGCGGGCCAGCTCGCCCCTTCGAGCTATCTCACCTCGATCCTGTACGGCACCAAGAACGAAACCATCCGAATCGCGCTGGCCAACGGCAACATCAAGGACTTCTCCATTGAGCCGCCGCAGCCGGTCAATCCCGACCGGATTGTGCTGACCGAAGCACACCGCCGCGGCGTGTCCGATCCGCTCACCGGCTCGCTCCTGCGCGTGCCGGGCAATGGCGATCCCGTCGGGCCCGACGCCTGCCACAAGACCACCGCGGTTTTCGACGGGCGGATGCGCTACGATCTGCGGCTCGAATACAAGCGCATGGAGCTGGTGAAGTTCGCCAAGGGCTATCAGGGCCCGGCTGTGGTCTGCGCGGTCTATTTCACGCCGCTGGCGGGCTACATCCCGAGCCGCTACGCCATCAAATATCTAGCCGAACAGCGCGACATGGAAATCACGCTGGCGCCGATCTCGGGAACGCGGGTGCTTGCGCCGGTGCGAGTCAAGATTCCAACCCCGATCGGGACGGGCCTGATCGAGGCGGCCGAATTCACCACCGCGACCATCGCCCGCGCGCCGAAGACGAACTAAACACCCGCCCAAGGCACGTGAATCGTCACGTGAATCGTGTTGACTCTAAAGCTGATCGGAGTCCTCCGCGGGTTAAGATTTTTGATGCAATTTGAAGCGTTGCGATTTGTGAAAATCCCCGATCTAGCGATCAGGGCGATCCGCGACGCGACATATTGCGGTGAACGAAGCCGGATACGATATGAGTCAGCGATTCGGGCCGCTTTCGTTCCGGAGTCGTTCCAAAGCTTAAGTCACAACGCGAAAAGCGTCGCATTGTGAGACACCTGCCGCCATAAGTGACGCGTTTCTGCCTGGTGCCGCTCCAGACTCGCACCCGATGAGCGCCATCCGGACCGCCGACATCATGTCTCTTTCCTTAGCTGCGCCATTCCCCGCCAAAGACCGTGCGCCGGGCGCCGGCGTCACCGCCGTGCTTGGTCCGACCAACACGGGCAAGACCCATCTGGCGATCGAGCGGATGCTTGCGCATTCCTCCGGCATTATCGGTCTGCCGCTGCGGCTGCTCGCACGCGAGGTCTATAACAAGATCGCGGCGCGGGCGGGCGCGGACGCTGTGGCGCTGATCACCGGAGAAGAAAAGATCAAGCCGCCGAAGCCGCGCTTCTGGGTTTCCACCGTGGAAGCGATGCCGCGCGACATCGACGTGTCGTTTCTCGCCGTCGATGAAATCCAGATCGCATCTGATTTGGAGCGTGGCCACGTCTTCACCGACCGCATCCTCAATCGCCGCGGCCGCGATGAGACGTTGCTGCTGGGTGCGGCGACGATGCGCCCGATCATCGAGCGGTTGTTGCCCGGCGCGAACATTGTGACTCGGCCGCGCCTGTCGCAGCTCGAATTCGCCGGGGACCGCAAGATCACCCGCCAGCCACGCCGCACCGCGATCGTCGCGTTCTCCGCCGACGAAGTCTACGCCATCGCCGAACTGATCCGCCGCCAGCACGGCGGCGCGGCGGTGGTGCTGGGCTCGCTCTCGCCGCGCACCAGAAATGCTCAAGTCGAGATGTTCCAGTCCGGCGACGTCGATTATCTTGTCGCGACAGATGCCGTGGGCATGGGGCTCAATCTCGACGTCGATCACGTCGCCTTCGCCTCGGACCGCAAATATGACGGCTATCAGTTTCGCCGCCTCACGCCGTCGGAGTTCGCGCAGATCGCGGGACGCGCGGGGCGCGCCACCCGCAACGGCACATTTGGAACGACGGGACGATGCGCGCCATTCGAGCCCGACCTCGTCAACGCGCTGCAGAATCACACCTTCGACAGCGTCAAGATGCTGCAATGGCGCAGCTCGCAGCTCGACTTCTCCTCGCTCGGAGCATTGCAGGTCTCGCTGGCGCTGACGCCAAATCATGAATCGCTGACCCGCGCGCCGGTCGCCGAGGATCTGCGCGTGCTCGACCATGCGGCGCGCGATAGCGATGTGCGCGACATGGCCAAAGGCGCCGCCGCCGTCGAGCGGCTGTGGGACACCTGCCTTGTTCCGGATTATCGCCGGCTGGCGCCCGCGGCGCATGCCGAACTCGTCACCACGCTGTATGGCTTCCTGATGCGCCAGGGCAAGATTCCGGACGAGTGGTTCGCCGCCCAGATTGCACAGGCCGACCGAACCGACGGCGATATCGACACGTTATCCGCCAGGATCGCGCAAATCCGGACCTGGACCTTCGCCGCCAACCGGCCCGATTGGCTCAAAGACCCCGAACACTGGCAGGGAATTGCCCGTGCCGTGGAAGATAAATTGTCGGATGCGCTGCACGAAAGGCTAACTGAGCGTTTCGTTGATCGCCGGACCAGTGTATTGATGCGCCGCTTGCGGGAAAACACGATGCTGAATACCGAGATTGGGAAGACCGGCGAAGTGACCGTCGAGGGCCATGTGATCGGCCGCCTCGACGGATTCATATTCGCGCCGGAATCGGCCGAAGCGGGGTCCGACGCGAAGGCACTGCAGGCGACCGCGCTGAAGGCGCTGGCCGGCGAAATCGACGCCCGCGCTGAAAAATTGTCGAACGCGCCGGACGATCAGTTCCTGCTCGCCTCGGACGGTACGCTGCGCTGGACCGGCGATGCCGTCGCCAAGCTCGTCGCCGCCGAGGATACGCTGAGCCCGCGCCTGCGGGTCGTCGCCGACGAGCGGCTGACCGGCGCGCCGCGCGATGCCGTCCAGGCGCGGCTCGATCTGTGGCTGAAAACGCATATAAATAAAATTCTCCATCCCCTGTTCGAACTGCAGAAGGCCGAGGACGTCACCGGCATCGCGCGTGGAATTGCGTTTCAGCTGGTGGAGGCGCTCGGCGTGATCGAGCGCGCCAGAATCGCAACCGAGATGAAGGATCTGGATCAGCCCTCGCGCGCGGCGCTTCGCAAATACGGTGTGCGGTTCGGCGCGTATCATATTTTCGTGCCGTTGTTGCTCAAGCCCGCGGCGCGCGGTCTTGCTTCGCTGCTCTGGGCGCTGAAGCAGGATAATGTAGATTTCGCCGCGCTGACCGGCGCGCAACATCTGGCCGGCAGCGGACGCACGTCATTTGCCGCGGACAATGCGCTGAGCGGCGATGCCTATCGCGTGCTCGGCTACAAACTGTGCGGCGCGCGTGCGGTGCGCGTCGATATTCTGGAGCGTCTGGCCGATCTCATTCGTCCTGCGTTGTCGTGGCGCGCAGGCTCGACGCTGGAAAAACCCGCCGGCGCGTTTGACGGACGCTCGTTCGTCGTGACCCAGGCGATGACATCCTTGACTGGATCGGCGGGCGAGGATTTCGCCTCGGTGCTGCGCGCACTCGGCTATCGCATGGATCGCCGTCCGCCATTGCCTGAGCCGCCGCCTGCGGTTGCGCCGGGCGAAGCTGCAACTGAAAACACTGCATCTGATGCTGTGATCGCCGCGGAAGGCGTGGCGGCTGACGAGTCCTCAAGCGCGGCGAAATTGCCCGAGGTTGAATTCGCGCCGGCTGGAGAGGCGCCTGCCGAGACACCCGCGGCGGAAACACCCGTCGAGCCGCCGCCTGTTGAACCGTCGGCTCCCGTTTCCGACATGCAGCCTTCAGGCGACGCTGCCGTTGATGCAACACCGGCGACAGAGGCTTCCGCCACGGAGGCTTCAACAGGCGAGACGACAGTCACCGCCGAGACGGTCGCGGCCGACGCCGCTCCAGCCGAACCGGTGCTGATCGAAGTCTGGCGGCCCGCCGGGCGTTCTGACGAGCGCCGTCCACGCCATGATCGCAATCGCCATCGCAATCAGAATGCGGCAGGCGAGGGCGCAGCCGCAAAAGAAGGCGAGGCTCCCGACGGGGTGCCGCGTGAGCGTCACGCACGCCGCCGCAATCATCATCGCCGTCCTGACGCGCCAGCGAATGCGGAGGCCGCGCCGGCTGAAGGCGCGCAGGCGCAATCGCCCCGCGAGGATCGGCGTCCGCGCGAGGGTCAAAACCGCACCCAGAAATTCGAGGGCAAGTTCGGCGGAAAATTCGAGGGAAAGCCGGGCGGCAAGTTCGAAGGCAAACGCCAAGGTAAACGTGACGGTGGACCGAAAGGCGGCCGCGACGGACGCAAGGATGGCGGGGGCGCTGCGCTTCGAACCTTCGCCACCAGCGCTTCCCCGCGCGACCGCGATCGTCCCGCCGATCCGAACTCGCCGTTCGCGAAACTCGCGGCGCTGAAGGAACAACTCGCCAACCGCAAGGATTAAGGCGGGAAATCAGGCTTGGACCGTCAGCGCATCGACAAATGGCTG
>JAIERI010000228.1 GCA_019747015.1 Xanthobacteraceae bacterium
CGACTCCGCCCGAGGTTCGCGAGGCCCAGGCCAAAGCAGCGGCCAAGCACGAGGCGGAAAAGCCGGCACCCGAACCCAAGGGGGCACCCTATCAAAAGATCATCGATGCGGCCGTACGCGTCAGCGAGGAGGAACGCACACACCAGCAGGCCGATGCCTACTGGAAGGAGCGCGACCGCGGCAAGGGCTGGGAACGGGACCAGTAACGGGACCCCTGGAAAGGCCGAGCCAGGGAGCCCAAGAAAACCGGAAGGCCGCCGAGTTGAGACAGCCGCAGCGTGATGTGATCCGCACCGCTAAACGCGCCCACGCATCGGTGTTGGCCACCCTTATGCAGGTGCTGGTGGTGGCGCAGCGCGATGAAGTGGATCGCGCCATCGCTGCCATCGACAGTGGCTTGCATGCCCAGCACACCAGTGCGACGGCGGCTGTCGTCGCCCGCTTTGCTGATCGACGGGCGGCATTGTCAATGCTGTCTGATCCGGCGGCACGCGCTGCTGCGGCGCATCGCTTGGCGGAAGAGGAGAGGGCGGAATTGGTTCATCTCGCGCTGACCCACGCTGCTGAAAAGCGGCGGTCGAGACAGTCGGTTGTTTCATCGCTTGCCGCCACTCACCGGTCAGTGCGCCGCGCCTTGCACCAAAGCCAGCGTCATCAGCGCATGGGCGTGGCCGTGCAATTGCACAGGCTGCGGCCGCATGCGCTCAGAACTGGGAAGCGCACGTTCGTGGCTGGCCCGCGAACCACACATTGGCGGCGTCCGCCGGGAGCGGCCTAGGCAAGCGTACAAATCATCGGACTTTTTAGCGTGTCTGACGCGTCCATTGGGAGGTGCGCGCGGCTTGACTTGGAAGGCCGCACCGTCAGAATACAGCCTTTTGCAGTCGCATATTTAGAAGACATTATGACCGGCCACCCTTCGCAACCTCGCAAGCCTGTGAACCGGCGTGCAATTTTGACCCCTATTCGGGGTGAATCGGCGTCGAATTTTGACCCCTCTCCCGGGTGGTGAAACTGGTCGCTTGTGCGTGAGTCGCGCGAGGGGCCGAGTGGGGGATGTTGACAGTGGATACGATCGGGAAGGTGCGGCGGGCGCATTTCGTTCAAGGCAAAAAGATCAAGGCGATCGCGCGGGAGATGAACCTCGCGCGGAACACGGTGCGCGACATCATCCGCGCCGAAGTTAAGACCGAGCACCGCTACCTGCGCCAGGACCAGCCGCTGCCGCAGCTGGGCGACTACGTGGTGGCGTTGGAGGCGATGTTGGCGGCCAACACGACGTCGTCGCGGCGCGAGCGGCTGACCTATCAACGCATGTTCGAGGAACTGAGGGGCACTGGCTACCCAGGCGGCTACGACGCTGTCCGGCGCTATGGGCGGGCGTGGGCGGTGCGCGAGGGCGAGCGAACGGCGGCGGCGTTCGTGCCGCTCAGCTTTGCGGCCGGCGAAGCCTACCAGTTCGACTGGAGCCACGAGATCATCGTGCTCGACGGCGTGACGGTGACCGTGAAGGTCGCCCAGGTCCGGCTCTGCCATAGCCGGATGATCTTCGCCCGCGCCTACATGCGCGAGAGCCAGGAGATGGTGTTCGACGCACACGAAAAGGCGTTCGTGTTCTTCAAGGGCGTGCCGTGCCGCGGCATCTACGACAACATGAAAACCGCCGTCGAGTCGGTGTTTGTCGGCAAGGAGCGCGCGTTCAACCGGCGCTTCGAGCAACTGATGAGCCATCATCTCGTCGAGCCGACAGCGTGCAGCCCGGCAGCGGGTTGGGAAAAAGGCCAAGTTGAAAACCAGGTCGGCGTGGTGCGCGAGCGGTTCTTCTCGCCGCGCGTGGCGTTCAAGACGTTGGACGATCTCAACGGCTGGCTCGCCGACAAGTGCATCACCTACGCCAAGGCGCAGCCGCATCCCGAACAGAAAGACAAAACGGTCTTCGAGATGTTCGAGGCTGAGCGACCTGTCCTGATGACCTATCGCGGCGTATTCGACGGCTTCCACGCCACGACGGCGTCGGTGTCGAAAACCTGTCTCGTGCGGTTCGACCGCAACAAATACTCGGTCGCGTCGAAGGCTGTGGGGCGCCCGGTCGACATCTACGCTTATGCCGAGCGCATCGTGATCAAGCAGGACGGCGTCATCGTCGGCGAACATGCGCGCAAGTTCGGCCGCGATCAGACCGCCTATGATCCCTGGCATTATGTGCCTGTGCTGGCCAGGAAGCCCGGCGCATTGCGCAATGGGGCGCCATTCAAGGACTGGCTGCTGCCGGCGTCGATCGAGAAGATCCGCCGCAAGCTAGCGGGCAGCAATGACGGCGACCGGCAAATGGTGAAGATCCTGTCGGCGGTTCTAACGGATGGCCTGGTGGCGGTGGATGCGGCGTGCGCAGAATCTCTCAGCGCGGGTATTGCCAGTGCCGACGTGGTCTTGAATGCGCTGTCGCGGCAGAAGCCGACTGCGCCGACATCGCCGATCCAGACGCCGGAACGATTGACGCTCGCCATCCCGCCGGTTGCCAATTGCGCGCGTTACGACAGCCTGCGCCTTGCTGCCGCGGCCGTCACCGTGGAGGTCTGCCATGGAGCGGTCTGAAATACTGGAGATGATGGCGACGCTGCAACTCGCCGGCATGCGGGCAGCCTACGACGAGATCGTGTCGGTCGGCATCAAACGTCAGCACGGTGTGGAGAAGGTCATCGGCGCCCTTTTGAAGGCTGAGATCGCCGCCAAGAATGCGCGCTCAATCAACTACCAGATGACCATCGCCAAGCTACCGTTGGCCAAGGAATTGGCCGGCTTGTCATTCGACGGCACGCCGATCAACGGCGCGCTGATCGAGCAGCTGAGTACCGGCGCCTTCCTCGCCGATCAGCGTAACGTCGTGCTGGTCGGCGGCACCGGCACGGGGAAAACGCATCTGGCCATAGGCATCACGCGCAGCGTCATTCGCTCAGGCAAGAAGGCGCGCTTCTTCAACGTCGTCGATCTGGTCAACCGGCTTGAGGGCGAAGTGAAGCTCGGCCGCCAGGGCCGCATCGCTGATCGCCTGAGCCGCGTTGATCTGCTGATACTCGACGAACTCGGTTACCTGCCGTTCGCTCAATCTGGCGGACAGCTGCTGTTCCATCTGATCAGCAAACTCTATGAGCGCACGTCGATCATCGTGACGACCAACCTTGCCTTCGCCGAATGGCCGACGGTGTTCGCAGATCCCAAAATGACCACGGCTCTGCTCGATCGCCTGACGCACCACTGCGACATCATCGAGACCGGCAACGACAGCTGGCGCTTCAAGAACAGGGCTTGAAAACGCGAACCGCCAGCCGGGCCTTCCGCTGCTCCGCTACGCTGCACAGCTCCAGGCCCGGCTGGCGGAAGAAACATCAAAAGACGGGGTCACTATTGCGCGCCGATAAGGGGTCAAAGTTCCGCGCCGATTGACACGCAAGATGGAACCGCGCGAGGTGACCGATCCACGTTCGGGTGAGGTGAGCACAATCTGGGGCGGCTATGCGACCGCACGTGATCGTGATCTCGCTGCCAAGGACGCCATGCTGCAAACCGAGTTCAAGAAGACCGGCGCACGTCCCGCCGAATTGTTTGCGCCGGAGTCCAAAGATATCCCGCTATACGTCACGCTGCGCAATCGCCCCGGCAAGCTCAATGCCCAAACGGGCAAACCCAGTTACACCGATATCGGCTCGTTCTGGAATGCGCGCGGCCGCTACACCGTTCTGGCCCGCGATCTGGCCGGCAAAAGCGGTCTTCGCTTCGGCGGTAATGTTCTGCCCTGGAAGTCAACGCAGGCGCTCGAAGCGGAACGCACGGCGCGCAGCGAAGTGGCAGCGCCCGACGCCGATACTGCACGTGGCAATGCCGACAAGCGCGCACGCAAGGGCCGCGACAAGGCACCAAGCGCCGACGTGTAACACGCAAAAATTGGGAGAGGGACGTTCGGCAATTGACGCCGCGCGTCTCCTTTCGCGGCAAGGGGCCCCTTGGGGCGAACCCCTCGCCGCGAAAGGAGCGCTCCACCATGTCCAAACCAAAGTTCCGATCACCACGCACCTACGATCAACTCAAACCGAAGCTCGATGTCCACGAGGCCATCACCGCTAAGATCGTGGCTGCTATCGAAGCCGGCGCTGGCGAATTTCAGATGCCGTGGCACAGGCTAGGTGTCGCCTTCACCATCCCCAAGAATGCGCTCACCGACAAACACTATCGCGGCAGCAACGTCCTCTCGCTGTGGATCGATGCCGACGAGAAGAAATTTCAGCATCAGGTCTGGGCCACCTACAAACAATACGACGAACTCGGCGCCCAAGTGCGCAAAGGCGAGAAGGGCTCGCTTATTGGGGTCGGTACACAGAACGGACCCAGATATACGCTAAGGTTTTGCCGTGCCTTCGACGGCGCGCATCTGGCGAA
>JAIERI010000182.1 GCA_019747015.1 Xanthobacteraceae bacterium
CAAACCCTTCTCGCGCATGAATTCCGGGTTGAACAGCTTCGACTGATAGCGCGTGCCGTAGTCGCACAGCACAGTCACGATGGTGCGACCGGGTCCGAGATCGCGCGCCAGATGCATCGCGCCGGCGATGTTGATGCCCGATGAGCCGCCGAGACAAAGGCCCTCATGCTCGAGCAGTTCGAACACGATCTTCACCGCTTCCTCGTCGTGGATCTGATAGGCCTTGTCCACTGGCGCGCCTTCGAGATTGGCGGTAATGCGGCCCTGGCCGATGCCTTCGGTGATCGACGAGCCTTCCGATTTGAGAACGCCGGTCGTGTAGTAGCTGTAAAGCGCCGCGCCCATCGGGTCGGCAATGGCGATCTGGACGGTCTTGCTCTTCGCCTTCAGCCCCATGCCGACGCCGGCCAGTGTGCCGCCGGAGCCGACGGCACAGACGAAGCCATCGATCTTGCCGCCGGTCTGCATCCAGATTTCCTGCGCCGTGGTCTCGATATGGGCCTGACGGTTGGCGACGTTGTCGAACTGGTTGGCCCAGATCGCGCCATTGGGTTCGCTCTTTGCAAGCTGCTCGGCAAGCCGTCCGGACAGGCGCACGTAATTGTTTGGGTTGGAATAGGGCGCAGCCGGCACCTCGACAAGCTGCGCGCCGCACAGCCGCAGCATGTCCTTCTTTTCCTGACTCTGCGTTTCGGGAATGACGATGACGGTGCGAAAGCCGAGTGCGTTGGCGACCAGCGCGAGGCCAATGCCGGTATTGCCCGCGGTGCCCTCGACGATAACGCCGCCAGGCTTGAGCGTGCCGCGCTTGATCGCGTCTCGAATAATGTACAGCGCCGCGCGGTCCTTGACCGACTGTCCCGGATTCATGAACTCGGCCTTGCCGAGAATGGTGCAGCCGGTCACCTCCGACGCGCGCTTGAGCTTGATCAGGGGCGTGTTGCCGATGGCGTCGACGACGTCGTTTCGAATGAGCATGGAACCGCATGTGGCAAGGGACGGGGCCACAACCTAGTGGCCGTTCGCGGCCCGCACAAGTGCGTGAAATGAACCGGTTGCGACGCCAGCCTGCGGTCTATCCTGCGATCTATCCTGTCTTGGCAAAAACCACTTGCCGCACATCGATGTTGCCGGACAGAAAACCGGCCTCGCAATATGCCAGATAGTATTCCCACAGTCGCCGGAACCGCTCATCGAACCCGAGCGGAATGAGGTTCGGCCACGCCGCGCGGAAATTGTCGCGCCAGGTCGCCAGCGTCTTGGCGTAGTCCTGCCCGAAAATCCGTTCGCGGATCACCGGCACGCCGAATTTTTCGCCGAGCGATTTCAGTATGTCGGGCGAGGGCAGCATGCCGCCTGGAAACACATAGCGCTGGATGAAATCGACCTCGGTCCGGTAGCTCTGAAAAAATCTGTCCTGGATGGTGATGGCCTGTATGCCAGCGAGGCCGCCGGGTTTGAGACGATCGCGCAATTGGGTGAAATATTGCGGCCAGAATTCCTCGCCGACCGCCTCGATCATCTCGATGGAGGCGATGCGATCGTATTGATCGCGCTCGTCACGATAGTCCTGAAAGCGGATCTCGACCTTGTCGCTCAGGCCCGCGTCGTGGATGCGCTTGCGCGCGAAGTCGCGCTGCTCTGTGCTGATGGTCAGGCCGACAACTTTGGCGCCATAGTTTTTCGCGGCGAACTCGGCGAAGCCGCCCCAGCCGCATCCGATTTCCAGAACCTTTAGTCCAGGCTGAAGATTGATTGCCTCGGCCAGGCGGCGGTATTTGTTGTGCTGTGCGGCAGTGAGATCCGGCGTGCCGTCCTCAAACAGCGCCGAGGAGTAGGTCATGGATGGATCGAGCCATGCCGAATAGAACGCGTTGCCGATGTCGTAGTGCGCGTAGATGTTCTTGCGTGCCTGCCGCTTGGTGTTGCGGTTGAGCCAGTGCCGCATATTCTGAACGAGACGCATCACCGGCTTGCCGCCGAGCAATGCCTGAATCATCTCGTGGTTGACGCAGAACAGGTAGAGAAATTTGGTCAGGTCCGGCGTGTCCCATTCACGGCGCAGATAACCTTCCGCGATGCCGATGTCGCCGCCGTTGAGAAACCGCCAGGCGAAGCCGTATTTGTAGATTGTCATTGCCGCCGCCGGACCCGGCTCCACGCCGGCGCATCGCACCGTGCGTCCGTCAGGCAGTGTCACATCGAGAGTGCCGCGGCGCAGCCTTGCGGCGAAACGAAGGGCGAGACGCACCACACGCGGCACATTACGCAAGGTTTTGTCGATGTTGTCGGGCGTCAGAACAATCACGTCAGGCATGATGCAAATCCGTCAGTGGTCAATCCGTCAATTGCTACCCACCAAGCCGATGCAGACATTGACCTATGTCATGTGTGACCTGCATCATATGCGCCTAGCCGAGGTCGTATGTTTCCCCGGTGCGGCCCCGTGAAGCAGGGTTCTGCTGCTTCGTTCCGGGAATAAATCTCGCGCCTTTGAGCCAGAGACGCAAGGCCTGCCAATGAATGGCTGCGATGATTTTGAAGGTCATCAGTGGCAGAGCAACAAAGGCGCGCAGCAGTGCCGGCGATGTCAGCGTGGCGCGGCGGCCGCTGAACGTGGCTGACAGCAACGGTCCTTCCGAATCGGTTTCCAGAATTCTCAATTTGACGTCCTCGCCCGGCGGCAAAACCCGGAAATGATACCGCATGGCCATGCCGATGAAGGGAGAGACGCGGAAGATCTTGTCCTGCTGCTGGCGCAGACCAGCGGCGCTGATCTGATCGACCTTCACCGGGATCACATAAGAGTGGATTTTGCCGAAGGTGTTGCGGACCTCATAGATCATCAGCGCCAGCCGCCCGTCGGCGGCTGTGCAGAAATACACCGACAGTGGATTGAAGGTATAACCGAATAACCGCGGATAACACAGCAGCAGCACCCGTCCGCCTGTCAGGTCGATGTTATGGGCCATCGCGCGGCGCTGCACATACGCTCGTAGCGGGGTGCCATCGCGCGGGCCGTGGTCGGATTCGTGGAAACTGTAGAGTGCCGCTTTGTTGACGCCGAACAAAGGCGAGAGCGTATCGGCCTCTTTGAGTCGATCCAGATCGATCGACAGACTCATCACGCGATAGCTGAACCGATGACCCATTGGCTTGAGCCGGGCATGCATCACATCGCCGAAATAAAGCGCGGCGGCCTTTGTGTCCTGCGTTGTGTTGGCGGGAGGGCTTGGCATGATCTATTCCGCCGCTTCGGCAAGCGCGGTAGCCGGCGCCTGCCACGGCACGGATGCGCCGAGCGCCTCGGCCACCGCAAGTCCCGACTGCAGCCCGTCTTCGTGAAAGCCGTAACCGGTCCACGCGCCGCAGAACCAGGTGTGACGTTGGCCTTGAATCTCGTTCAATCGCGTCTGTGCCTCGAATGCCGCGCCGTCGTATTGCGGATGCTCACACACGTAACGGCCGAAGGTCAGCGAGGGATCCGGCTCGAACGGCGGATTGAGACTGACGAATAGCGGCTTGTCACGGTCGATGCCCTGAAGCGCGTTCATCCAGTAGGTCACAGCTACGTCGTTAAGCGCGCTATCTTGACGGCGCCAGCGCAAAAAATTCCACGAGGCCCATGCGCGCTTGCGCTTGGGCATCAGGTGTGGGTCGCGGTGCAGATAAACGGTGTTCGGAGCGTAGCGGATGGCGCCGAGGATCGCGCGCTCCTCAGCGCTAGCATCGTCGAGCATCCCTAGCGCCTGATCGCTGTGGGATGCGACAACGACATGATCGTAAGTCTCGCTGCGACCGAAGCTGTCGGTGACGACGACATCGTGTCCGCTGCGTTTGATCGAGGTAACGGCGCAGCCAAGCCGCAGGTCGGAAAAATTTGCCGTCAGTTTTTCCACGTAGCTTCGGCTGCCGCGCTTTACGGTACGCCAGACCGGCCGGTCGTATTGCAGCAGGCGATGATTGTCGAAAAATCCGACGAAATTCTCGGCCGGAAAATCCATGATTTGGTCCGCGGGCGCCGACCAGATCGCAGCCCCCATTGGGGCGAGATAATCAGTCAGCAGGCGCGGGGCGAATTTGCGGCGCGCGAAATAATCGCCGAGCGAGAGTCCGCGCAGCACGCCAGTGGCGCGATCCTCGACGCTTTTGACATTGAAGACCAAAATGTCGCGCAGCATCCACAGATAGGATGCTGAGAACAAATTTGTCGGTTGGGCGAACAATCCCTTCGCTGTTGTCCACCATGTGCCGCCGCCGCCCTTCCATTCGAAACGGCCGTTGTCCGCCGTGACAGCGAAATCCATGTTGCTTTCGGTGGTCTCGACGCCGAGATGCGCGAATAGGGAAGTAAGACCAGGATAGTTGATTTCGTTGTAAACGATGAAGCCGATGTCGACGGCGAGCGGCGTGCCGTCGTAATCGATTATCACAGTGTGGCTATGGCCGCCGGGGCGAAGCTCGCGGTCATAGACCGTGACCTGATATTGT
>JAIERI010000082.1 GCA_019747015.1 Xanthobacteraceae bacterium
CGTGAGCGATCAGGCGTTTGCGGCTTGGGTCGAGGATGCGAAGAAGAAATTCGCGTCAAATCCGGTGAATTCATTCGCCTCACTTGAAAAACCCGCACAATAAAAGCGACCGCATATCGAGCCGAGAACCGCAAGGTTCGGGACTGTAAGGTTCAAAGGATCTGAAAATGGCTACCACCGCTGCAACCAATGCCTCCGCCGATCATGCTCATGATGATCATGCACACGATCACCCGACCGGTTGGCGGCGTTATGTGTATTCGACGAACCATAAGGACATCGGCACGATGTACCTTGTCTTCGCGATCATGGCGGGCATCATCGGTGGTGCGATGTCGGTCGCGATCCGCATCGAGCTGATGTATCCGGGTATCCAGCTTTTTCACGAGAACCATACCTACAACGTGTTCGTGACCTCACACGGCCTCATCATGATCTTCTTCATGGTGATGCCGGCGATGATCGGCGGCTTTGGCAACTGGATGGTGCCGCTGATGATCGGCGCGCCGGACATGGCGTTCCCGCGCATGAATAACGTCTCGTTCTGGCTGCTGCCTGCCTCCTTCTCGCTGCTCCTTATCTCGACCTTCGTGGAAGGTGAGCCGGGCGCCAACGGCGTCGGCGCGGGCTGGACCATGTATGCCCCGCTCTCGACCAGCGGCCATCCTGGCCCGGCGGTCGATTTCGCGATCCTGTCGCTGCATCTTGCCGGCGCCTCCTCGATCCTCGGCGCGATCAATTTCATCACCACGATCTTCAACATGCGCGCGCCTGGCATGACCATGCACAAGATGCCGCTGTTCGTGTGGTCGATCCTCGTCACGGTGTTCCTGCTCTTGCTGTCGTTGCCGGTTCTCGCCGGTGCCATCACCATGCTGCTGACGGACCGCAATTTCGGCACCACCTTCTTCGCGGCCGAAGGTGGCGGCGACCCGGTACTGTTCCAGCATCTGTTCTGGTTCTTCGGACATCCTGAAGTCTACATTCTGATTTTGCCGGGCTTTGGCATGATCTCGCAGATCGTCTCGACTTTCTCGAAGAAGCCGGTATTCGGTTATCTCGGTATGGCCTACGCGATGGTCGCCATCGGCGGCATCGGCTTCGTTGTCTGGGCGCACCACATGTATACGGTGGGCATGTCGAGCGCGACGCAGGCTTATTTCGTCGCCGCCACAATGGTGATCGCGGTGCCGACCGGCGTGAAGATCTTCTCGTGGATCGCCACGATGTGGGGCGGCTCGATCGAGTTCAAGGCGCCGATGCTGTGGGCGATCGGATTCATCTTCCTGTTCACGGTCGGAGGCGTGACCGGCGTGGTGCTCGCCAACGCCGGCGTCGACCGCGTGCTGCAGGATACCTATTACGTCGTCGCGCACTTCCATTACGTGCTGTCGCTCGGCGCGGTGTTCGCCATCTTCGCGGGCTGGTATTACTGGTTCCCGAAAATGTTCGGCTACATGTACAGCGACACCATCGCCAAGGCGCACTTCTGGGTTACGTTCATCGGCGTCAACCTCGTGTTCTTCCCGCAGCATTTTCTCGGTCTGTCGGGGATGCCGCGCCGTTATGTCGATTATCCGGACGCGTTTGCCGGCTGGAATCTGGTGTCGTCGATCGGCTCTTACATCTCCGCCTTCGGCGTGCTGATTTTCATCTACGGTGTGATCGACGCTTTCTCGCGCAAGGTGCCGGCTCCGAACAATCCCTGGGGCGCGGGCGCCACCACTCTGGAATGGACGCTGTCGTCGCCGCCGCCGTTCCACCAGTTCGAGACCCTGCCACGCGTGCAGTAAAAGTTCGCGGCGCGAATACGCGCCGCTGCTGAAACAAGACATCCGCCACGGACGTAAGGCCGTCGGCGGGTGAAGCGTTAAAGAACGAGTGAAGAGCGAGTAGAGACTTGTCGGTTGTTGAACACAATGCGGTCGATCTGTCGCCCCGGATTTCGGAAGCCGGGGTCGCCGATTATATCGCGCTTTTGAAGCCGCGGGTGATGTCGCTCGTGGTGTTCACGGCGCTTGTCGGGCTCCTGATCGCGCCCGTGCATTTTCATCCCGTACTCGCCATCACCTCCATTCTTTGCATTGCGGTTGGCGGTGGCGCCGCCGGCGCGCTGAACATGTGGTACGAGGCCGACATCGACGCGCTGATGTCGCGCACCGCAAGCCGCCCGATTCCGCGCGGGCGTATTCTGCCCGGTGAAGCGCTGGCTTTCGGCGTGACGCTGGCGTTTTTCTCGGTGATGACACTCGGCATTCTGGTGAACTGGCTGGCCGGTGCGCTGCTCGCCTTCACCATCTTCTTCTATGTGGTCATTTATACGATGTGGCTTAAGCGCTGGACGGCGCAGAACATCGTGATCGGCGGCGCGGCAGGTGCGCTGCCGCCAGTGGTGGCATGGGCGGCGGCGACCGGCTCGCTCTCACCCGAGCCCGTCATTCTGTTCCTCATCATCTTCCTGTGGACGCCGCCGCATTTCTGGGCGCTCGCGTTGTTCCGCACCGACGATTATGCCCGCGCCAATGTGCCGATGCTCCCAAACGTCGCCGGCCCCGACGCGACGCGGCTGCAGATTCTGCTCTATACGATCGTGCTGGTGGCGGTTGCCGTCGCGCCCTGGCCGCTCGGCTATTTCGACGCGATTTACGGCATCACCTCGCTGATTCTCGGTGCGGTCATGCTTTGGCTCGCGATTGAGGTCTATCGCCACCGCACTGGCACGGAGGCGAACCGCGCCACCCGCGCGCTGTTTAAATTTTCGATCCTTTATCTGTTCATGCTGTTTGCTGTCCTGCTGCTCGAAGTGGTCGCGTCCGCGCTTGCGCGGGTGATCGGGTAAGGATGCGGGAGTTAGCGCGATGAACAACAACGAACAGCTTCCCGGCATCGTCCTGACGCCTGAGCAGAAGAAGCGGCAGCGCGAACGCTCGATAGCGATCGCATTGGCGCTCGGCGTTTTGGTGATTTTGTTTTTTGCCGTGACCCTTGTGAAGGGTCCGGCGGTTCTGGTCCGGCCTATCTGACATGAGCGATCAAGCGCCATCACCTGCCGAACAGACAGCCCGCAAGCCGCGCATGTCGCGTGACGTGCTGGTGGCATCGATCTGCGGGCTTGTGGTCGCATTGATGGTTGGCGCGTCTTATGCCGCCGTGCCATTCTACAACTGGTTCTGCCGTGCCACCGGCTTCAACGGCACCACCCAAGTTGCAACCTCGGGTCCGTCCGCCTCGACTGGACGCCATATCGCCATTCGCTTCGACTCCAATGTCAGCGGCGGGTTGCCGTGGAAATTCGAGCCAGAGAAAACCGAGATCGACGTCAAGATCGGCGATGTCGTGACCGCTTATTACACCGTGACCAACCAGGCGGCGCGGCCGACCTACGGTCTGGCCGCCTACAACGTCGCGCCGTTGACCGCGGGCGTCTTCTTCCAGAAGATCAACTGCTTTTGCTTTACCGAGCAGGCCTTCGCGCCCGGTGAGAAGCGCGAACTGGCGGTGGTGTTCTACGTCGATCCGGTGCTGATCGCAGATCATGAACAAGATGGACTAAACACGATCACGCTGTCCTATACTTTCTACCCGGCGAAAGATCCTGCGCCGAAGCCGCTCGCGGCCTCGGAGCCGGACAAGCGCAAGGGTAATCTATAATCGCGTTCTATAATCGACTGAATGGGGAATTCGCGACGCGCCGGGACGCCGGCATCGCAACGGAGAACCGCAATGGCTGATGCGCACGTCAAACACCACGATTATCACCTCGTCGATCCGAGCCCGTGGCCGGTGATCGGCTCGATCTCGGCCTTCATCATGGCGGTGGGAGCGGTGACGTGGATGCACCATATGTTCGGCGCCGCGCCCATCGTGTTCGGCATCGGCACCATCGGTGTCCTGTATACCTTCGCCGGCTGGTGGGGCGACGTCATTCGCGAAGCCCAGTACAAGGGCGATCATACCCGCGTGGTGCAATTGTCCCACCGGTACGGCATGATCCTGTTCATCGCCTCGGAGGTGATGTTTTTCGTCGCCTGGTTCTGGGCTTACTTCAATGCCGCTCTGTTCCCGGCCGATCCGGTCCACGTCACACGTGAGGCTTTGTTCGGCGGTGTCTGGCCGCCGAAAGGCATCGAGACTTTCGACCCGTGGCATTTGCCGCTGCTCAATACGCTGATCCTGCTCACCTCGGGCACCACGGTGACCTGGGCGCACCACGCGCTTCTTGAGAACGATCGCCAGGGCGTCAAATGGGGCCTGATCCTCACCGTGATCCTGGGCGCGACCTTCACCTGCGTGCAGGCCTTCGAATACAGCCACGCCGCCTTCAGCTTCGCAGGCAATGTCTATGGCTCGACCTTCTTCATGGCGACAGGTTTCCATGGTTTCCACGTGTTGGTCGGCACCATCTTCCTGCTGGTTTGCCTGTTCCGCGTCTATGCCGGGCACTTCACCCCGACGCAGCATCTCGGCTTCGAATTCGCGGCCTGGTACTGGCACTTCGTCGACGTGGTGTGGCTGTTCCTGTTCATCTGCATCTA
>JAIERI010000068.1 GCA_019747015.1 Xanthobacteraceae bacterium
CGCGAATGCGCGCAAAGCTGCGTGCCACCGTGTCGCGCGGCGACATCTTGCCGTAACGATGCGCGGCGACGATCTCCGCAACAGTCTCGGTCATGCGGTCTCCTTTATGATAGCCACGACATCTCCGGCACGCAGCGTCTGGCCGGGTTTGACACGGATCGAGGAGATCGTGCCATCCGCCGGCGCCTGAACACCGATTTCCATTTTCATGGATTCGATGATCGCGACGACGTCCCCTGATACGACCTTCGCCCCTTCATCGACAAGACACTTCCAGACATTCCCCGGCACTTCGGAAAATACACCGGCAAAGCCGTCTGGGATATCTTCGGCCGGCGCGGCCGCGGTGGCGGATTCCGCGGGCACCTCGTCGAGCTTCAAATCCTTCCAGCGCTGGCGCTCGGCCTCGAATGCCTTCTGCTGGCTGTCCTTGAAGGTGGCGATCGAAGCGCGGTCGCGTTCCAGATCACTGGCGTAATCGGCGTAGGAGAATTCGTCCTGCTCGATCTTGATTTCGTAGGCCCCATGCGGAAAGGCGGCGCGGGCCTCCAGCAATTCTTCGGCACTGACCGGAAAGAACCTGATCTTGTCGAAGAAGCGCAGCAGCCAGGGATGGCCGGGCTTGAATACAGGTGTGGTCCGCCACGTGTTCCAGACCTGAATCGTGCGGCCGAATAATTGATAGCCGCCCGGCCCTTCCATGCCGTAAATGCACATGTATGCGCCGCCGATACCGACAGCGTTTTCCGGCGTCCATGTCCGCGCCGGATTGTATTTCGTCGTCACAAGGCGATGGCGCGGATCGACCGGAGTCGCTACCGGCGCGCCGAGATAGACGTCGCCGAGACCCAGCACCAGATAGCTCGCGTCGAACACGATGCGCCGGACATCGTCCTCGCTGCCAAGACCGTTGATGCGGCGGATGAACTCGATGTTCGACGGACACCACGGTGCGTCCGGCCGCACCAGTTCCTGATACTTCTGCATCGCAAGCTGTGCCTGCGGATCGTTCCATGACAACGGCAGGTGCACAACGCGGCTTGGCACCTTCATCGCATTCACAGGCGGCAGGCTGCGCTCCAGTTCGCGCAGCACGTCGAGCAGTTTCTGCCGCGATAGGATAGTGCCGTCATAGTGGATCTGCAGCGAACGGATGCCCGGCGTGAGGTCAATCAGGCCGGGCAGCTTCGCCTCAACCACGGCCTGCGCCAGAACGTGCACACGCAAGCGTAGCGCGATATCAAGCTCCATCGGCCCGTATTCGACCAGCAGGTTGTCGTCGCCGGCGCGCCGGTAAACCACCGGAATCGCCCCCTCGTCATTGCGGCCGACGATGGGCGAGCCCGCATCTTCCGAGGCGCTTTTGATCTGCGGACCGGCAATAGGATCGCTTTGGCGGCGCACCGGCACGAAGCGCACTTTGTCGCCGGGCTTGAGCTGACCGGCTTTCCAAAGCTCGTCGCGCGTGATCACGGCCGGACAAACAAAACCACCGAGACTTGGGCCATCGGGCCCCAGGATAATCGGCATGTCGCCGGTGAAATCGATTGAGCCGATTGCGTAAGCATTATCGTGAATATTCGAGGGATGCAGTCCCGCCTCGCCGCCATCTCGCCGTGCCCATTTCGGTTTGGGTCCGATCAGCCGCACGCCGGTGCGTGCGCTGTTGAAATGCACTTCGTACCCGGATGAGAAGAGTGTTTCGATATCCTCATCCAGAAAGAAGTCCGGCGCCCCGTGCGGACCGTAAAGCACCCCGAGAGTCCATTCGCGTGTCAGGACGGGCCGCTCCTGCACTGTAAGCGCGCGAGGAGATTGCGCGGCGTCGCTGACTTCGCCGATGTGCAACACATCGCCCGCTTTCAACGCACCCGTCGCATGGCCGCCGAATGCGCCAAGCGTGAACACGGCGCGCGAGCCGAGAATTTGCGGTGCGTTGAACCCGCCGCGAATGGCGAGATAGGTGCGCTGTCCCGCGCCATCGATCTTGCCGATGATCAGCGTCTGACCGGCGTGCACCGAGACCGGCACGTTGTTCTCGACGATAACGCCATCGAGTTTCGCCGTCATGCGTGCTCCGGCAAGAGCGATGATCGCGTCCGTATTGAAACGCAATGTCGGCCCGTTCACCGTCAGTTCAAGCGCGGCGGTGGTATCCAGATTGCCAACGATGGTGTTGGCGAGACGGAACGAACGCTCGTCCATCGGGCCGCTCGGCGGCACCCCGACATGCCATAGATGCAGACGGCCCGGCAACTCCTGCAATCCCGATTGCGCGCCCGGCACGACCACATCGACAGTACGAGGCGTATAGGAGAAATCGGCCAGCACCTTGGTTGCGACCCGGCCACCGCTGAAGACATCCGACGCCGCGATGGCGCGCAGATAATCGAGATTGGTCTCGATGCCGTCGATCGTCGTCCGGGCCAGTGCCGTGTTGAGTTTTGCAATCGCCTGTTCGCGGCTGTCCGCCGCGACGATCACCTTGGCCAGCATCGGATCGTAGAACGGCGTCACCTCGGCGCCGGTCTCGATCCAGCCGTCGATGCGCGCTTCGGCCGGAAAATCGACGCGGGTCAGCCGCCCGGCGCTGGGACGGAATCCCGCATTCGGATTTTCGGCATAGACGCGAACTTCGATCGCCGCGCCCTTCGGCGAAAGCGATCCGGCTTGCGCCAGCACATCCTCGCCGGCCGCTTGCCGTATCATCCATTCGACCAGATCGACGCCGAACACCGCTTCTGTCACGGGATGCTCGACCTGCAGGCGGGTGTTGACCTCGAGGAAATAAAAATCCTGACGCTCGACGTCATAGATGAATTCGACGGTGCCAGCCGATTCGTAAGCCACGCTCTTGCCGAGCGCGACAGCGGCACCATGCAGCCGCGCACGGGTCTGCGTATCGAGACCCGGTGCAGGCGTCTCTTCGACGACTTTCTGATTGCGCCGTTGCAGCGAGCAATCGCGCTCGCCGAGCGCCACCACCTGCCCCTTGCCGTTGCCGAAAATCTGCACCTCGATGTGACGCGCCTCGGCGACAAATCGCTCCAGATACACGCGCGCATCGCCAAAACTCGCCCGCGCGGTGCGCTGCACGGTGGCGAAGCGCTCGCGCAGCGTTTCAGCATCATGGCAGAGCTGCATGCCGATGCCGCCACCACCTGCAGTACTTTTCAGCATCAGCGGGAAGCCGACGATCTCGGCCTGCTCCATCGCCTCATCGATGGTCTCAATCAGGCCGGAGCCCGGCAGCAGCGGCACACGGCTGAGCTGCGCGATCTCGCGGGCCTTGTGCTTGAGGCCGAACGCATCCAGATGCTCCGGGCGCGGACCGATGAACGCGATGCCGTGCTGCGCAAGTTTCTCGGCGAAGACACGGTTTTCCGACAGAAACCCGTATCCCGGATGCACCGCCTGCGCGCCGGTTTGAAGACAGGCCGCAACGATGGCATCGATGTTGAGATAACTCTCGGCCGCCGGCGCGGGGCCGACGCGGACCGCTTCATTGGCCTCCAGCACCGGCCGCGTGAAACGGTCCGCATCGGAATAGACGGCGACCGAGGCAATGCCCATGCGGCGCAAGGTTTTGCCAATCCGCCCGGCGATCTCGCCGCGGTTGGCGATCAGGACTTTGCTGAACATGCCTCAGTCCTTCGCCGCTTCGAAGATCATCACCTGGATCGGGGTCGGAAAGAAACCGTTGCAGGGATTGTTGACCTGAGGACAGTTCGAGATCAGGCACAGTACGTCCATCTCCGCGGCCATCTCGATGTAATCGCCGGGCTTGGACACGCCATCGACCACGGTGAAATTGCCGTTGGTATCGAACGGCACGTTCATGAAGAAATTCAGATTCGGCACGATGTCGCGTTTGGTGAGGCCGTACTTCGCAGCCTCAATGATAAAATTCTCGCGGCAGGCATGAAGATATTTGGTGTCATGGCCAAAACGCACGGTGTTGCTCTCGCAGGAGCATGCGCCCGCGCAGGTATCGTGCGAGCCGCAACTGTCGGCGGTGACGCGCGCCATGACGCGGCCTTCGTTCGAGATCAGTTGCGTGCCGAGGCCGATATAGGCCGAGCCTTGCGCGCGCAGGGTGTCCTGCCCGCTATAGCGCTCCTGAAGATCGTGGGCATTATAGAGCAGCGTATCGACCGCCTGTTGGCCATGGGTGTCAACGATCCGAAGTGTCTGCCCCTTTTTGACGATCGCCGACCACGGCGCGCGGGCGGGAATCTCGACATCGAGTACGGTGCGAAGCGAATGTGAAACCGAATGAAGGGTCATGGCGCTCACCCTGCCATGCCTGCTTCGAGAAACGCGGTGTTCTCGAAGGCGCGAATGGATTCGGCGCTGGCGGTGCGGCACAGATCGCCCTTGCCCGCGGCCGGCGCGCGAAAGCGGATGATCTCAACCGAATCGTTCGGGTAGCTTGAGGCCGGGTCGAGCGGATGCGGACAATTCGACAGCGCCACAAGCAAATCCATCTCGGCGCGAAGATCGACAAAATCGCCGGCGTGGCGCCGGTCTTCGTTCCAGAGAAACTTGCCGCTGCCATCGACGCTGACCGGCGCAAAAAAACTGATGCACGGCATCACATCGCG
>JAIERI010000199.1 GCA_019747015.1 Xanthobacteraceae bacterium
GTCTGAGGCCGCGCAGGAAAATTCTTCCACGCCGACGCGATGCGGTTTTGTCGCCCTGATCGGCGCACCGAATGTCGGAAAGTCGACGCTGGTCAATGCGCTGGTCGGCTCGAAAGTCACCATTGTTTCGAAGAAGGTGCAGACCACGCGCGCGCTGATCCGGGGCATCGTGATCGAGAATAATGCGCAGATCGTGCTGGTCGATACGCCCGGCATCTTCGCGCCGAAGCGCCGCCTCGACCGTGCGATGGTGTCCACCGCATGGAGCGGCGCGCATGACGCCGATCTGGTCTGTGTGCTGCTCGATGCGCGTGCGGGCATCGATGAAGAGGCCGATGCGATCTTTGCCAAGCTCGATGGCGTCAAGCATCCGAAGTTTCTGGTCATCAATAAGATCGACCTCGTGCCGCGCGAAAAACTGCTGGCGCTCACGCAAAAGGCCAATGAGCGGCTGCATTTCGAAAAGACGTTCATGATCGCGGCGCTCAGCGGGGATGGCGTGGACGATCTGCGCCGCGCGCTTGCCGAAGCGGTGCCGGAGGGCCCGTTCCATTATCCCGAAGACCAGATGTCGGATGCGCCGCTGCGCCAGCTCGCCGCCGAAATCACCCGCGAGAAAATCTACCGTCATCTGCACCAGGAATTACCGTATCAATCCACGGTCGAGACCGACTCTTGGACCGAACGCAAGGACAAGTCGGTGCGGATCGAGCAGACGATCTTTGTCGAGCGCGACAGCCAGCGCAAGATCGTGCTCGGCAAGGCCGGTGCGACAATCAAGGCGATCGGCGCGGACTCACGCAAGGAACTCGCCGATATCGTTGGCATGCCGGTGCATCTGTTTTTATTCGTCAAGGTGCGCGACAATTGGAGCGACGATCCGGAGCGCTATCGCGAAATGGGACTGGAGTTTCCACGCGAATGATCGGCCCTGACGTCAAGCTGCCAAAACATGTTTTCTATTTCGAGGTGCTGCTTTATCTCTCACTGCTCCTCGACTGCCTGACGGCTGCGTTTCTCGACCGCACCCCCGACGATGTGTCCGAGATGACGGCGCGGCTGCTCAGTCTGACCAACGCGGTGCTGCTGCTTTTTGTGTTCTATCTGATCTGGCTTGCGGCTCATCGGCGCAAGAACTGGGCGCGGATGGTGCTGATGGCGTTCCTGTTGTTGTCGGTGGCGTCGATTGTCACAGCCGTTGGCGACAATGGCCTGGATTTCGGTACGCTTATCGATACCGCCTCGGCGGCACTATCTGCCATTGGCCTAGGTTTTTCCTACACCGGCGACGCCAAGGGATGGTTCGATAACGCCACGACCTAGCGCGCGTATTCCGCGCTGGAATCGGATATAGTCTGATTCATGGAGTGGACCGACGAAGGTATCGTGCTGGGAACCAGGCGTCACGGCGAAACCAGCGCCATCGTTGAACTGATGACGCGGGGCCATGGCCGGCATCTCGGTCTCGTGCGCGGCGGGGTGGGCAGGCGGATGCGGCCGCTGCTCCAGCCGGGCAATTCAGTCAGCGCGGTGTGGCGCGCCCGGCTTGACGAGCATCTGGGAACTTACGTGATCGAAGGTACGCGCCTGCGCGCCGCGACCGTGTTCGCCTCATCATATGCGGTCTATGGCGTGACGCATCTGGCTTCGCTGGTTCGGCTGTTGCCCGAACGGGATCCGCATGACGATATCTATGACCAACTCGATCTGATCCTGAACGATTTCGACGACCCCGTGACGGCCGCCATCCATCTGGTCCGGTTCGAACTGGCGATGCTGACCGAGCTCGGTTTCGGCCTCGATCTGTCGGCCTGTGTCGCGACCGGCGTGAGCGACGATCTGGTTTACGTCTCGCCGAAATCCGGCAGCGCCGTGTCGCGCGCGGCGGGTGAGCCGTGGGCGGATCGTATGTTCAAGCTCCCGGCCTTCCTGCGTGAGGGCGGTGAGGGCATCAATGGCGCGAGCGAGGACGATATCGCCGATGGCTTTCGCCTCACCGGCACCTTCCTGATGCGCAACGTGCTGGAGCCGCGCGGGCAGGGCCATTCCGACGCGCGCGAGGGTTTTATCGCGGCGGTGCTGCGGCCACGGACCCGGCTCGCTGCCGAATAACAAAGGTTTTCCGCCGAATAATGCCGCCGCTTCAACGGCAAGGCGAGCAATTCCGAATCATTCTTGTTCACGGCCCAAACAGAGGTTAACTCCATCCCATGGGCAAAAGAGTGATTCCCCCCGATCCGGAGCCGATGGAGGTTCACGACGTCGCGCTGCGCGAGGCGCTCGAGGAGCGCTACCTCGCTTACGCGCTGTCGACCATCATGCACCGCGCGCTGCCCGATGCACGCGACGGCATGAAGCCCGTGCATCGCCGAATCCTTTACGGCATGCGGCTGCTGCGGCTCGATCCCGGTACGCCCTTCAAGAAATCCGCCAAGATCGTCGGCGACGTGATGGGCTCGTTCCATCCACATGGCGACCAATCCATATACGATGCCTTGGTGCGTCTGGCGCAGGATTTTGCCTCGCGTTACCCGCTGGTCGACGGCCAGGGCAATTTCGGCAATATCGACGGCGATAATCCCGCCGCCTATCGTTACACCGAAGCGCGCATGACCGAAGTCGCGCGGCTTCTGCTGGACGGCATCGACGAGGACGCGGTCGAGTTTCGTCCCAACTATGATGGCCAGACACGCGAGCCGGTGGTATTGCCCGGCGGATTTCCGAATCTGCTCGCCAACGGCGCGCAGGGCATCGCGGTCGGCATGGCGACATCCATTCCGCCACATAACGCCGCCGAGTTGTGCGAGGCCGCGTTGCATCTGATCGAGAAGCCGGCGACCAAGACGCGCGGCCTTTTGAAATACGTCAAGGGACCGGATTTTCCGACCGGCGGCGTTGTCGTTGACGATCATGCGTCGATCGCGGAAGCCTACAATACCGGGCGCGGCGGCTTTCGCGTACGCGCCAGGTGGGAAAAGGAAGAGGGTGCGCGCGGCGCATGGAATATCGTCGTCACCGAAATTCCATGGCTGGTGCAGAAGTCGCGCCTGATCGAGCGCATCGCCGAACTGCTCAACGAGAAGAAGCTGCTGCTGGTCGGCGACATCCGTGACGAGTCGGCGGAAGACGTGCGTATCGTCATCGAGCCGAAATCGCGCAATGTCGATCCCGAAGTGCTGATGGAAACGCTATTCAAGCAGACCGAGCTTGAAAGCCGCATCCCGCTCAATCTCAACGTGCTGGTGAAGGGCCGCGTGCCCAAGGTGCTGGGCCTCGCCGAATGTTTGCGCGAATGGCTCGACCATCTGCGTGACGTGCTGCTGCGCCGTGCCAAATTCCGCCGTGCGCAGATCGAGCATCGCCTCGAAGTGCTTGGTGGTTATCTGATTGCCTACCTCAACCTCGACAAGGTCATCAAGATCATCCGCACAGAGGACGAACCGAAGCCCGTCCTCATCAAGGCGTTCAAGCTGACCGATCTGCAGGCTGATTCCATCCTCAACATGCGGCTGCGCAATTTGCGCAAGCTGGAGGAAATGGAAATTCGCGGCGAGGATAAGGCTTTGCGCACCGAGCTGCGCGGCCTAAAGGCCTTGGTCGCCTCAGAGGCCGAACAATGGAAGAAGGTCGGCGAGCAGGTTCGCAAGGTGCGCGATCTGTTCGGGCCGAAGACGCCGCTCGGCAAACGCCGCACGCAATTCGCCGACGCGCCGGAGCATGATCTCGCCGCCATCGAAGAAGCCCTGATCGAGCGCGAGCCAATCACGGTGGTAGTCTCGGATAAGGGCTGGGTCCGCACACTCAAGGGCCATGTCGAGGATTTATCAACTTTAGCTTTCAAAACCGACGACAGCTTGGGCTTCTCGTTTTTCGCCGAAAGTACGTCCAAGCTGACGCTGTTCGCCACCAACGGCCGCTTCTACACACTCGATGCGCAGAAGCTGCCGGGTGGCCGCGGTCATGGCGATCCGATCCGCATGACCATCGATCTGGAGGGCGACGCCAACATTGTGTCGATGTTCGTCGCCAAGGAAGGCCGCAAGTTCCTGGTCGCGAGCAAGGACGGGCAGGGCTTCATTGTCAACGAGGACGATTGCGTCGCCAACACCCGCAAGGGCAAGCAGGTTCTTAACGTCACACCGCCCAACGAAGCTGCAGCGATCACGACCGTCGATGGCGACACGCTCGCGGTGCTCGGCACCAACCACAAGATGGTGATCTTCGGGATCGATCAGGTGCCGGAAATGGCGCGCGGGCGCGGCGTTCGTTTGCAGAAATATTCCGGTGGCACGCTCTCGGACGTCACGACCTTCGTCGCCAAGGAAGGCATTACTTGGAAGGACTCCGCCGGGCGCGAACAGAGCCTGAGCTGGAAAGACCTTGCACCGTGGCGCGGCAACCGCGCCGACGCGGGCCGCCTCGCGCAAGGGCTGCCGAAGTCGAACAAGTTCGGCAAGACCATTACGTAAGACAAGTCATCCTGACAACCGGCGTCATCTCCCGGCGCACACAGGCACGTGTGCCGTGAAATGACGCCTGTGCGCGTGTTACACGCTCGCGCGCTTGAACGCGTCTCGTGCCGCCTGATTTGCGCGATCGAAGGCAGCGCGTGTTTCACCCAGCGCCGCCGTCAGCGCGGTCCATGACTGGTTGCCGGCCTGCGAT
>JAIERI010000016.1 GCA_019747015.1 Xanthobacteraceae bacterium
GACTTGGCGAACTCGTCGTCGATCGCTGCATCCTGCGGCGCCTCGATCAGGCTGGCAGTGGTCTCGAACTCGGCATCCTTGCCGGCGAGATTTTCCGCCGTGTAGTTTTTCGGGAACGAGGCCTTGACGTTGCGCGTCTCGCCGACGGCGATGCCGATCAACTGCTCCTCGAAGCCCGGAATGAAGGTATTGGAGCCGATCACCACAGGGATGTCCGCGCCGGTGCCGCCGTCGAAGGCGACGCCATCGATGGTGCCCTTGAACCCGACGGTGACGCGATCGCCGGTCTCGGCCTTCACGCCATCAGCCTTGGCTGTATATGGACGGTTCTGGTCGGCGATGCGCTTGATCGCCTCGTCGATGTCGGCGTCGGTGATCTCGGCGACCAGCTTCTCGACATTGAAGGTCTTGAAATCGGCCAGCGCGATCGGCGGCACGACCTCGAACGCGACCGAATAGGTCAGGTCGGATTTGCCCGCGAGGACGCTCTCGATTTCCTTCTCCTCGGTCGGCATCGTGATCTTCGGCTCGTTGGCCAGACGAAAACCGCGCTCGGTGAAAAGCTGCGAATTGGTATCGCGAATGGTTTCTTCGAGCGCCTCGGCGGCGACGGAGCGGCCATAGACCTTCTTCAGATGCGCGACCGGCACCTTGCCGGGACGAAAGCCATTGAGGCGGACCTTGTCCTTCATTTGCGCGAGGCGCGCGTCGATCTTGGAATCAAGTTCCGCAGCCGGAATGCTGATCTGGAATTCGTGCTTCAGTCCCTCGGCGAGGGTTTCTTTCACCTGCATGGCGTCAATCTTCTTCCCGTTGACCCGCTCAAACGACCGGGCCGTGTCTCTGTTGGACGCGCGGCCCTGCGGCCTGCATCGGTGGTGTGGCGGACGCGACCGCGTCTGCCGAAATTCGGCGCGCAAACCTTACAAAGTCGCGCTTGGTGCGGGCGGAGGGACTCGAACCCCCACATCTTTCGACGGCAGAACCTAAACCTGCTGCGTCTACCAATTCCGCCACGCCCGCGCAGCGCACAGCGGCACAGCCGCGAGCGCGGGCTTATAACATGGGGCCAGCGCTTCGCAGCAAGAAAATAAGGTGTCCCGCCGCGGCGTCTTTCCACCCCGCTCCGGCTGGACTTTGGCGGCGGAAAATGATCCGCCTCTCACATGAAAAAACAACGGTTTTGGCTGAATCGGCGCGCGGTTCTGACCTCTCTCGGAGGCTTGGCTCTGGAGGTCGTTTTGCCACGGTCTACATGGGCCCAAAGTGCGGCTGAAGGCGCAGGGCTAAACCTCACATTGAAGTCCGCCCCGCTTGCGCTGCAACAAGGTTCCTCCACCCCGGTTTGGGCGCTGAAGGCGGACGCGGCGGGATTCGTCTCGCGGGCCCGACGCGGCGACACGCTGAACCTGGCCCTCACCAACGACTTGCCGGTTCCGGCCGCGTTCGAGATTCGCGGCATCGACGGTGCGGCGCGGTTGGAACCCTTGCTGGCGCAGCCGCCATTGGGCGCGAATGGCAAAACGAGTTTCATGCTGCCCCTGCGCCAAGCCGGCACTTTTCTGATCGATCCGCGGCTGCTGGGCGATGGCGCCGAAAAACCGATTCTGCCGCGCGTGCTGATCGTCGAGGATAACGACGGCGGCACCGACCGCGACGAAGTGCTGCTGATCGATGACTGGCGCCTGCGCAGTGACGGCAGTGCGCTTGCGCCCGGCGTTGATGCGGGGAACAGCACGCCGCTTTTTACTATCAACCGCGTCACCTCCTTCGACATCAAGCTCAAGCGCAACGAGCGCGTGAAGCTGCGGATCGTCAATGGCTGTCAGCGCGCCATCGTTGCACTGAAAATAACCGATCACGATCCAGTGGTGATGGCGATCGATGGCGAGGCCGCCGAACCTTTCGTCGCACGCCAGAGCCAGATCATTCTCGCGCCCGGCACGCGGGTCGATGCGTTCCTCGATGCGACGCAGCCGTCAGGCACTAGTTCGGAGATTCTCTTGCATGACGGCACCAAGGCGATTCCGGTCGGGCGCATCGTGACGTCCGGCGAAGCGCGGAGTGCGCCCCTGCCCGCGCCCAAACCGCTGACACCGAGCGCATCGCCGCGCGTCGATCTGAAAGGTGCCCAGCGCTTCGATCTGTCGCTCGATCCTTCGCAATGGAGCACACCCGCTTCATTCGACAAGAATTCAAAATCCGTGCTGCGCGCGAAGCGCGGGCAGACCGTGGTGCTGGCGATCACCAACACGGCGACGACGCCTGCGACATTTCATCTGCACGGCCACCACTTCCGTCTGCTCGATAGAATGGACGATGGCTGGAAACCGTTCTGGCTAGACACGCTGGTGTTCCAGCCGGGACAGACCCAGCGCATCGCCTTCGCCGCGGATTTCACCGGCAATTTCCTGATGGAGACGATGGGCAATGCCTGGAGCGCACCGCATCTGGTACGGTGGTATGCCGTGGAATGATCCTCAATAAACTAGAAGCTGATCCCGAACTCGGTATAGAGATCGGCAAACACTTCCGGCAACATTTCCGACAAATCCTCCGCAATCAGCCCCGGCCCGAATTGCTGCGCGGCCTCGCCATGCATCCACACGCCGATGGACGCAGCGTCGAACGCATCGACGCCCTGCGCCAGCATGCCGCCGATGATACCGGCCAAGACATCGCCCGCGCCTGCCGTCGCCAGCCAGGGCGGTGCGTTCGATGCAATCGCCGCCCGCCCGTCGGGAGAGGCCACCACAGTATCGGCGCCCTTGAGCAGGACCACCGCGCCCGACTGCGTTGCGCCCATGCGCGTGCGCTCCAGCTTTGAAAGAGAAGCGTCGGCGATCTCGCTCTTGAACAGCCGCGCGAATTCGCCGTCATGCGGGGTCAATACGATCTGTGCGCCCGCACTTCGGATCGCACTGAATAATTGCTCGGGATGATCGGCAAAACTCGTCAGCGCGTCGGCGTCCAGCACGACATTCCGCTGTGCCGACAATATCTCGAGTACGAAGTCGCGCGTCCGCTCCCCGACTCCCGCGCCCGGCCCGATCACGCACGCATTCAAGCGTTTGTCTTCCAGCAGTTTCGCGAACTGCTTCGACGTATCGGCACTGCGGATCATCACCGCGGTCAGTGCTGCTGCGTTCACCGCGAGCGCATCACCCGGCGACACCAGTGTCGCAAGGCCCGCCCCCGCGCGCAGCGCGGCGCGTGCCGCAAGCCGCGCAGCTCCTGTCGCTGCCATGTCGCCCGACACGACGAGCGCATGACCGCGCGCGTATTTATGGCCATCGGTCTGCGGCACGGGAAACGACTCGTGCCACAGGTCAGGCGTGTTCTCGAACGCGCGCGGCCTGATCGTGTCCAGCACGTCCGTCTTGATGCCGATGTCGGCGACATGGACCTCGTCGCCGCAATGCAGGCGTCCGGGGAGCAATAAATGTCCCGGCTTGCGGCGGAAAAACGTGACCGTGCGAGTCGCATCCACGGCGATGCCCATGACGTCCCCGGTGGTGCCGTTGATTCCGCTCGGCAGATCGACCGCCAGCACCGGAACATCGCTGGCGTTGATCGCAGCAATCATCTCATAGGCGTCGCCCTTGACGGGACGATCGAGTCCGGCACCGAACAATGCGTCAATAATCAGGGCCGGATGGCCGAGCGAAGCCGGCACACAAGGCAGCACGTCGCCCTTCCACTCCTGCGCGGCGCGCGCCGCGTCGCCTTTCAGCGACTCCCGTTTGCACAGCAGGATGACCGAGACCTCGCGCCCTCGCGCCGCAAGGTCGGCGGCCGCGATGAAGCCGTCGCCGCCATTGTTGCCGCGCCCGGCGACTACCATGACAGGACCGCTTTCGCTCATAGCCACAGCGCCGTCCGCCACCGCACGCCCGGCCCGCTGCATCAGCGCGAAGCCGTCCGTGCCTCCCGCGATGGTCAGGCGATCGGCCTCCTGCATTTCCAGGGTGGTCAGCAATTCCATGCGGATCACTTACTCACAGCGCCGCTTGCAAAGGCAGACCATTTTTCGAAATGGCTCCGCTTTGGTTCTATGCATATTAATTATGCACTTGCTCATTATGTAGGCTGTTACTCGACCGGCATTTGCATAAGAAGACAGCCGTCGTGCGTTAACAAGCTGATAATCCGGTGCAATTGAAGGCTGTTCAGAATTGGCATGGACCCTGCTTTCTAGCTGCACACGATGCGGTTGCGTCCGCAGCAAGTGTACGCGAGCCGCAACAATGCCATTGCGAAAGCATCAACGCAAAAGTTTGGACGCTGCAAAAAGTTGAAATGCCGGGAGACGTTCAGTGAAAAAGATCGAAGCCATCATCAAGCCGTTCAAACTCGATGAGGTCAAAGAGGCGCTTCAGGAGGTCGGGCTGCAAGGCATCACCGTGACCGAAGCGAAGGGCTTCGGCCGGCAGAAAGGCCATGCCGAATTGTATCGCGGTGCGGAATACATCGTGGACTTCCTGCCTAAGGTGAAGATCGAGATCGTTATCGGCGACGACCTGGTGGACAAGGCCATCGACGCCATCCGGCGCGCCGCCCAGACCGGCCGCATCGGCGACGGCAAGATCTTCGTGTCCAATATCGAGGAAGCCATCCGCATCCGGACCGGCGAATCCGGCGTCGACGCCATTTAAACCCGGCTGTTAAGAAGTTATAACCTCCCCCCGGTAAGAGGTGACGCCGCAAGGTTTGCGGCGTCAAACCCGTTCGAGCGA
>JAIERI010000160.1 GCA_019747015.1 Xanthobacteraceae bacterium
CGCAGCGCAGGCCGGATCATGCCGCCGATGAAAATAACGTCCCGGCAGTTCTCGGATCGCATCTGCCGGACCAAGCGGCCGAGCTGGCCCACCGCCACCCAGTGATGGGGAAAATCCGCGACCCGGACCGGATCGCAAAAGCCCTTCACTGCAAAAAAGACAGACTTGATTCCGCGCGATTTGAGCGAGGCGGCGACCGCGAACGGAAGCACGCCTCCGCCCGCAATCAGTGCGACCGGAGATTTGACGTCCACCTGATCGGTCATGCGATTTGCGCTGTTCAGGACACCGTCGCCATGCACAGCGAATTGTGCTTGGCCGCGGCGATGAAATTCAGGATATCGTCGATCGCCGGATCGGTGCCGCGAAACGCCTTTGCCGCTTCAAGACGCCCGGCGAACACGCCCTCGCCCAGAAAGAGCTGGTTGTAGAACGTCCAGACGGTCTTGAAGCGCGCGGGCGTGAAGCCGCGCCGCTTCATGCCGACCACGTTGAGCCCCTCCATCTTGGCGCGCTGGCCGTTGACGATGCCGTAGGGAATGATATCGCCGCGCACGCCGCTCATGCCGCCGATCATGACCTGATGCCCGATCCGTACATGCTGATGGACCGCGCACAGACCGCCAATGAAGGTAAAGTCTCCGACCTCGACATGGCCGCCAAGCGTCGCGGATGTCGCGAAGATGACGTCGTTGCCGACGATGCAATCGTGCCCGATATGGGTATTGTTCATGAAGTAGCCGCGCTCGCCGACGCGCGTGATCCCGCCGCCCGCCACCGTGCCGGCATTCACCGTCGCGCCTTCGCGGAAGGTGCAGTCCCGGCCGATCTCGAGCTTCGTCAACTCGCCCTTGTGACCGGTCGATTGCGGCGACGTGCCGAGCGAGACAAACTGATAGACCGTACAATTCTCGCCGATCGTGGTTTGACCGGCGACGTTGACGTGGGACAGCAGTTTGGTATTGGCGCCAATGACGACATGCGCGCCGACCGTGCAAAACGGGCCGATCATTGCCCCCTCGCCGATCACGGCTCCGTCTTCCACATACGCTGTCGGGTGAATTTTCTTCATCACTGCACCATCAATCCGCAAGCATCGCGCCGATATCGGCTTCCGCGACCGTAACACCGCCGACCTTCGCGTTGCCGTGAAACCACCACATGTCCCGTTTCCGGTTGATCAGGCTCATGTGGTACTCGATGGTGTCGCCCGGCAAAGCCGGTTTGCGAAACTTGCATTTGTCGACGGTGAGGAAATACACCGCGGTCGGCCGGTCAGTCTCTCCGGTGGAGAGCATGCCGATGATGCCCGCGGTCTGCGCCATGCCCTCGATCATCAGCACGCCCGGGAAAATCGGGCGATTGGGAAAATGCCCCTGAAATTGTGGTTCGTTGACCGTGACATTCTTGATGCCGATGCCGCTGAAGTCGCTGCGAATGTCGATCACGCGATCGATCAGCAGAAACGGAAAGCGGTGCGGCAGCGTCTTGAGGATCAGCGCGATATCCACCGCCTCGCAAGTGATGGGTGATTGCGATTCCATTATGCCTGTTCCTCATTGTCCGCACCGGATGACCTCGATTTCGAATTCGCTCCACCCTCGCGGCCAAGACGCTGAACTTCGAATAATTCGCGGAAGAATTGCTTGATCGGCTTGGCGGGCGAGCCGCCCCAGCGTACGTTCGGCGGAACCTCGCCGACCACGCTGCTGCGCGCCGCGAGCAGTGCGCCCGCGCCGATGATCGCATGATCGCTGACACCCACACGCGCGCCGAGCACGACTCCGTCCCCCAAAACCGAACTGCCGGCGACGCCGCTCTGGCTGACGATGATGCAGCGCCGTCCGATCGTGACATTGTGGCCAATCTGAACGAGATTGTCGATTTTCGTCCCCTCGCCGATCACCGTGTCGCGCAGCGCGCCGCGGTCGATCGTGGTCCCGGCGCCGATCTCGACATCGTTCTGAATGAGCACGCGGCCGGTCTGAGGCACCTTGAGGTGTCCGCCGGGCCCGGACACGAACCCATAGCCGTCCTGTCCGATGCGGCAACCGGGATGGATGATGACCTCGTTGCCGATCATCGCATGCAGGACGGTCGTTCCCGCGCCGATGCTGCAATCGCGGCCGATCCTGACATTGGCGCCAATCACCACATTGGAGCCGATCACGGTCCCCGAGCCGATCTCGGCTCCCGGTCCGATCACCGCGAGCGGATCGACGGTGACGCCGTCTTCAAGCCAGGCCTCGGGATGGATAACCGCCGAAGGCGCGATGCCCTCCTGCCCGAATGACGATTGGGGACGCAGACTGTCGGCGTGGAGCGCGCGCCCGACATCGACGAAGGCGGCATAGGGATTGGCGACGCGCAGGATCGCGATGCGGTCCGGCACCTCGGCCTGGAGCTGTTCGCTCACCAGACACGCTCCGGCGTGGGACTGCGCCAGTTCGTCGCCGTATTTGCGCTTGTCGAAAAACGCCAGATGCATTGGGCCCGCCGCATCGAGCGTCGAGACACCGCCGATGATCTGGCCGGCGCGGGACGGATCGGCGAGCTGCGCGCCGGTCAGCGCGGCGATCTCCGCCAGCGTCATTTTCACGGGCGTTTTGAAAAATGTCGGCTGCGTCATGCTATCCGCCGCAATCCGGCAGGATCGTTCTTCCGCGAGGCGGACAGCGATCTGCCGGATGAAAGTGCTGAATTCAGACGACCGGAAAATATCCGGCCGCGCATTGATATCGATACGCGCCGATGCGACGGGCAGACGGCGTCAGAATGAGGTGCCGCCACCGAACCTGAACTGCTGCACGCGATCGTACGGGCTCTTCGTCAGCGGGGTGGCGTAGTCGAAGCGCAGCGGTCCGAACGGCGACTGCCAGATCAGGCCGACACCGACCGACGAACGAACGAGCATGCCATTCGAGCCCACGGTGACTGACTGCCTCTGGTCGGCTGGTAGCGAAGCCTCTGACGGCAACGACGTGACACCCTGATAGTCCCACAGCGAGCCGGCATCCGCGAAGGCCGCGGCCTTCAGGCCCACTTCCTTGGGCAGGAACCACAGCGGCATCTGCAATTCGGCGGTTGCGCCCCAGTATTTGGTGCCGCCGAGAGAGTCGTTGGTCGTTCCGAAGGTGAGGTCGCGCGGACCGATACCGGCCGGCTGGAAGCCACGCACAAGATTCGGCCCCATCTGGAAATTGTCCAGAAAGCGGACGTTGCCGTTGGTGTTACCGGCATTGGCGTTACCGCCACCACCCCAGCCGTTGAGCATGCCGCCCTGAAGGCGCAGCAATCCGACGATGTCCGATACCACCGGCGTGTACATTTTCGCGTCGACCGTGGACCGAATGTACTGCACGTCGCCGCCGACGCCGGCGAGATCCTGGCTGAAGTTGACCAGCAGACCCGAGGTTGGATCCTTGTTGTTGTCCAGCGTGTTGTAGGCCAGCGTATAGCCGACCGAAGAGGTCAGCACGGCACCCTGGGCAAGGCCGGCCTTCACAGGAACCGAGGCTTCGCCGTCGAAGTTGATACAGTTGTTACCGAGCGGATCGAAGGGGGCAGCCGGATTACCCGCGCCGGTGTTGTTTGTTGTGGAGCCGGGAGCGCCACCATTAAGGTACGCAGGTGTCGGGAAGTAATTTCCACCTGGGACGTTATTTGCCAAGTTGTTATTACAGTTCCCATACGCCGCCGGCAGCGTGATGTCCTGCTGCGAGATCGAATACCGCACCTGCAGCGAAAGGTCTTCGCGCAGCGCAAAACCGAGCCGCGGGCTGAAACCGAGCGTTTTGGAATCGTACGACAGATAGCTGTTGGCGAGCTGCTGGCGCTGATAGAGGTCGAGGCCGAGCGCGACGTGATAGCCGAGGAAATACGGCTCGACGAACGAGAGCGAATAGCCGCGGACGTACTGGCCGTACTGAACGGCGGCCTTGGCGAACAGGCCGCGGCCGAGCAGGTTCTTCTCGGAGATGCTGACTTCGGCGAGGAAGCCGTCGGAAGTCGAATAGCCGCCGGACACCGAGAAGTCGCCGGTCGATTTTTCCTCGAGATCGACGTTGATCACGACGCGGTCAGGCGATGAGCCCGGCTCCTGCGAGACCTTCACCGATTTGAAGAAGTCGAGGTTCTTCAGGCGGCGCTCGGCACGATCGACCAGCGCGCGGTTATAGGCGTCGCCTTCGGACAGATCGAACTCGCGGCGGATGACGTAGTCGCGGGTACGGGTGTTGCCGCGCACGTTGATGCGCTCGATATAAACGCGCGGACCTTCGTCGGCGACGAAGGTGATCGACACCGTATGCGCCTCGAAATTGCGGTCGCCGCGCGGTTTGACCGCAGCGAAGGCGAAGCCCCGGCGCGACGCCTCGATCGACATTTCTTCAACCGATTTCTCGACCGCTTCGGCGTTGTAGATCGAGCCGACGTTGACACGCGACAGCGGACGCAGGCTTTCGGCGTTGAACGCGGGAATCGTGGACTGGAAATTGACCTCCGCCACGCGATATTGCTGACCTTCCTCGATCTTGAAGGTGACGATGAAGCCCTTCACGCCGGGGTCATATTCGGTCAACGCGGCGACCACCTGAACGTCGGCATAGCCGTTCTTCAGGTAGAAGCGGCGGATCAGATCGCGGTCGGCCTCGACGCGGTCGGGATCGTAGATATCGCCCGAAGAGAGGAAGCTCAGCCAGTTCGATTCGCGGGTCTTGATGACGTCGCGCAGGCGATAGGCTGAAAACATGTTGTTGC
>JAIERI010000043.1 GCA_019747015.1 Xanthobacteraceae bacterium
ACCTCTCAGGTCTTTTTCCGCGATGCCGACATCGCGCAGTCGCGTCGGCAGGCCAAGCTCGACGGGCAGGTTCGACAGCATATCCACCATGACCCTGGTGCGCTCGGTGGCGCCACCCTTCGCATGCGGCGTGAGAATCTCCGCAAGCTCGCTGTAATGCTGCTCGGCATGGGACGCGTTGAACCGGATGACCTGTGGCAGCACCAACGAATTCGACAGGCCATGCGGAACATGAAAGCGCGCGCCGACCGGATAGGCCAGCGCATGCACGGCGGCGACGGGTGCATTGGCGAACGCCATCCCGGCCAGCATCGAGCCGTACAGCATGTTGTGGCGCGCCTCGCGATTGCCGCCGTTGCGGCACGCCTCATGGATATTGCCGCCGAGCAGCCGCAGCGCCTCGCGCGCCAGCAGATCCGACAGCGGGTTTTTCAAACGCTTGCTGGTGTAGGCCTCGATGGCATGAACCATCGCGTCGATACCAGTCGCGGCTGTCACCGCAGGCGGCAAACCCAGTGTCAATTCCGCATCGAGCACGGCCCAGTCCGCGATCAGGACCGGTGACACCACGCCCTTCTTTTCTTCTTCTCCAGTAGTGACGATGGAAATCGGCGTTACTTCCGATCCGGTGCCCGCCGTGGTCGGCGACAGCACCAGCGGCAGACGCGGTCCCTTGGCCATGCCGACGCCGTAGATATCGGACAGCTTTTCCTTTCCGACCGCCAGCAACGCAACCAGCTTGGCGACATCCATCGAACTGCCGCCGCCGATGGACACGACGCCATCAACTTTTGCATCGGTCGCGGCCTTCACTGCGGCGTCGATCACATGCACCGGCGGATCGGCTACCACGTCGGTGAACAAGGTGACGGCAATGCCCTGCTGTTCGAGGCCGCTCAAACCGGCTTTCAGAAGTCCGGCCTTTTGCACGCCGGGATCGGTCACCAGCAAGACGGACTTGCACCCGAGCCCTTTGACAAGCTCGCCGATGCGCGACGAGCTGCCGGGCTCAACCAGAATCGACTTGGTCGATTGAAATGTGAATCCCTGCACTTTGAACTCCGTTCATCGTTGGGACGGTCGGCATCCGCCGGCGCCGGATCGATGCAGATGCCTGCGTGTCTTCGTTGGACTGCCGAAGGCACGACATGGGACGCCGCGGAACCTGTCTGCGAACGTCACTTGCATAAGTAGACTTATATAGCCAGCCGATGTCAACTCCGTTACGATTTATTTTGCGGCGCGGACGCTTTGGTGAACTTCACGGATGCGCGATCACGCGCTGCAATAATTTCTCCGACGATGCCGCGCCGGAACAGCAGCACGCAGGTCATGAAAATGAGTCCAATAATGATCGGCACCTTGCTCGATAGATCGAGATCGAAGGAGCCGATCTGGACCACGCCAAGACTCGACAGCTTGCTCTCCAGCGTCACCACCAGAATGGCGCCGACGATGGGGCCGAGCGGCGTGCCGAGCCCGCCGAGCAGGCACATCAGGATCACGTTGCCTGATTGCGTCCAGTGCGCGTCGGGTAGTCCGGCAAACCCGAGTGTCAACGCCTTCATGCCGCCGGCAAGACCCGCGATTGCCGCCGACATTGCGAAGGCGGACAATTTGTAGGTCTGGACATCGTAGCCCAGCGAGATCGCGCGCGGCTCGTTATCGCGGATGGCGAGCAGCACCTGACCGAATGGCGCTTCCATCAGACGCTGCAGACCCCAGACCACCGCCAGCAGGATCACAAGAACGAAGGCGTACATCGTGCGGTCGTCCGCAAGATCGATGAGCCCGAACAGAGCGCGGCGTGGAATGCGCTGCATGCCGTCCTCGGCGCCGGTGAACGGCGCCTGCACGCAGAAAAAATAAACCATCTGCGCCAGCGCCAGCGTGATCATGGCGAAGTAGATGCCTTGCCGCCGGATCGCCATGCCGCCCATGACAAGGCCGAGGATCGCTCCGGTGACGAGGCTGAGACCCAGCGCGAATTCCGGCGTGAAGCCCCATGCCTTGGTGGCGTAACCTGCGATGTAAGCCCCCATACCGAAAAACGCCGCATGGCCGATCGACAGCAATCCGACATTGCCGGTGAAGAAGTTGAACGCCACCGCGAACAGCGCCAGCGCGACGCACTTCATCAAAAACTGTAAATAAAGACCCGTCACAGGCGCGAGCACGCCCGCGACCGCAAGAAAGATCAAAAGCATCGTGGATGTTTTCATCGCCCTGTTCATGCTTCACGTCCAAACATGCCGGCCGGACGCACCAGCAGCACAAGCGCCATGACAATGAACACGATGGTTGAGGATATTTCGGGGTAGACCACCTTCGACAGACCCTCGATGACGCCGAGCGTCAGACCTGTGGCGATGGCGCCTGCTGTCGAACCGAGCCCACCGATGACCACGACGGCGAACGTCACGATCAGGATGTTCGAGCCCATCAGCGGCTGCACCTGATAGATCGGCGCCGCGAGCACGCCCGCGAAGGCCGCGAGCGCTGCGCCGAGTGCATATACGCATGTCACCATCAGCGGCACGTTGATGCCGAGCGCCTGCACCAGACGCGAGTTTTCTGTGCCGGCGCGCAGATACGATCCCAGCCGCGTGCGTTCGATCAGGAACCATGTCGCCGCGCAGACGAACAGCGACGCTCCGACGATCCAGACCCGGTAGATCGGAAGCCGCATGAAGCCGAGATCGAGCAGCCCTCGCAATTCCGGCGGCGTCGGATAAGGCAGACCGGCCGAGCCATAGATGTCGCGAAAGATCCCTTCCAGCACCAGCGCAAGGCCGAACGTAAACAGCAGCCCGTAGAGATGATCGAGCCCGGCCAGCCGACGCAGCCACAGCCGCTCGACCAGTGCGCCGAACGCACCGACCACCACAGGCACCAGCAACAGCGACCACCAGTAATTGATCCCTAGCTTCTGCATGGCGAGATAAACGCCGAACGCGCCGAGCATATAGAGCGCGCCATGCGCGAAGTTGATGACGTTGAGCAGGCCGAAGATCAGCGCGAGCCCGAGACTGAGGATCGCATAGAAGCAGCCGTTGACGAGACCGATAGTGATCTGGCCGAGCAGCACCTGGACGGGAATGTCGAACATCGCCATGCTCAAACCCCCAAACTGCGATCGACGAGATCGGCCTGCGCCTCAAGCTCGGCGGCCGTAAGACGCATCGTGATATCGCCATGCTCGACGACGAGAAAGCGGTCGGCGAGCGGCGCGGCGAAATACTTGTTCTGCTCGACCAGCAATATGGTGTAGCCGCGCGACTTCAGTTCGGTGATGAGATCGAACAGACGGTCGACGATCACTGGCGCGAGACCCTCGGATATTTCGTCGAGCAGCAGCAGCTTTGAGCCGGTGTGCAGGATACGTGCAATAGCCAGCATCTGCTGTTCGCCGCCCGACAGGCGTGTGCCCGGTGCGCTGCGCCGTTCGCGCAAATTCGGCAGCAGCGTGTAAATCTCCTCAATCGGCATGCCGCCCTCCGCCTGTTGCGGCGGCAACATCAGATTTTCCTCGCAGGACAGTGATGCGAAGATGCCGCGCTCCTCAGGACAATAGCCGACGCCGAGCCGCGCGATCAGATGCGGCGGCAGGCGGCTTGCATCCGTGCCCTTGATGCGGATCGTTCCCTGGCGCTTGCCGATCAATCCCATGATCGCGCGCAGCGTGGTGGTGCGGCCGCTGCCGTTGCGTCCCAGAAGCGCGACCACTTCGCCCCGCTGCAGTGAGAACGACATGCCATGCAGCACATGCGACTCGCCGTACCACGCCTGAAGTTTTTCAACGTTCAGCACGTCGGCTGGCGATACAGCTTCATGAGCGAGCGCCGTCATAAGGTCTTCCTCGTGCGCGAATGCGAACCGAGATAGGATTCGATAACCTGCGGATTGCGGGAGACCTCGTCGTAAGTGCCTTCCGCGATGATCTCGCCCCGCCGCAGCACGCTGATGCGGTCGGCGATCCGGGCCACCATTTTCATGTTGTGCTCGACCATCACCACGGTGCGGCCAATCGCCGCCTGCCTGATGAGGTTGGTGACGCGGTCGACATCCTCGTGGCCGAGCCCCTGTGTCGGCTCATCGAGCAACATGATTTTCGGCTCGGTCGCCAGCGTGGTCGCAAGCTCGAGCGCGCGCTTGCGGCCATAGGCCAGATCGGCGGCGCGGACATGCGCGAATGCGCGCAGATCGACCTCGCTCAGCAGCGCCGCGATCCGCTCCGATACATCGCCGAGATGCGAGCGGCCGCGCCAGAATTTGATCGGCGAGACAAATCGCCGCTGCAGCGCCACTTCGAGGTTCTCGCTCACCGTCAAATGCGGAAACACCGCCGAAATCTGGAACGAACGCACAAGCCCAAGACGCGCCAGCGCAGCCGGCTGCTCGGCGGTGACATCGACGCCCTCGAAGCGGATGCGGCCGGATGTCGGCGTCAGGAATTTGGTGAGCAGATTGAAGACCGTCGTCTTGCCAGCGCCGTTGGGGCCGATCAGCGCGTGGATCGATCCCCGCGCCACATCGAGATCAACGCCGCCCACAGCCACGTAACCGCGGAATTCCTTCCGCAGGCCGCGTGCCTCCAGCACAATTTCGGCGGGATGCTGATGCGTCGCTGCACCCATCCGGATCGACCCCTCCACGTTCTTGTGCGGCGCAATGAAGATTGAATCCCTCCACAGGCCTGTTGACACCGTCATATCAAATTAGTCTAGTTATGCAAGCCTGTCGTTGAGGCTCAAGAATTCAAAGC
>JAIERI010000127.1 GCA_019747015.1 Xanthobacteraceae bacterium
ATCATCGACTATGGCGGCGAGAGCCTCACGACGCCGGACCTGACTTTGCCGCACCCGCGCCTGTTCGAGCGCGCCTTCGTGCTGGTGCCGCTGGCCGAGATCGCGCCGGACCGGATGATCGCGGGCCAGACACCGCGCGAGGCACTGGCAAAACTCTCGAGCGAGGGCATCACGCGGCTAAATGAGGGATCATGACCCGCATCCTGATCACCGGCTTCGAAGCGTTTCCCGGCGCGCCGTATAACCCGACACCGAAGCTGGTCGAACGCCTGCTGCGCCTGCGCCGTCCGGCGCTGGCCGATGTGACGCGCATCGGACACATCTTTCGGGTGACGTATCAGGCCGTGGACCGGCAATTGCCAGAACTGATCGCGAAACATCACCCCGACGCGCTCCTGATGTTCGGCCTTGCGACGCGAACGCCTTTTCTTCGCGTCGAGACGCGGGCGCGCAACACCGTGACGCAGATTTTCCCTGACGCCTCGCATGCGCCCGTCCGCAGCCGCACGCTGGAGCTAGGGGCGGAATCGACACGACGTTTCGGTCCGCACATCGCGCAATTGCTGCGCGCGGCGCGAGGCACCGGCATCGACGCGCGGCTGTCACTGAGCGCCGGATTTTATCTGTGCAATTATCTGAGCTGGCGCGCCATCGAGGCGACGCGTCGGCATGATTCCGACCCAAAGGGCCGCGCTAGCGCAAAGTGGGAACCGGTTTTCGGAGAAAATCATGCCGCAAAAAAGGGGGGCCCTCGCCTCGCCGCCTTCATCCATGTCCCGCTGGTCCCGCGCGACGCCGCTCATCATCGCAAGCAAGGCGCGGTAACGTTCGAGCAGATGGTCGATGCGGGGGAAGCGGTGATGATGAGGATGGTGGGGACGGTGCGCCAGATACACTATTCAACCAACCGCAGCCTCGCGCTGGAGGTACAGGACGCCCCCAAGCACAGCGTCTCAATATTCTGATTTCGCCACTCGTTGATGATTGCGAGTAAGCCTGACGGATCGGTTTCAAGCTGCGATCCGACGATTATGATTAGCGGTGCGAGATGATGGACAGACTCGGCTCCTAGTTCATCAAGATCGGATTTGAGCTCGCGAAAAATTTTTCGTGCTTCTCGAATGTTACCTGCAAGATAATGCGCCAGACCGAAATCAACCCTCACGTTAAAGGTGGCGTTGCCACTCATCCAAGAAATATATCTCAGGAAATCCGACGGTTTTTGCAGTTGCCGGAGCGAAGCGGCGTGATCCTTGATTTTGGCGAAGACTAAAGCTGCCGATTCGTTGAAGGCTTTCGTGTTGATGTAAATACGGCCTAGTGTATTTTCGGCCAGGATTTGCCCATAGGTTAAGTGGAAAAATTCGATGGGACGAAAAAGCGGCGTCACGACCTTCCATAAGTCCATGTGATCTTTCTGGGAAGTCGTGTTGAGAAAAAACCCTCGAGCGATATATTCAGTGGGCGCAATCACAAGCCTATCGCCACAGACAATTGTGCCGGGCATCTGCTTTTGGAGAATGCCAAATATTTTGCTCGATCTGCCCATGCTTCAAATTTGAACCTCGCTCGAAATGAAGCTCGATGACGGGCGTCAACGGTCCGGCATTGGTATGGAAACGCAACTCTTCCGCTCTTGAAGGGCGCAAAACCGCCCCTCCTGTCTTAACATCGTAGATGGCAATGACTTCTCCGGCAACATTTCGGAATGCTACATCCGTTCGGATACTGCCTGCGACACCATAGTTAGCAACGCCTCCAAATGCGAAACTTTGCTCTACTCCTCGCGTCCCGATACCGGGTAGATCTTGAAATCTTACAGCGACTGCAAATGCTGCATGAACAGCCATACCGTAGGCTTGCCCAGTCTGCTCGGGAATAAAATCTACTGCGTCCATGACATTCATCAATGTCTTCGTAAGTTTTTCCGTGGTTTCGTCGATACTTTGGATGCCGGTGCGTGCGGTGTCGCGTGTGATGGTCGCCCCAGCCAGGAAAACATTTCCATCCGGGGAGGATTCATCTGAGCCTTCACCGATTCCTGAAAAGAACGGAAAGCTCACACCGTCGGCGAAAACGGCGGTCACTTGGTTGTCATTGACCGCCGCTTGAACAGCATTCGACGAACCGTCAGTCCACTTTCCGTATTCGTCGCGTGGCTGCGCAGGATCAAAATTTGCTTTGAATGCGCGTAATAATTTTCGGAATTTCAATTCTGCCTTCAGACTGGCGGACTCGTATTTCACTTGCGCGAGGGTCGTTCGAAATTCGCTTAGCTCGGTCATGGCGTTTATCCTGATAAAATACCGAAGCAGGATATAGGAATATAAGCCTATTGTCAATTCCAGACGTTCTCCTGAAGAACGGAGGTATCGAGGATCGTTGCTTCGAACTTACAGTTCTGTTCGGACTTAAGGAATTAACCACCTGCGCAACAATCAGCCACGTTGTTCTTCGCAGACACGCCCCCTGCCCCAATCCTGCATTACATCTTGTGCATGACCCTCACCCGCCGCCATCTGGTCTCAACACTCGGCGCGTCCGCCGCGCTCGGCATTATCGTGCGTCCCGCGTTCGCCGCGCCGCTAACATCGACGCTCGGCCGCGATGCCGCGCAATATGGCGTGCGCGCGAATGCGCCCGACGACCAGACAAGCGCCTTGCAGCGTGCGATCAATGAGGCGGCCAAGGCGCAGATGCCGCTGGCGCTGGCGCCGGGCAATTACCGCACCGGACCGCTGGACCTGCCGGCCGGCGCGCAGATCGTCGGCGTGCGCGGCGCGAGCAAACTTGTTTTCACCGGCGGCCCCTCGATGTTCACCGCGACGGGCGCGGATCATCTCGGCCTCACCAACCTCACGCTCGACGGCGGCAATCTGTCCCTGCCCGACAGGCGCGGCCTTGTTCACTGCCTCAGTGGGCGCGATGTGCGCGTGACCGATTGCGAGATCATCAACAGCGGCGGCAACGGCATCTGGCTGGAAAACGTCGCGGGCGAAATCCGCGGCAACACCATCCGCAAAATCGCCACCACCGCCATCGTGTCGTTCGACGCGCTCGGCCTTCTGGTCGCGCAGAACACGATTCAAGACACCTCCGACAACGGCATCGAGATTCTGCGCACCGTGACCGGCGACGACGGCAGCATGGTGATCGACAACCGCATCGAGGACATCAAGGCCGGGGCCGGCGGCTCGGGCCAGCACGGCAACGCCATCAACGCGTTTCGCGCCAACAACGTCATCGTGCGCGGCAACAGGATTCGGGACTGCGACTATTCCGGCGTGCGCGGCAACTCTGCGTCCAACATCCAGATCATCGGCAACAGCATCACCAACGTGCGCGAGGTCGCGCTCTATTCGGAATTCAGTTTCGAGGGCGCGATCATCGCCAACAATACTGTCGATGTCTGCGCCACCGGCGTATCGGTCTGCAATTTCAACGAAGGCGCACGCATCGCCATCGTGCAGGGAAACATTCTGCGCAACATTTTGCCCAAGCGTCCGATCGGTACCGCTCCGGACGACGATGGCGGCGTCGGAATTTATATCGAAGCCGACTCGGCGGTGACCGGAAACCTGATCGAGAACGCGCCGTCCTGCGGCATCGTCGCGGGCTGGGGCGAATATCTGCGTGACATTACAATTAACGCCAATGTCATTCGCAATTCATTCGTCGGAATCGGGGTGTCGGTGGTGCCGGGAACCGGCAAGACGCTGGTCAACGGCAACATGATCTCGAATGCGCCGCGCGGCGCCATCGTCGGCTACGATCACGCCAAGCCCGTGACCGGCGATCTGATGGTGACAGGGGCGTCAGCTTTCCCGCGGATCGTGCTCAGCGGCAACGCCGCCCAGTAGCGCATCGAGCTGAGCGAGCGCCTCGCTGGCGACCTGCGCTTCGATTTTCTCTTCGGCGTGTTCTTCAACGTGGTCTTGATCCTGCGCGAGCGCGACTTCGACCGTCTTGTCCAGCACCGGATCGGGCGGCGCGAGCTGCTCCCACACCTTCAGCGCGGCGCGCGATTCCTGCACCATCGCCAGAAATTCGGTTTCCTTGTGATACAGCTTCCAGCGCCCGCTCTGATAAAGCTCGATCAGATGATCCATCCGCTGCTGGGCGAGAATGCGCCAGCGCACCACGACGCTGCGGCCGGCGTTTGATGCGGATTTTTGATCGAAATTCGGCATCGGAAAAATCCAGAACGGAGAAAAATCAATTTCGAAAAACTCAATCCAGCCCTATACAAACATTACTAAAACGGGATGACATCACGCCGCTGATGGAGTCGCAAGATATCGCGCAAGGGGCTTTTGGCGATTTGCCGCGACCTGTGACTTCAAAGACGACAATCAGGGCGTGCCGGGTTTCCCCGCCGCTGTCTCGATCGGGGCCGCGATCGCCGAGACGGCGGCAAATGCATCCGCCTCCCCCGCGCCGAACTGATCGTCGCGTCCCTTCGCGCCAAGGTCGCGCGCCGAACTGGTCAGGGCGGTCCGCAAATCGCCGGGTGTCAGGTTTGGATTGCGCGCGATCATCAAAGCCGCCAGTCCGCTGACAAAGGCGGCCGACAGCGAAGTACCTGAAGACATTCCATATTTTCCGTCCGGCAGGGCGCTCAGAATATCGACGCCGGGCGCGGCGATGGCAACATAGCCGCCGCGATTGGCGGCCTCGAACAGATGGTCGGATGAATCGGTCGCCGTGACCGCGATCACGTTGCGGTCCGCGCCGGGATACAGCGGCGGCGATTTCGGCCCGGCATTGCCGGCCGC
>JAIERI010000243.1 GCA_019747015.1 Xanthobacteraceae bacterium
CCTCATCCACCGCTTCGACTTCCATCGTCGCCTTGTCGGTTTCGATTTCGGCGATGACATCGCCGGACTTGACCTTGTCGCCCTCTTTCTTGAGCCACTTGGCAAGGTTGCCCTTCTCCATCGTCGGAGACAGCGCAGGCATCAGAATGTTGATCGGCATGACCGGATACCCTGCTTAGCGATACGAGACGGCTTTGGCGGCGTCGACGACTTCGGCGACGGTCGGCAGCGCGAGCTTTTCGAGATTGGCCGCGTAAGGCATCGGCACGTCCTTGCCCGACACCCGCGCCACCGGCGCGTCGAGATAATCGAACGCATGCTCCATCAGGCGCGCCGCGATTTCCGCGCCGACGCCGTTCTGCTGCCAGCCTTCCTCGACCACGACGCAGCGCCCGGTCTTCTTGACGGAGGCAACCAGCGTTTCGGTGTCCATCGGGCGTAGCGTGCGCAGGTCGATGACTTCGGCCTCGATGCCTTCCTTCGCCAGCTCATCGGCGGCTTTCAGCGCGTAGGTCATCGCGTGCGACCATGCGATCAGCGTGACGTGATTGCCGGCGCGCGCGATGCGCGCCTTGCCGATCGGCAGCACGAAATCATCCAGCTTCGGCACTTCGCCGGTGTGGCCATACAGAATTTCGTTTTCGAGGAAGATCACCGGATTGGGGTCACGGATCGCCGCTTTGAGCAGACCCTTCGCGTCGGCGGCGCTGTAAGGCGTCACCACCTTGAGACCGGGAATCTGCGAGTACCACGCCGAATAATCCTGGCTGTGCTGGGCGGCGACGCGGGCGGCCGCACCATTGGGTCCGCGGAATACGATCGAGCAGCCCATCTGGCCGCCGGACATATAAAGCGTCTTGGCGGCGGAGTTGATGATCTGGTCCATCGCCTGCATGGCGAAGTTGAAGGTCATGAACTCGACGATGGGTTTGAGGCCCGCCATCGCCGCACCGATACCGACGCCGGCAAAGCCGTGTTCGGTAATCGGCGTGTCGATGACGCGCTTGTCGCCGAACTCCTGCAGGATGCCCTGCGTGATCTTGTAGGCGCCCTGATACTCGGCGACCTCTTCACCCATGATGAAGACATCCGGATCGCGGCGCATTTCCTCCGCAATGGCGTCGCGCAGCGCGTCGCGCACGGTCATCGTCACCATTTCGGTGCCGGCGGGAATATCGGGATCGGCCAGCGGCTCGTTGACGGGAGCCTGCGGCGCGGCGGACGGTTTCGGATCGCTGATCTGCGGCTTGCCCTCGCCGACAGGCGCGCGGGATTCGGCAACCTCTTCCGAAACTTTTGGCGCCGGCGCTTTCGCGGCCGGCGCCTTGTTCAGATCGGCGGCGCTCTCGCCATCGCCGAGAATGGTGGCGATCGGCGTGTTCACCGCGACGTCGGCGGTGCCTTCGGGAACGAGAATCTTGCCGAGCGTACCTTCGTCGGTCGCCTCGACTTCCATCGTCGCCTTGTCGGTTTCAATCTCGGCGATGACGTCGCCGGACTTGATGGTCTCGCCTTCTTTCTTCAGCCACTTGGCAAGGTTGCCCTTTTCCATGGTCGGCGAAAGCGCAGGCATCAGAACTTGAATCGGCATGTGGGTGCTCGCGCTTAACGGTAAATGTCGGTGTAAAGCTCGGAGATCTCCGGCTCGGGATCGTGCTGGGCGAAGTCGGCGGCAGCATTGACGATGTCGCGCACTTCGGCGTCGATCGACTTCAGATCGGCTTCGCTGATTTTCGCGTCAAGCAGACGGGCCCGGACCTGTTCGATCGGATCCTGATCGTGGCGGACCTTCTCGACCTCCTCGCGGGTGCGGTACTTGGCGGGGTCGGACATCGAGTGGCCGCGATAACGGTAGGTCTGCATTTCGAGAATGAAGGGGCCGTTGCCCTCGCGGCACCACTGCACGGCCTTGTCGGCGGCAGCTTTCACCGCGCGCACGTCCATGCCGTCGACCTGCTCGCCCGGAATGTTGAAGGAGATACCGCGCTTGGAGAAGTCGGTCTGCGCCGAGGAGCGCGATACCGACGTGCCCATGGCGTAGCGGTTGTTCTCGATCACGTAGATGACCGGCAGCTTCCACAGCTCGGCCATGTTGAAACTCTCATAGACCTGGCCCTGATTGGCCGCGCCGTCGCCGAAATAGGCGATGCTGACGCTGTCGTTGCCGCGATAGCGGTTGGCGAAAGCCAGTCCGGTGCCGAGCGGCACCTGCGCCCCGACGATGCCGTGACCGCCGTAGAAATTCTTCTCCTTGCTGAACATGTGCATGGAGCCGCCCTTGCCCTTGGAATAGCCGGAGCGGCGTCCCGTCAATTCCGCCATCACGCCCTTGGGGTCCATGCCCGCGGCGATCATGTGGCCGTGATCGCGGTAACTGGTGATGATCTGGTCGCCCTGTTTGAGGCTCATCTGCACACCGACGACCACCGCTTCCTGACCTATGTAGAGATGGCAGAAGCCGCCGATCACGCCCATGCCGTAGAGCTGTCCGGCCTTTTCCTCGAAACGGCGGATCAGGAGCATCGAGCGCAACGCTTCGAATTCCTGCTCCTTGGTGAATTTCAGATTGTTGGGATGGCGTGCGCCGTTCCCGGCGTCCTGCGCGCCGCCTTTTTTCGCGACCGCTGAAGTTTTGCCAGATGACATGACTTGTCCGGATAAGAGAGCCGATAGGCTTCTCTACTCCAACTCATATCGCCATGAAAGGATTGCGTGACGCCACAAGGTCGCGATGTGTTTTGCACCGCAGCGAAAGCAATTTATGAAATCGGCGGACGCCGATTTTGAAATTTCAGAGCGGGACAATGGCTGTTTTTGGTTTTACGCGTCGCGCGGCCATAACCGCCGTCCGCATTTGCAAAGTCAACGCGCTACTTTGTCGGCAAAACACGAACCAGATCGCGCGGGTCGGCGTAACCGAGCTGATAGCGCGCCTGCTCGTCCAGCAGGTCCGGATCGACGCCGTCGGATCGCAGCAGCGACACCCGCTGCTCGGCGATGGCGTGCTCTTCCTTGAGATGCGCCAGTTCGATCGTCCGGGCCTGGATTTCCTGATCCAGCTCGATGCGCGCATTCTAGCAGTATTTACCGGTGTAGGCATTGACGCCGAAATAGGCAATGTAACCCGCGGCCATCGCTTACTATGCGAGACCTGTGAGAATGCCCTTCAATCGTGCGCGCGAAACCATGCCGCCATTTATGCGGCGGCGCGGTTAACTCCAGCCTAATGGAGCGAAGTTCCTATTTTTTCTGCTTGTCGACGAAGGCTGCGAAGGCTGCGAGGTATTGCTCCAGCACTTTCTGCAATGCCTCACCGGTCAAATTGCCCTTGTCGTCGAACGAGGCGCCGCAATTGGTGATGTAGATTTCCGGCTGACCGAGAATGGGGCCGACGATGCCGGGCAGAAATTTCTTCAAGTCCATCGACGCGTTCACGCCGCCGAGCGGTCCGGGCGAATTGCTGATGATACCGACCGGCTTGCCGAGGAAAGAGCTCTGCCCGTAGGGGCGCGATGCCACGTCGATCGCATTTTTGAGCACGCCGGGGATGGAGCGATTGTATTCCGGCGTGACGAAGATCACCGCGTCCGATGCTTTGATCTTGTCGCGAAAGGCCAGCCAGTCCGCCGGCGGATTCGCCTCAAGATCCTGATTGAAGAAAGAAATGCCGTGCAGCGTCGTCACGTTGAGTTTCAGCGATGGCGGTGCCAGCTTTGCCAGCGCATTGGCGACTTTCAGCGAAAAGGCTTCCTTGCGCAGGCTGCCGACGATGACAAGAACGTTGTGGGCCATGGAGGCGATCCTTCAGGTGAATGAAAACGAGCGCGGAGACCTTCAACTAGCCTTCGTCGCCAGAAGATGCAAGTGCATGTATCGCCCAATGGTCCCGGGCTTTAATGCCGAACTAACCACAGCGGCAAAAAACGAAAAAAGCAGCGCCAGAATGGCCTTCCCCGAACGTTTGTTTGGATAGACGCTTGGATTGATCAAAGCGGCTGGAGATTCCGGCATGTCGCTACATCAACGCAAACCGCCGGCCGGCGAATTGCCCGCGGGCGGGTCGCCGCATTCCCGCAATCATACGCCGCGCCATCGTATCGCGATGACGGACAGCCAGATCGTCGATCATTTCCACAAGTTCGGCTATCGGGTCAAAATCGACCAGATCGCTTTCACCATCGAAAGCATCGCCGACTTTGTCGAGGCGCGCGAGAAATTCTGGTCGAAGGCCGGCTTGATACGAATCTACGATCCGCCCGGTCTTTTGGTGGTGGAGGACGCCAGGCCGTGCGTGGCGCAGCCTGTACGAGACATTCTCGTCGTCAGTCTCGGCAACGCATGCGCCGTAATGGGTGTCATGAACCCCGATCACGCGGCGCTGACCCCGCGCTACGCCAGGCTCATGGAATAGACAGGCTCATGGAACAGACACGCACGGTATCCGAACACGGCGCCCGCGAATCCTGCCGGGAATTTTGCGATAAAAAATTTTCATCTCCGTGGCACGCGTTCAAACCTCGGTGTTCGACGCGATAACTTTAGTTGCACGCTGCCTTTCACGCACATTCGAGAACGGGCGAGCACAACGGCTTGTGTTCTTCCGTGATCGGCAAGTTGAGTCACACCTTGCGCGCCTGACAATCGCCCCGGTCATCCTTTCCGGACGGCCGGATTTTTTCGGGTTTTTATTGACAAAAAGGTGTATGGTGTGGGTGTCGCAAGACGATGGCGCTGAATCTCAACGCGGACTGCGGGTAGACCCGGGGGGCAGTACCCCGGCGCCTCCACCAGAAGCGGCCAAAGCGTAATTGCTTTCTATTCCCTGGCCGTTTCTGAGGGGGGCGAAATAGGTTCGATGCTCGCGAAGAAGTTTTGAAGTGTGCCCGGCATGATACCGCCGTTATCGGGTCAAAACCTAAATGCAAACGATAACGTTCGCATGAATGAAG
>JAIERI010000184.1 GCA_019747015.1 Xanthobacteraceae bacterium
GGCGCGGGCCGCGGTGGTGTCACATCGCGCACGCCGGGCGGGATTGGCGGTGCGGCAGACGGGCGCGGCTGCGCAGCAGGCTGGTTTCGCTGCATCTGCGGTGCGCCGGTAGGCGGCGCCGTCCGTTGTGGCGCGCCGGGAGGCGGTGTCGGCGCGGCATGCGGAGGCGCTTCAGGCACATGCTGTATTTGCGGACGCACCTCGGGCGCGGGACGCGCAGGCGGTTGGGCATGAGGTGCAGCGGGTGGCGGGGGGGGGTGGGCAGCGGGTGGCGGCGGTGCTGTTGGGCGCGGTGCTTGCGGTGGGCCTGGCGGATGAGGTGGCGGAGCTTTCGGTGCGCCCGGAGGAACGGGATGCGGCAGCGCTTTCGGCGGCGCGCCTTCGGGCGCTGCCGGGGCCGCTTGCGCGACGACCAGCGAATTCTCCGCATAGGCCGGGGACTTTGAAATCGCGGCCGTGGTGATCGCGGTGGTGGCAAGAAGGATCAATTGAAGATTTTTCATGATGACCTGTGTGTGAGAACCGTGTCCGTCAACAGAGTTCGAAGCGCGAGGGGAAATGCGCCGCCCTGAGATCAGCAAACACGCGTGAGGCGGCAGTGTGGCGAAGAAACAGACGCATCGGATATTTTGCAGCATGCACGAATCGGTACGCGGAAAATGAATGGACGTTAAGTTTGCGGGCTTCGCAATTGCGTCATCGATCTAGAAAGCGGGCGGTTGCGGTGTGCCGGGCAGTCCACCCGGATCTGCGCCAGGCAAATCGACGACGCCCGGATTGACTGGAGGCATTTCAGGCGGTGCTTCCGGTCCACGGACCGGCAACTCTTCGGGTGTGCCGGGCGGAAGTTCTTGCGGACGCGCGGGCTCGCCCGGCTCTCGCATCGGTGGTGGGATATCGGGACGTGGGTTGCCCGGCGGACTTTCCTGCGGCGGTTCGGCCGGCTGACCGGGCCTTGAGGGCGGTATTTCCTGCGGATCTCGTTTGGGCGGCTGCGCCATCACAGTGCGGCCTTGGCGTGCATCACGCCCGATATCGTCAATTCGCTGCCGCCTCTCATGCCGGTCTCCATACAAATGCTTAAGCGCAAACGCCTAAGCGCCGTGATAACGGCCCAGCCGCGGCCATGTTCCCGTGCCCGCCCGGCGTGTGAAGGCGATTTGACGCGGCGCGATATTGACAGGGGAAGCAGAACCCATCATTCGAAGCGTCTATGCGACCTCCTTCGGAGACGTTCATGCCTCTCGCTTATTGGTGCATTCTGATCGCCGCGTTATTGCCGCTGGTCTGGGTGAGGTATGCCAAAGCTGGCATACAGAGCGACAATTTCTATCCGCGTGAGGAAATCGATGATCTGCCGCCGATGAAACGCCGTGCTTATGCCGCGCATCAGAACGCCTACGAGAATTTTCCGTTTTTCGCGGCCGCGATCCTGGTCGCGACAACGATGGGTGCACCGATCAGCACGGTCAATTGGCTGGCGGCGGCCTACGTCGCACTGCGGGTCGCGCACGGGATGGTGTATATCTTCAACAAGCCTTCGCTGCGCTCGGGCGCTTGCGTACTCGCCCTGATTGTCAACATCGCGATCTTCGTCCTGCCGGCGTTTAAGTAGCCGCTTAAAATAAAAACGGCATTAGCGCCGTACGAGCAGGGTGTTGCTTCGCGTTTTGCCTGCAACGGCATAGCCGCGCGCGATCATGTCGTCGATGCAGTTCTGTTGCCAGACATCGCGCTCGAGATGCTCGATGGCGACAGCCTTGGGCCACAGCGATTGCGGCGCATCGCGAAAGAAGCCGATCAGAACGCGATCCTCATAACCCTCGACATCGATCTTCAAGGCATCGATGTGATTGATGCCGGCGCTTTGCAGGATGGTCAGCAAACGGTGCGCTGGAACCTTGATGCCATTCTGCGATTCAGAAATGGCACTTGCGCCGAGATTGCCGGCATCCGTCGAGAGTGTCAGCGAGCCTTCGATATCGCCGGCAGCCGCGGCGACAATGATAACATTCCCGAGGCGGGATGCGGCCTTGTTGAAGGCGAGCCGCGCGTTCGCAACAGGATGCGGTTCGACGGCGACCACTGTCCCGTCCGGTCCGACGTGATGCGCCAGTGCAAGCGCATAGGTGCCGACATTGGCGCCGACATCGATGAAGGTGCCGCCGCGCGGAGTATATTCGCGCAAGAAATCCAGCTCGGGCAGATTGTAATCGGGATTGAACAGAGCGCCGCGTTCGGTGCCGCTGGCCTGATGATAAAAGCGGAACGATGCACCCTGATAGGTCGCGTCGATGGGCCCGCCGCCGAACAGGTTCACCAGCCGCGATATCGTGGGACGAAACGCGCCGCGTTTCAGGCCGGAATTGTGAGCGGCGGCAATCACCAGACGCTGCAGGGCATTTGGCGTGTAAGCGCCGAACGGCGAATTGTCGGTGGTCGGAACGGGTGCGGTCATGCCCCACTTATTGCGCAGGAGCGGGTGCGCATCAACCTCGGGCCGGTCAAGATTGTCTCGAACCTGAGATTGCCGTCTTAAACCTGTCGCTCGACCAGCTTCAGTTTCAGCTCGGCTATTGCCTCCGACGGGTTCAGTCCTTTCGGGCAGGCCTTGGCGCAGTTCATGATGGTGTGACAACGATAAAGCCGGAACGGATCCTCGAGATTGTCGAGGCGCTCACCGGTGGCCTCATCGCGGCTGTCCTTCACCCAGCGTGTGGCCTGCAACAGCGCGGCGGGGCCGAGAAAACGTTCGCTGTTCCACCAATAGCTCGGGCATGAGGTCGAGCAGCAGGCGCACAGAATGCATTCGTACAGACCGTCGAGTTTCGCGCGGTCCTCCTGCGACTGCTTCCATTCCTTTTGCGGCGTCGCGGTCGTGGTGTGCAGCCACGGCTCGATCGAGGCATATTGCGCATAGAAGTTGGTCAAATCGGGCACGAGGTCTTTCACCACCGGCTGATGCGGCAACGGTTTGATATTGACCGCGCCGGCATCGACGTCGTGCATGTCCTTGGTGCAGGCCAGCGTATTCTGACCATCAATGTTCATGGCACAGGAGCCGCACACGCCTTCGCGGCAGGAGCGGCGGAAGGTCAGTGTCGGATCGATGTGATTCTTGATCCAGATCAGCCCGTCCAGCACCATCGGCCCGCACTCGGCGGTGTTGATGGTGTAGGTGTCAATGCTCGGATTTTTTCCGTCGTCCGGATTCCAGCGGTAGATTTTGAACTCGCGCGTTTCGGTTGCGCCTTCCGGCACCGGCCATGTCGTACCGCCGGAGATCGTGGAATTTTTCGGCAGGGTGAACTCAACCATGGTCTCGGACTTTCGCTGAAATGTTCAAATTCCGTTCAGTACACGCGCGCTTTCGGCACGATGTATTGCACGTCATTGGTCATGGTGTAGTCGTGCACCGGGCGGTATTCGAGAGTCGCGATGCCTTTGGCGTCGATCCACGCCAGCGTGTGCTTCATCCAGTTCTTGTCGTCGCGATCGGCGAAATCCTCGCGGGCATGCGCGCCGCGGCTTTCGGTGCGGTTCGCTGCCGAATCCATCGTCACCACGGCCTGCGAAATCAGATTGTCGAATTCGAGCGTTTCGACCAGATCGGAATTCCACACCAGCGAGCGGTCGGTCACGCTGATGTCGGTGACGCCGCCGAAGACCTTGTGGATCAGTCCCTGACCTTCGTGCAGCACCTCGCCGGTACGGAACACCGCGCAATTGTTCTGCATCACCCGCTGCATGCTGTCGCGCAACTTGGCGGTCGGCGTGCCGCCGGAGGCGTAGCGGAAATGATCGAGGCGGCTGAGCGCCAGATCGGTCGAGCCGGCCGGCAATTCAGGCTGCTTGCCATTCGGGGTGAGCTTTTCGGCGCAGCGCAGCGCTGCGGCGCGGCCAAACACCACAAGATCGATCAGCGAATTGGAACCGAGGCGATTGGCGCCGTGCACCGACACGCAGGCGGCTTCACCGACGGCCATCAGGCCTTGCACTACCGCGTTGTCGTCGCCGTCTTTTTTGGTGACGACTTCGCCGTGAAAATTGGTCGGAATGCCGCCCATGTTGTAATGCACCGTCGGCAGCACCGGGATCGGCTCGCGCGTCAGATCGACGCCGGCGAAAATCCGAGCCGATTCCGAAATGCCCGGCAGGCGCTCGTGCAGCACTTTCGGGTCGAGATGATCCAGATGCAGGAAGAGATGGTCCTTCTTCTTGCCGACACCACGGCCTTCGCGAATCTCGATGGTCATCGCGCGCGAGACCACATCGCGCGAAGCGAGGTCTTTTGCAGACGGCGCGTAGCGCTCCATGAAACGCTCGCCTTCGGAGTTGACGAGATAACCGCCTTCGCCGCGCGCGCCTTCTGTAATGAGACAACCCGCAGGAAAAATGCCGGTCGGATGAAACTGCACGAATTCCATGTCCTGCAGCGGCAATCCGGCGCGCAGCGCCATGCCGCCGCCGTCTCCGGTGCAAGTATGCGCCGAGGTGCAGGACAGATAGGCGCGGCCATAGCCGCCGGTGGCAAGGATGGTGGTCTGGGCACGGAAGCGATGCAGCGTGCCGTCGTCGAGCTTGAGCGCGATGACGCCGCGGCAGACGCCCTGATCGTCCATGATGAGATCGATGGCGAAGAATTCGATAAAAAATTCGGCGTTGTTCCGCAGCGCCTGGCCGTACATCGTATGCAGCATGGCGTGACCGGTGCGGTCCGCCGCCGCGCAGGTGCGCTGTGCCGGAGCCTTGCCGTAATCCTTCGTCATGCCGCCGAACGGACGCTGATAAATCTTGCCGTCTTCGGTGCGCGAGAACGGCACGCCCCAATGTTCGAGTTCGTAGACCGCAGCCGGTGCGTTGCGCACCATGTATTCGATCGAATCCTGATCGCCGAGCCAGTCCGATCCCTTCACGGTGTCGTACATGTGCCAGCGCCAGTCGTCGGGATGCATGTTGCCGAG
>JAIERI010000041.1 GCA_019747015.1 Xanthobacteraceae bacterium
TGCACGCAGCGTTTCGACTGGGATGAAACGCCGTGGGAGTGGAATAAGGGCTTCGGCAAGCTGGGCAAGCCGGAGTTTCATGTCGTCGCCATCGACTACGGCATCAAGCGCAACATTTTGCGGCTGCTCGCCGGTGAAGGCTGCAAGGTGACGGTCGTCACCGCGAAAACATCCGCGGAAGATATTCTGGCGATGAAGCCGGACGGCGTGTTTTTGTCGAACGGTCCCGGCGATCCGGCAGCGACCGGCACCTATGCCGTACCTGTGATCAAGAAGGTGATCGACTCCGGCACGCCGACATTCGGTATTTGTCTTGGCCACCAGATGCTCGGCCTCGCGCTCGGCGGCAAGACCATGAAGATGCATCAGGGACATCATGGTGCCAATCATCCGGTGAAGGACATCACCACCGGCAAGGTGGAAATCACGTCCATGAACCACGGCTTTGCGGTGGACAAGGCGACGCTGCCGAAGAACGTGACGCAGACCCACGTCTCGCTGTTCGACGATTCCAATTGCGGCATCGCGCTGAAAGACAAACCCGTATTCTCGGTGCAGTACCATCCCGAGGCGTCGCCCGGCCCGCGCGACTCGCATTACCTGTTCAGGCGGTTCGCCGATCTGATGCGCGAGAAAAAGCGGGCGTAACGCCTTCCTTCCCTCTCGATAGAGAACCGATCTCTATTGTTGTCGTCCCCGCGAAGGCGGGGACCCATAACCACTGACCCATCTTCCGGAAAAGAAATTCCGACGTCCTACACAAAATCTCACTGCAAGAAGTATGGATCCCCGCCTTCGCGGGGACGACCTGTTGGAAAATCCTGTTCGGAAATCAAACGAGAGCCCGCCCAGCCTACGACTCCGCCGCGCTCAATTCTGCCCAGTCGAATTCCTCTTCCAGCCGGTGGAACGCGTCATCGCCGATCTCACCCGACTCGCGCATCTCGAACAGCACCCGCCGCGCGGCGCTGATCGCCCGCCGCCGCAGCGGATCGGCCGGCAATTCGCTTGAGGTCAGGCCATCGGGATTGCTTTCCGCCCGGTCGAGCATCTGGCGATATTCAAGCCGCAGCATCTGCGCCTCGGTCGAGGTGCCGCCATCGATCTCTTCAAGGGCGGCATGGAACGCCGCACGGCGCGCCCATCCCATCTCGTGCGCGACAGGATCGCCGTCGTCCATCGCCAGCCATTGCACCAGCGGCCGCAGCGTCAGCCCTTGGATCACCAGCGTGCCGAGCACGACGCCGAACGCGGTGAGCAGGATCAGATCGCGGTAGGGAAATCCCTGCGGCAGCGCGAACGCCGCGGCGAGCGTGACAATGCCGCGCATGCCGCACCATGAGATCAGCACGCCGCCTTTCATGGAGGGCCGCCCCGTGGACCGGCGCGGATGGTAGCCAAAATATGCGATCTTCATCTGGATCATCGCGCCGTAACTCATCACCCAGATAATCCGGATGACGATGACGGTGACAAGCACCGCCGCCGCGACGATGCAATATTGCCTCTGCAACGGTTCGGCGAGTGCCGACCAGATCGGGCGCAATTGCATGCCGATCAGGACGAACGCCATGACGTTCAGTACGAACACCATCGTCTCCCACACCGCATAAGACGGCACGCGCAATCGCGCCGGCGTATAGGCCGGCACGTTACGCGCCAGTGTCACCGCATAGACCACGATGGTAAGAATGCCGGAGAGATCGAGCTTCTCCGCCACAATCCACACCATGAAAGTGGCCGCGAACTGAATGATGATCGAGCTTGGCACATCCATGATGCGCGCCGTCAGCTTCATCTGCGCCTTCGCAAATACGTAGCCGAGTACGAGACTTCCAACGAGCGCCAGCATCAAAGCGGGCGCGACATGGCTTGCGCTGAGCGACGATACGCCGACGGCGCCGACCGCGACGCGATAGATCAAAAGCGCGCTGGCATCGTTGAGCAGGCTTTCGCCTTCGAGAATTTTGAGAATCCGGTACGGCATCTTCACCGAACGCAGCACGGCCGTTGCCGCCGCCGCGTCAGGCGGCGCTACGATGGCGCCGAGCGCAATGGCCGCAGGCCACGGCAGGTCCGGCATCAGCCATTTTGCGACAACCGCGACAGCGGCGGTCGTCACCGCGACGGCGACCAGCACCAGTGTCGTCACCGGCAGCCAGTTGTCGCGCAGATCGCGCAGTGAGGTGTCGAACGCTGCATCCAGCAAAACCGGGGCGACGAAGATCGCCAGCGCCAGATCCGGCTCGAGCGTCCAGCTCGGTGAGTTCGGCAGAAAGGCGATGCCGATGCCGCCAAGCGCCAGAAATGTCGGATATGGAACTTTAATACGGCGCGCGAGCGCGGCCAGCAGCATCGCGCCCAGCAATAATCCGATGACCCATTCGAACGCGTCCAATTCTTCCGTTCCCTTGCCGATGCGGGACTTTACGCAATGAGATCACCGGGGCAAAAGCGCGCATGGCAAAACACCCGCGATGACGCGGGCGTTCAATCTCGGTGCTTACACCCTTTGCAACAATGTGCCGAAATGCCGCTCAGGCTTCGTTGCCGCCCTCCTGGCGGCTGGCCTCGAACAGGAACCAGGTGCGCCGTTCGGCCTGATCGATGAAATTCTCCAGAACGCTGGTGGTCGCGGAATCATTGCCTTTATCCGCAATCTCGTGCGCCTTGCGCAGGTTCACGATCAGCTTCTTGTTGTCCTCCATCAACTCCCGCAGCATTTCGCGTGGCGGCACATATGTCTCGTCATTGTCCTCGATGGTCTGCAATTTGGAAATCTGACCGATCGAGCGGATCGTGGTGCCGCCGATCTTGCGGATGCGCTCGGCGAGATCGTCGGTGGTTGCGAAAATCTGCTCACCCTGTTCGTCGAGCAGGAGATGATAGTCACGGAAATGACGCCCGCTCACGTGCCAGTGAAAATTCTTTGTCTTCAGATACAGTGCGAACGAATCCGCCAGCACCACGTTGACGGCCGCGGAAATCTTGCCGACAGCTTCTGGCGACAGGTCGGTGGGCGTATCGAGTTCGGCGGCGACGGAATTCTTGGTTTTGCTCACGACAAACCTTCCTGATAGGAGACTTAGGAGAATTTCGGGAGCCGATGAACACCGGCCCTCGACCATCATAACGCGACAGGATATAGGCAGTTCCACACGCTGGAACCAGTAATCGGCCGGAAAACTTATGGACGACTGGATCGACTATTATGATTCCACCCATACGATTTACGTCAGCAAAACCCACCGCGACGCTCATTTTCGGGTGATCGCGGACGACATTGCGGGCTTTATCGCGTCCCCCGACGCGGTGGTGCTGGATTATTCCTGCGGCGAGGCCCTGTTCGCCCCGCGTGTGGCGGCGGCCTGCGGCCAACTGATCCTCGCCGAACCGGCTCCCGGCGTGCGCGGCCGTCTTCTGGCGCGGTTCGCAACGAATCCAAAGATCAAGGTGCTGTCATTGGCGGCGCTCAGCGGTCTGGCGGATGCGTCGGTCGATCTGGCGGTCATGATCTCGGTCACGCAATACATGACGCCGGTAGAACTCGACGACGCGCTGGCGCTGATGCGGCGTGTGCTGAAACCGGGCGGCCGTCTTGTGCTCGGCGATATCCTCAAGCCGGACATCGGCGCGCCGACCGACGTATGGGCGCTTCTGCGTTTCGGCGCGGCGCATGGCTTCTTCAAGGATGCGGTGATCGGTCTCGCCCGCACCGCGCTGTCTGATTATTGGCAGTTGCGCCAGCGCATCGGCTTGCAGCGTTACGGCGAGACCGAGATGATCGGCAAGCTCGCCTCCACCGGATTGATCGCCACGCGTGCGAGCGTCAATGTAGGACACAATCCCGCCCGAATGACCTTTATCGCCCGCCCGCAGTAGGCGCATCATGCGATCACGCCGAAATTCGCAACCGGTGCTGAAGGACCGTTAAGGTTAAAATCGTTGACCCGTTGGCGAACCCGTAACGCGCGCGGTAGCCTGTTTGTGGCCCGGTGGCGGAAGCGTCGACGCGAGAGCTGTGCAAAGCTTTTTATCCTGGTTCAAATCCAGGCCGGGCCTCCAATCCCTCTTCCTGCAAATCGTTGCGGATTTCGCCGGTTTTCCGGCGAAATTGCCGGTTGATGAGGCGCTTAAAGCCCTTTCACGCTTTCGGAATCTGGTCTAAAGACACGGCGCGCGCATGGCTTATCCCAAGCGCCGGGTTCAGGGGACGCGCGGCTGCGCGCCCTTTTTTTGTGCCCAAATTCCTGTCCGATTTCCTGCCCGTGAGACTGAATGCCCAAACGCACCGACATCTCGACGATCCTCATCATCGGCGCTGGCCCCATCGTGATCGGCCAGGCCTGCGAGTTCGATTATTCCGGCACCCAGGCCGTCAAGACGCTGCGTGAAGAGGGCTATCGCATCGTTCTGGTCAACTCCAATCCGGCGACGATCATGACCGATCCGGAGCTGGCGGACGCGACCTATATCGAGCCGATCACACCGGAAATCGTCGCCAAGATCATCGAGAAGGAACGCAACGTGAAGCCGGGCGGCTTCGCGCTGCTGCCAACCATGGGCGGCCAGACCGCGCTGAACTGCGCGCTGTCGCTGCGTAAGCAAGGCACGCTGGAGAAATTCGACGTCGAGATGATCGGCGCCACCGCCGACGCCATCGACAAGGCCGAGGACCGGATGCTGTTCCGCGAGGCCATGACCAGGATCGGCCTCGAGACGCCCAAATCACGTCTCGCCAATGCCTCGGCGCTGAAGAAATCCTATCGCGACAAATATCTCGCTGAAAAGGAGAAGCTGTCGGGCGATGCGCTGGCCGAACACGAGAAGCAGTGGACGCTCGGCGAGAATGACCGGCGCAAGCGTTATCAGGAACACGCGCTCGGCGAAGCGCTGATGGCGCTGTCCGAAATCGGCCTGCCCGCGATTATCCGCCCGTCCTTCACGATGGGAGGCACCGGCGGCGGCATTGCCTACACTCGCGAAGAGTTTCTCGAC
>JAIERI010000096.1 GCA_019747015.1 Xanthobacteraceae bacterium
GACGAATCCTCGCCGATCTGCGACGCCCGCCTCGCCGACGGCTCGCGTGTCAACGCCATCGTGCCGCCGCTGGCGATCGACGGGCCGGCGCTCACCATCCGCAAATTCAAGAAGGACAAGCTGACCCTCGATCAGCTCGTCAAGTTCGGCGCGATCTCGCCGGAAGGCGCGCAAATCCTGCAGATCATCGGACGCTGCCGCGCCAATGTCCTGATCTCCGGTGGCACAGGCTCCGGTAAAACGACGCTGCTGAACTGCATGACTAATTATATCGATGATGACGAGCGCATCATCACCTGCGAGGACGCCGCCGAGCTTCAATTGCAGCAGCCGCATGTGGTGCGTCTGGAAACCCGCCCTCCGAACATCGAGGGCGAAGGCCAGGTAACGATGCGCGATCTCGTCCGCAACTGCCTGCGTATGCGCCCCGAACGCATCATCGTCGGCGAAGTCCGCGGACCCGAGGCGTTCGACTTGTTGCAGGCCATGAACACCGGCCATGACGGCTCGATGGGCACGCTCCACGCCAACAATCCGCGCGAAGGGCTGTCACGCTGCGAATCGATGATCACGATGGGCGGCTATTCGCTGCCTTCGCGCACCATTCGCGAAATGATCTGCGCCTCGATCGATGTCGTCATCCAGGCTGCCCGCCTGCGTGATGGTTCGCGACGCATCACCCACATCACCGAGGTGATGGGCATGGAAGGCGATACCATCATCACCCAGGATATTTTCGTCTACGATCTGATGGGCGAGGACATCAACGGCAACATTCTCGGCAAGCACCGTTCGACCGGCATCGGCCGGCCGCGCTTCTGGGATCGCGCGCGCTATTACGGCGAGGAAAAGCGGCTCGCGGCGGCGCTCGATGCCGCCGAAGCTCCAGAGCCTGGACGCTAGGTGCCGTCATGAAAATGCAAGCCCTTGCCATCGCCTTCATGTCCGCAGTCACACTCGGCGGCCTCGCCTGGGTGTTTCTCTACCCGTTATTGTCCGGCGAAAAGAAAGCGGAGAAACGCCGCGAATCCTTCGCGCGGCCCGAACCCGTGCGGCGCGCCGATCGCGCCCAGCAGCGCTCCCGCCGTGAACAGGTCGAGGAAACGCTCAAAGAAGTCGAGGAGCGGCACAAGAAGGCCAGGAATATCCAGATCACCACCCGCATCACCCAGGCGGGCTTGAGCTGGAGCAAACAGCAATTCATCATCGGCTCGGCCATCCTGGGCATCATGGCCTGCGGCATTCCGTATCTACTCGGCATGGCACTTTTCCCCGCACTCGCCTTCGGCATCGCCGCCGGCGTCGGCCTGCCGCGCTGGGTTCTGGGCTTTCTCAAAAAGCGGCGCGAGAAAAAATTCATCAACGCATTGCCTGACGCCGTCGACGTCATCGTGCGCGGCATCAAGGCCGGGCTTCCGCTGTTCGACTCCATCAAGGTCGTGACCGCCGATTCGCCCGAGCCGCTGCGCTCCGAATTCCGCGCCATCGTCGAGACCCAGAGCATTGGCATGCCGCTCGGCGACGCCTGCCAGAAACTCTACGAGCGCATGCCGCTGCCGGAAGCCAACTTCTTCGGCATCGTGATCGCGATCCAGACCAAATCGGGCGGCAACCTGTCCGAAGCGCTCGGCAATCTGTCGAAAGTGCTGCGCGACCGCAAGAAGATGGCCGCAAAGATTCAAGCGATGTCGATGGAAGCCAAAGCATCCGCCGCGATCATCGGCGCATTGCCGCCGCTCGTCATGATCATGGTTTACCTCATGTCGCCGGATTACATGTCGCTTTTGTGGACGCACCCCACCGGCCGCCTGATGCTTGCGGGCAGCGCGATCTGGATGGCGACAGGCGTTTTCGTCATGAAGAAGATGATCAATTTCGATTTCTGACAGGGCATCATGCTGGACCTTCTGATCGAGAAATTCCACGACGTCCGGTTCATGACGATGCTGCTCGCAGCCATCGCCGTGACCGCGACGGTCTATGCCGTTGTCTCCCCGATGATGGCGGGCGACGGCCTGTCCAAGCGCATGAAGGCGGTTGCCAGCGAACGGGAACGGATGCGCCAGCGTGAGCGCGACCGCATGAACCGCACTGAAAAGGTGACGCTGCGCCAGACTCCAAAACAGGCCATTCAAAGGATCGTCGAGGATTTCAATCTCGGCAAATGGCTGGCGCAGGAAGAAGCTCGCGACAAGCTCGTTATGGCAGGCTACCGCGGACACGCGCCTTATGTGACGTTCCTGTTTTTCCGCATGGTCATGCCGATCGCCTTTTTTCTCAGCGCGGTACTTTATGTGTTTTTCATCACTCACATGGAGCAGTCCACGGTCGTGAAGTCCGGCATCTGCCTTATGGCCGCGTGGGCGGGCATGCAGGCGCCGATGCTGTTTTTGAAAAACGCAATCTCCAAGCGTCAGTTGTCGATCAAGCGCGCTTTCCCCGATGCTCTCGACCTGCTCCTGATCTGTATCGAATCGGGCATGTCGATCGAAGCGGCATTCCGCAAGGTGAGCCAGGAGATCGGCTCGCAGTCGGTGCCGCTCGCCGAGGAGTTCACCCTCACCACCGCCGAACTGTCCTACCTGCCGGACCGCAAGACGGCCTACGAGAATTTGCAGAAGCGCACCGGCCTCGAGGGCGTGAAATCGGTCTGTATGGCCCTGATGCAATCAGAACGCTATGGCACGCCACTCGGTCAGACGTTGCGCGTGATGGCGCAGGAAAACCGCGACATGCGCATGAACGAAGCCGAAAAGAAGGCCGCGAGCTTGCCGCCGAAGCTGACCGTGCCGATGATCGTGTTCTTTCTGCCGGTGCTGTTCGTGGTCATTCTCGGACCGACCGGAATCAAGGTCTCGACCTACATGCACTGACGCGTTCGCGTCGCAGTTCTTAAAATGTGGCGAGAAGAGGCAGCTTGCCGCTCAGGAACGCGGGGGTGTTTCGGCTGAACTCGTCCGTGGCCCATACTGGCGATTGTCGCCGTTTTTGAGCATCTGCTTGAGATAGGCGACATTGGCCGCCGCTTCATCGGCCGGCAGATCGGCCCTCACGATCGCCTCGGCTTCCGCAAAACGGCCCTGCAGGCCGATGACAAGACCGAGATTTTGCCGCACCCGCGCATCGTTGCTGTTGCGCTCATAAGCGCGGCGCAGCGTGGCCTCGGCCTTTGGAAGTTCTTTCGTCAGCACGTAGGATAGACCGAGATTGGACAGCACCGACGGCTCGTCGGGGACGATTTTCAGCGCGCTGGTATAATAGCGGCGCGCCTCCTCGTGATTGCCGAGATTGTCGAGCGCGGTGCCCTGAATGGACAGAATGCGCCAGTCCGGATTGGCCGGCGTATGGGCGCGGGAGAGGACATCGAAGCCCTGCTGATAATTTCCATTGTCGACGAGCGCGCGGCCATAGGCGCCGAAAATCGCCTTGTTTCCAGGATTAGCCAGATTCGCCTGTTCGAACACAGCAACCGCCTGCTGCCGCTGGCCATTGGCGCGCAAGGCCTGACCGTAGCTCAGCGCCGCGTCGAGATCGCGTGGATTGGCGCGAAAGCGCTCGCCCAGAGCCTCGATGCCGCGATGCGATTCACCTTCCGGAACCGTTTCCGCCTTGGCGCCAAGCGCGCCGGTGACTTCAGGCGAATTCATCGTCTGACAGCCGCCAAGGCTTGTGGCCAGCAGCGCGGCGAGAGCGGCCGACCCGAGCAAGCGGGCAAGGCGAGAATGATGGCAGGGCGAATGACGCATGGCACGTTCGCTCGTGAATACCGGCGCAACAGACAATCCGGTCATCCAGTAGTAAAGTGTTAACCCTAACAGTCGGTTAATTCGTCCCTACTGTGCGGCCGCCGGGCGCTGCTATAGTGGGTCTTCGCTGGAGCTTCCGGCCAGATCGAGACCTTCATGACCTCCGTTTTCGACGCCTCCGCCGTATCATCGGCCATTCCGATCAGTTTCGTCACCGCTTCAACTCTTGAAGGGATTCTTGAAAGCCTGTCGCCGGCCACCCGGCAATTCGCCAACGCCAGCGGCTTTAAAGCCAAGCCGGGAAAATGCCTGATCCTGCCCGACAGCGAAGGCCGGATCGCGCATGTGCTGTTCGGCATCGAGGATCAATCCGCACAGTGGCGCGACTTTTTCCGCCCCGGACAGTTACCTGGGCTACTGCCTGCGGGCGTCTATCGTTTCGCTAACGCACCGCACGACACGCGACTGGCGGCTCTCGCTTTCGCGCTCGGCAGCTATCGCTTCGACCGCTATCGCAAGGCGGATGCCTGTGACGTCAAGCTGGTGCCGCCGCAGGACATCGACATCGCTGACGTTGCGCGCATGGCCGGCGCCACCGCGCTGGCGCGCGATCTTATCAACACGCCGTCCAACGATATGGGCCCGGAGGAACTGGCACACGCGGCGGAAAACCTGGCGAAGGATTTTGGCGCAGGATATCGCTGCATCGTCGGCGACGATCTGCTGACTGAAAATTTTCCGCTGATCCATGCCGTCGGCATGGCCTCGCCGCGCGCACCGCGTCTGATCGATTTTTCATGGGGCGATGCATCGCACCCAAAGGTGACGCTGGTCGGCAAGGGCGTGTGTTTCGACACCGGCGGACTTGATCTGAAGCCGTCGAGCGGCATGCTGATCATGAAAAAGGACATGGGCGGCGCAGCCAACGTGCTGGCGCTAGCGCGGATGATCATGGATGCGAAGCTGAAGGTGCGGCTGCGCGTGCTGATCCCGGCGGTGGAGAATGCGGTGGCCGGAAACGCCTTCCGCCCGCTCGATGTTTTCAAATCGCGCAAGGGATTGACGGTCGAGATCGGCAACACCGATGCCGAAGGCCGCCTCGTGCTCGCCGACGCGCTGGCGCTCGCGGACGAGGAGAAGCCCGATCTCTTGATCGATCTCGGCACGCTGACAGGCGCGGCGCGGGTCGCGCTCGGCCCCGACCTGCCGCCGTTCTACACCAACGACGAGACACTGGCCGCCGACGTTGCGCGCCATGCGAGGGAAGAAAATGATCCGCTGTGGCGACTGCCGCTGTGGCCGCCTTACGATTCGTGGCTGGATTCGAAAGTCGCCAAC
>JAIERI010000080.1 GCA_019747015.1 Xanthobacteraceae bacterium
GCTGACGTCGGCAGGTCTCGCTGCGACCCTCTATGCGTCCCACTGTCCGGACGATTCGCCGCTGTTCGTGGCGACGTGGTACACCATCGCGTCTGTGATTGTTGCGGCGGTTGGCGCGCTTGCAGGATCGCGGGTTCTGAAGTTCTAGGGATCGGTGCGCTGCAGGACGCACGATAACAGCCGCCTTCTTTTATAAGGCCGCCTGCTTCTGACCCGTGCTTTTCTGCATCCGGTAGAAACGCAGTACCTGTTGCGCGGTGGACGTTCTGAGCAGCTCATAGCTTTGCTTGTATTCGCCGAGGTCGGTGCCGCCGGCCGTGCCGGCCAGCTCGTCGCGCATATCCAGAATTTTCTTCAGGGTAGGCCACGACAGACCCGTGACCTTCGCCAGAACGACCAGGCCCTCCGAGCGTTGCTCGATCATCATGTTTTCGATCGTGGGCAACGGAATGTTCGCCAGCGTCGCGATCGCCATGTTGATCTCTTCGAACCGGCCGTTTTCGGCGAATTCGGCAATCTGGTCTTCATTCAGGCGGCCTTCGTCGTGAAGCGATTGCACGAGTTTTTGAATACGGTTCGATTCTTCGCTGCGAACCGAGCAGACGCGCTGCGCGATTTCCTTCACCGCCGACGACACCTCACCTGCACTGTCGCGATCGGCAGCCTGCAGGCGTGCCCGCACGGTATCCGAAGCCCTCGCGATCAATCGCAGATAATGATGGCGCGGAATCGGCCGCAGGCCGAGGCAGGTTGCGAGGTTATCGTCGCCCTCGGCGCGCGACACCAATGTCTTGAAGCTGTGTTCGGAAAAGTCCGCGCCGTGATTGTTGACGGTGCTTTCAACCACCTCGACATTGCCGCGCTCGACCAGCACATCCGTCACCGCGCCGCTGAGAACCTTGCGCATGGAGATCGCCAGCAGATGTCCCTGGCTTTTGACACGCGCGGTTTCGATCAGCAGATCGTCGTCGAGTAGCTCGGACTGCGACAGAACGGGAGCCGCGACCTCGATCAGGTCATCGAAGGCAAGTTCATGGATCAGTCTGGGCGGTGCCTTGGGGATCGGCGCGAGCCGGCTCGCCAATAACGCCTTGGCTGAACTCTCGATCTGCTGAATGAGGCAATGAAAGACGTCGTCGAAAACGTCGATCTGCTCGTCGGAATATTCGAGTGGTGCGTTCAGGAACATGTCGGTGACACGGCGCAGCGTCCTGACACGCTTGGCCACATTACCATGGCTCATGGCATCCTGCAGATCCTCGAGTAGGCCCGCTGTCAGTGCCGCGGTTGTCGAACTCATGACTTCTGTCCCAATCGTCCATATCGGTCCCGTTTCTCGGGCCGAAGAGAATGTTTATCCGCGTTCGATGCGATTGCGCCCAAGATTCTTGGCCTGGTAAAGCGCGACGTCGGCACGTGCCAGAATGCTGTCCGCGGTTTCATTGGGCCGCAGCGTGACAACTCCGGCGGAAATGGTCACGGTCATGCCGTGCGAAATCGTGCTCCAGTCGAGATCGGCGACGATCAGCCGGAGCCGGTCGAGCGTACGTTGGGCGGCGACGTCGGATGTCTCGGGCAGGATCAGAAGAAATTCCTCCCCGCCGTAGCGGCCGAATTTGTCGATGCCGCGAATATTGGCGAACATCGTGATCGCGAATGTCCGCAGTACCTCATCGCCGGTCGGATGACCGAAGCGGTCGTTGATCTTCTTGAACCAGTCGAGGTCGATGAGCGCGACAGAGCAGGATGTCCTGCCGCGTGCCGCCCGCTCGATTTCCTCGTCCAGCGCCTTCATGATGCTGCGCCGATTGTGCGAGCCCGTGAGTTCGTCGAGTTCGGCCAGTTCCTCGATGCGCTTATAGGCTTCCTGCAGCCGAACGCCCTGATTGTAGAACGACTCGCGAAGCGCGCTTGCGAACATGCCCACGAACATGCAGCGGCCGATCGCGGCCACGAACATCAGCATGGTCGCGAAGCGTTCGATCTGGCTGCCGTTCGGCATCGCGATTGGCTTGTCGGTGAGAAGAAACAGGATTGCCAGTCCCAGCGTCACGATGGTCCACGAAATCGCGTTCTGCCAGGGCGTCGAACGCAGCGATCCAAACGCGAACGCCACGAACAGCGAGCACAAAAACACGCAGCCGACTTCGGGCGCGATATAAATGAAGCCTAGCATCAGCGATATGCTGACGGCCATTTGCTGGACAACGAGGTAATGATCCTTGAAATGGTCGTTGATGTTGGCATCCGACAGCACAGTAAAGCAGCCGATCGTCAGCATACTGACGACCAGATAAAGCGGCCCGATGGTGACGGTGGTGGTGCCGGCATAGGCATAAACCAGCAGCACGATCGCATCGACGACGTAGCTCAGCGCCATCATCACCAGCACGCGCCGGCGCTGCTCAACGCGGCGCGACAGAACCTCGGGCGCGGATTGGCTACCGACGCCCATGTCGCTGAAATGGTTCAAAGATGAGGCAAGTCCCCGCACAAGCGCATCCTTCAAGACGTGCACAGCTAAGCGGCAAAGCCTTTAGTTTTGGTATCATTCTGAAGGGGCTCCATTTTCTGCCGCAGCGCACCATCCTAAAATCGTAGACCTGCCGCTGGCGCGGCAAGGGCGGATTTCTGTCCTATTGCCGGGCAATGTCGTACAGAGCGCGGAAAGTCATACAAGACCGGCACGGCAGCTTGCTCTGGGGTCCGATTCAAGGGCATTTAGGCAACCATTCTTTAACCCTCATTCGAAGTGCGTTCCGTCCTGATCGGTCGTATGCCAGTGACCATCGAAGTTTACCGGTTTTGATCGAACCGCATCATCTTTTCGTGCGACCAACCTTGCGAGACGGCCATTGAGTGCAACACAAGCGGCTTCGGACGAAACCCTGATCGCTCGCATTGCCCGCGGTGACCGCCTTGCGATGCATGTTCTGTACGGACGGCACCATGTTCGGGTGTTCCGCTTCTCGCTGCGGCTCGTGAGGAACGAGCAGGTCGCCGAAGATCTCATCAGTGAGGTCTTTCTCGACGTCTGGCGGCAGGCCGGAAAGTTCGAAGGCCGCTCCGCAGTCTCTACGTGGCTGCTCGCGATTACGAGGTTCAAGGCCCTGTCCGCCCTCCGCAAGAGGAAGGACGCGGAATTGGACGACGAGACAGCCGCGGCGATCGAGGACACGGCCGACAATCCGGAAGTCGCGGTCGCGAAAAAAGACACCAGTCACGCGTTGCGAAAGTGTCTGACCGCACTTTCGCCGGACCACCGGGAGATCGTCGATCTGGTCTACTACCACGAGAAATCCGTGGAGGAGGTCGCCGAGATTGTCGGTATCCCGGAGAACACGGTGAAGACGCGTCTGTTTTACGCGCGCAAGAAACTGGCCGAGCTGCTCAAGGTAGCCGGTGTCGAGCGAGGTTGGCCATGACGCAGAGCAAGATTGGCGACAAGGATTTTGCGGATCGCGAACCGGGCGAGGTCGAGGCGTTGCTGCCCTGGCACGTGGCCGGAACGCTGAGCGCCCGCGACGCCCGCCGTGTCGAGGACGCGCTCGCCAGCGATCCCGATCTCGCCCGGCAGTATGCCGTGATCCAGGACGAATATGCCGAAACCATTTTGTTGAATGAAAGTCTCGGCGCGCCGTCGGCGCGTGCAATGCAGAAATTGTTCGCCGCCATCGACACCGAACCTGCGCGCACGAGCGCGGCTGGATTCAACCCGCTGACGCGGATCGGCGGATTCTTCACGTCGCTGTCGCCGCGCACGCTGGCCTGGTCGGCGGTGGCCGGGGCCTGCGCGCTGCTGCTGCAGGCCGGGATCATCGGCACGGTGCTGGTGAAGAACCAGTCCGCGGGCTTCCAGACCGCGTCCTATGAGGCAAAAACCGGCGCCGGAATTCGGGCGCTGATCGGCTTCAATGCGGATGCGCGTCTTGCGGACATCACGAATTTTCTCGACACTTATGGAGCCTCGATCGTTTCCGGGCCGAAGGCCGGCATGTTCAAGGTCCAGTTCGGCGACAAGGTTTTATCGAAGGAGGACGCCGCGCAATTCATGACGCGGGTTCAGAACGAGAAGATCGTCAGCTTCGCCGCGTTGTCTGACTGATCGCTGTTAGACGCGGCCTGTGATTGCGGGATTGAGCGATGAAACTGCGGCGCAAGGCGGATCGGAACGCAAGAGCCAATCATGAGCGGCGCAGCGGCAGGCAATATGTCGGCCGTATCGTTGCTGCGGCAATTCTCGCCTTTTTCACGGCGCCGCCATTTGCCACGGCTCAGTTCAGTAGTGTCGGCCGCGGTCCGAGCCTGAATATAGCCCCGCGCATCGACATCAATCCGAGCGTCCGCTATTCGCCCAACATCACCTACGAGGATCCCGGCGGAGGCCAGCCAAAGACGAAGCTCCGGCGGATTGATCGCAGCGGCCCACCCTCCGATGGCGATGATACGCCGCGCAAGGGCGCGCGCCGCACGACGCCGGCGGCGGCCGACAGCACCTATGTCTCGAGGGAAGTGCTGATCGAGGTGGCGGGCAATCCGGGCGAAGACCAGGTCAACGCCATTGCGCGCCGCTTTCGCCTGACCCGCGTTCAATCGCAGAACCTGCCCGCGTTCAACGCTACGTTTTTCCGCTGGCGCATTGCCGACAGTCGTTCGGTCGACGATGTGGTGCGCGAACTCAATGCCAGCGGCGCGGTGACATCGGCGCAGCGCAATTCGATCTTCCGCTTGCAGGAGACGCCTGCGGCACAGAACCCGTTACAGCAATATGCGCTGGCGAGCCTGCGCCTGCCGCAGGCCCATACGCTGTCGGTGGGCGCGGATGTGCGCGTCGCAATCATCGATTCCGCCATCGATGTGACCCATCCTGAATTTGCCAGTGCCATCGAAAGCAGTTTCGATGCACTTGGAAACGCCGAGGGCGCACATGCGCACGGCACCAGCGTCGCCGGCATCATCGCCGCGCATCAGCGGTTGACAGGAACCGCGCCGTCCGCCCGGCTGATCGCGATCCGCGCGTTCGGTGCGCAGAAATCGGGAGCGGAAAGCAACTCGTTCGTGATTTTGAAAAGCCTCGACTACGCCATCGCCCATGGCGCGCAGGTCATCAACATGAGCTTCGCCGGTCCGCAGGATCCCGCCATCGCGCGCGGACTCGGCGTTGCGGCCGGAAAGGGCATT
>JAIERI010000164.1 GCA_019747015.1 Xanthobacteraceae bacterium
CGCGCCAGCAGGCGCTGCGTCGTGGCGTCGAGGTCGGAAGCGAACTGCGCGAACGCCGCCATTTCGCGGTACTGCGCCAGCTCACCCTTGATCTTGCCGGCGACCTTTTTCATTGCCTTGGTCTGCGCCGCAGAACCGACGCGCGACACCGAAAGGCCGACGTTCACTGCCGGGCGGATGCCCTGAAAGAACAGATCTGTTTCAAGGAAGATCTGGCCGTCGGTGATCGAAATCACGTTGGTCGGAATGTAGGCCGACACGTCATTGGCTTGGGTCTCGATGACGGGCAGCGCGGTCAGCGAGCCATTGCCGTGCTCATCGTTGAGCTTGGCGGAGCGCTCGAGCAAACGCGAATGCAAATAGAACACGTCGCCGGGATAGGCTTCGCGGCCCGGCGGACGGCGCAGCAAGAGCGACATCTGGCGATAGGCCACAGCCTGCTTCGACAAATCGTCATAGATGATGACGGCGTGCATGCCGTTGTCGCGGAAGTATTCACCCATGGTACAGCCGGTGAATGGCGCGAGATACTGCATCGGCGCCGGATCAGACGCGGTTGCAGCGACGACGATGGAGTATTCCAGCGCGCCGTGCTCTTCGAGCACCTTCACGAACTGCGCGACTGTCGAACGTTTCTGGCCGATCGCGACATAGACGCAATACAGCTTCTGGCCTTCCGGCGCGCCGGCAGCGTTGAGCGGCTTCTGGTTGAGAATGGTGTCGAGTGCGATCGCGGTCTTGCCGGTCTGACGGTCGCCGATGATCAGCTCGCGCTGGCCGCGGCCAACCGGGATCAGGGCATCGATGGCCTTCAAGCCGGTCGCCATCGGCTCGTTCACAGACTTGCGCGGAATAATGCCCGGCGCCTTGACGTCGACGCGCATGCGCTTGTCGGCTTTAATCGGACCCTTGCCGTCGATCGGGTTGCCGAGCGCGTCAACGACACGTCCCAGAAGTCCCTTGCCCACGGGCGTATCCACGATCGCCCGGGTGCGCTTGACGGTCTGGCCTTCCTTGATCTCGCGGTCGGCGCCGAAAATCACGATGCCGACATTGTCGCTTTCGAGGTTGAGCGCCATGCCGCGCGTGCCGTTCTCGAACTCGACCATTTCGCCGGCCTGGACATTGTCGAGGCCATAGACGCGGGCAATGCCGTCGCCGACCGAGAGAACCTGACCGACTTCAGAGACTTCGGCCTCCTGGCCGAAATTCTTGATCTGGTCCTTGAGGATTGCGGAAATTTCCGCGGCGCGGATGTCCATCAGCCTGCCTCTTTCATCGCGTGCTTGATCGAATTGAGTTTGGTGCGAAGTGACGAATCGACCATGCGGCTGCCGAGCTTGACGACAAGCCCGCCGATAATGGTCGGATCGATCTTCACGTTGAGATCGACATCCTTGCCCGACACTGATTTCAGCGCGGCCTTCAGGGCGTCGAGATTCTTGGTGCTGAGTTTCTCCGCCACGGTGACGTCGGCGGTGACTTCGCCCTTGAACTTGGCGACCAGCGCGCGAAACGCGCGGATCACATCATTCACGGCGAACAGGCGCCGGTTGGCGGTCAGCACTTTGAGGAAATTGGCGCTGATGCCCTTGATGCCGGCCTTGTCGAGAATGGCGGCGAGCGCTTTGCCCTGCACCTCGGCGGTGAACACCGGGCTGCGGACGAGGCGCGCCAGATCTGGACTGCCATTCAGAAGGGCGGAGAATCTGTCGAGATCGGCTTTGACGGCGTCGACAGATTTGGTGTCGCGCGCCAGTTCGAACAGGGCCGTTGCATAACGACCGGACACGCCCGAAACCGATGGATCTTCAGTTGCCACGAAACGCTCTTTTGCTGTCGAAAATCCAAGGAAGAACAATCGCCAAAACACAGTGTCGTGATTGACACCAAGCGATCCAAGTCCTTGAGATTCAAGCTGGACTTCGATTTTCGGCCGGAGACTACGTGTCCAGCGCCTTAAAATCGCGGGTTTGCTAACATAGCGCGCGAGCAGGTGCAATATGACGGTGCCTGCCAATCGTGCGCGGTTCTTGGCCGCAGATGGAAGATCTCCGGATCGAAGGTATCGGGCGCCGTCGCCATCTCCAAAATCGAGGCGGCGCAGACACTCCCGCCACCACTGCGCATCATCGCCTCGTCACGAACCCGCGCGGGTCTGCCTAGAGCAAGACAACGGCCCAGCGTTTCGGGTTACTAAATTGGAAATATGGCCGGCGGTTGCTCATAGATGAATCATTCCGCCCGTAAAAAGAGCAAAAAGGTATTATAACATTATGAAATCGCTACGAAATTTTAAATTATGTGATTGTTCTCGCCCGGCGAATCAACGATGTTTGCTGCACTGCAATTTCGCGGATTCGCTCCGACAATGACGTCGAAGCGAAGACTTTTTCCGTTATGGAATTTACTTAACCGGGTGAGCAATGGCGCTGCCTCAATCGATTCTGCCGGCGGCTGCAAAGACCGCCATCAAGACCAACGTTTCCCTCTCCGATCTGATCGAACTGACCAACGGGCTGAGCGCCACAACGGCGGAGAAAATCAACAGCATCCAGAAAATCACCGGCTCGCTGCGGATGCTGGCGCTCAACGCCATGATCGAAAGCGCGCGCGCCGGCGCACAAGGCCGCGGATTTTCGGTGGTTGCCACCGAGGTCCGCGAGATCGCCGGCAGCGTCGGCATTATCGCCGAGCAGTTACAGAAGGAACTGGCGACCCAGATTCACGACTTGAGCGAATGCACGAAATCCATGGCCAACGCCGCGCTCGGCAGCCGCATGGTCGATCTCGCGCTCAACGCCATCGAAATTATCGACCGCAATCTTTACGAGCGCACCTGCGACGTGCGCTGGTGGGCCACCGACAGCGCGGTGGTGGATTGCGCGGCCAGCAGGACCCCTGAAACCGTTGCTTATGCGTCGAAGCGATTAGGCGTGATCCTCAACGCCTATACGGTGTATCTCGATCTGTGGCTCTGCGATCTGAACGGCAAGGTGATCGCGAACGGCAGGCCGGGCCATTACAACGTGCAGGATCTGGATGTATCGCGCGAGCCGTGGTTCATTCAGGCCTCGCGCCTGCAATCAGGCGATGAATATGCCGTCGCCGATATCAGCGAATGCCGTGGCCTGAACGGTGCGGAAGTCGCGACTTACGCGGCGTCGGTGCGGACGGGCGGTGAAAGTCACGGCGCGCCGCTCGGTGTCCTTGCCATTCACTTCGACTGGGCGCCTCAAGCCCAAACCATCGTTCGCGGGGTACGCATCGAACCCGAGGAACGCGATCGCACAGCGGTTCTGCTGGTCGATGCCAACCGGCGCATCATTGCATCGTCGGAAGAGATGCGAACCCTCGACAAGCAGTTCCAGATCGATACTGCGGGCCAGTCACACGGCTTCTATACAAGGACCGACGGCACCACCATCGCGTTCCACGCCACGCCCGGCTATGAGACCTATCGCGGCCTTGGCTGGCATGGGGTGATCGTGCGGCGGCCCTGAGGGCCTGCAGAACCCCATCTGGCCTGATTCGGGGGCGAATCGCCCTCGATTATCAGTCACCGCGCCAGCTGCAATTAGCCGGAGCTCTGCGCGAATCGGCCTAAAATGTTACTTTGCCATGCAGAAATGAGATGTACGGAACGCGCGTAACCTTCGCGCGTTCTACTCGCTAGCTGTTTGTGTATGCAGTATTTGTAAGCATAACGAAGTATTCATATTTTAATAAATTGCTAATATGATGTATCTTCCCATGGATTAAGTATAGCGCCTCTCTTTGATCACATATGTGATGATCTCCGGAACCGAAGTGAGTGCCGTTGTTATGCCTCATTGTTGATTGACCTGTCCCTCTCTTCGCAAATGCAGCAACGAATAGCCTGCAGCGAAGCCGATAATCAAAAATGAGGGACAACTATATGACTATGACTTCGGAGGGCCTCTCGCGCCCACCATTGAGGATTCCGAATACCTCGGTGGTTCTGGGTGCAGCAGTTCTTTTTGCCATCACCGCGAATGCAAGCATTGCCGGCAGCGACAGCTGGCGCGACGCCAAGGCTTCGGCAACCTCGACACGGAGCTTTTCGGGAGTGGCGTCGTTTTACGGTAACGTGGACGAGCCAAAGCGCGAGACCGCTTCTGGCCAGCGCTTCAGCGAAGACTCCATGACGGCTGCCCACCGCACATTGCCGTTCGGCACGCGTCTGAGGGTGACTCATGGCGGTCGCAGCGTTGTGGTGACCATCAATGACCGTGGACCGTTCGTTAAGGGACGCGTGCTCGATCTCACGACGGGCGCGGCCCGTGCGATCGGTATCACCTCGGCAAAGGGCCTGGGAAACATCGTCGCTGAGGTTCAGTAAGCGTTGCATTTAAGTTGCGATGTTGAGTTGCGTAAGAGAGCCGGCACCTGTGCCGGCTTTCTCTTTGATCCTAGAGAAAACTCTGCGGATCGACATCAACCTCGAGGTTGAGATTGCCTTTGGTCTTTGGACCGCCCGCAAGCCACTGGCGCAGATAATCCGACAAATCGAAATTGCGCGCGGACTTCACCAGCAAACGAAAACGATAGCGCCCCTTGATGACAGCGAGCGGCGCCTCCGCCGGCCCTAACACCTGCACGCGATCGTCATGGGGTGCGGCTGCAGCGAGTTTGCGCGCAAAGCCTTCGGCTGTGGGACGATCGCCCGCGGAAATAATAAGGCTGGCAAGCCTGCCGAATGGCGGATACAGCGCACGCTCGCGCGCCTCGATCTCGCTATCGTAGAACGCCGCACGATCGCACGCGATCAGCGCTTTCATCACCGGATGCTCCGGCTGATGAGTTTGCAGATAGCCGACGCCGCGGCCCTGCTCGCGGCCAGCGCGGCCGATCACCTGATTGAGCAGTTGAAACGTCCGCTCGGCGGCACGCGGATCGCCATTGCCAAGACCCAGATCGGCATCGACGACGCCGACCAGATTGAGGCGCGGGAAATTATGCCCTTTCGCGACCAATTGTGTGCCGATGATAATATCGACGCGGCCTTCCGCGATTTCATTCAATTCGGAGCGCATGGTTTCGATCGAGGTGACGAGATCGCTCGACAGCACCATGGTGCGTGCATCCGGAAACAGCGCGGCAGCTTCTTCCTGCAACCGCTCGACGCCGGGGCCGATGGCGGCGAGCGACTCCTCCGCGCCACATTGCGGGC
>JAIERI010000118.1 GCA_019747015.1 Xanthobacteraceae bacterium
GCAACGCGCGCGGCCCCGGCCTCATCTATTTTGCAACGCCGCGATGACCTTTCGTCTGCATTGCTTTGGCCGATACGACTTTGCTAAATCGACACTCCAATCCCGCCTGCCGGAACGATCCATGACTGCCAGCCCCAACGCCAATCTGTTCGCTCGCCTGTTCGGCGACCTCGGCGATCCAGCACGAGTCGCGATCGAGACCGCAGGTGGCCGGCGCATCAGCTATGGCGAGCTCGTCGAGTTTTCCGCGCGCACCGCGAATCACCTCCTCGCACGCGGCGTGAAAGCCGGCGACCGCGTCGCGGCGCAAACCGAGAAGTCCGCCTCCGCCCTGGTTCTGTATCTGGCGACGGTGCGCATGGGCGCGGTGTATCTGCCGCTGAACACCGCCTACACCCTCAATGAGCTGGAGTATTTTTTCGGCGATTCCGAGCCGTCGCTGATTGTGTGCGATCCGTCAAAGAAAGCTGACATCGAAGCCATTGCCAGCAAGATCGGCGCGAAGGTCGATACCCTCGATGCGGAGGGACACGGCTCGCTCAGTGAAGGCGCGAAGCAATCAAGCCCGCAGTTTGCCACCGTCCCGCGCGCCGATGACGATCTCGCCGCCATCCTCTACACGTCGGGCACCACCGGCCGATCCAAAGGCGCGATGCTGACGCACGACAATCTGGCGTCGAATGCGCTCACACTGAAGGATGTGTGGCGCTTCACCAGCAACGACGTGCTGATCCACGCACTGCCGATCTATCACACGCACGGCCTGTTCGTAGCGAGCAACGTCACGCTGTTCTCACGCGCGGCAATGATCTTTCTTCCGAAGCTCGATCCTGAACTCATTATCAAACTCATGCCCCGCGCCACGGTGCTGATGGGCGTGCCGACATTCTATACGCGTCTGCTGCAAAGCCCAAACCTCACAAAGGAATCCACCGCGCACATGCGGTTGTTCATCTCGGGCTCGGCACCGCTGCTGGCGGAGACCCACCGCGAATGGTCGGCGCGCACCGGCCACGCCGTGCTGGAACGCTACGGCATGACCGAAACCAACATGAACACCTCGAACCCCTATGATGGCGAGCGCGTGCCCGGCGCCGTCGGCTTTCCGCTGCCGGGCGTTCTCGCGCGCGTCACCGATCCGGAAACCGGCAAGGAACTGGCGCGTGACGAAATCGGCATGATCGAGGTCAGAGGACCGAACGTGTTCAAGGGCTATTGGCGGATGCCGGAGAAAACCGAAGCGGAGTTTCGCAAGGACGGTTTCTTCATCACCGGCGATCTCGGCAAAATCGATTCCAAGGGCTATGTCCACATCGTGGGGCGCGGCAAGGATCTGGTAATCTCCGGTGGTTTCAACGTCTATCCAAAGGAAATCGAAAGCGAGATCGACGCCATTCCCGGCGTCATCGAGAGCGCGGTGATCGGTGTGCCGCACGCCGATTTCGGCGAGGGCGTCACCGCGGTCGTGGTTTGCGACAAGGCCGCCAAGCTCAGTGAGGCGAGCGTACTCGGCGCGCTCGACGGACGGCTAGCAAAGTTCAAGCTGCCCAAGCGTGTACTGTTCGTCGATGAACTGCCCCGCAACACCATGGGCAAGGTGCAGAAGAATGTGCTGCGCGACACCTATGCCGCACTCTATGCCAAGGCGAGTTAGGCGCGCACGGGCCTGGCGCGGGCCTTACGCGTAGACCAGCGCCACGAAGAAGCGTGCGCCCATCGTTAGCAGATAGATGCCGAACGCGATCTCAAGCCCGCGCTTGGACATCGCATGTGCGACCCTTACACCGAGCGGCGCGACCAGAAGGCTGGTCGGCATCACCAGAAGCGCGCCGATAATCGAAATAAAACCGATCGCGAACGGCCATTGCAGCGCGATCACATCCGGGAAACGCGCCGCAGCCGGCCAGCCGGCGTAGATATAGCCAAGCGCTCCGGGGATCGCGATCAGCACTGCAAGTCCCGAGGAGGTAGCGACCGACTGGTGAATAGTGCGACCGTAGAATGTCATTAAAAGATTCGAGAACAGCCCGCCGCCGATTCCCATCAGGGTCGAGAGCAGGCCGATGATGAGACCGTAAACCTGCATCAGGATTCCCTTCGGCAAATCCTCGCCGAGCCGCCAGGTGTCCCGCCCGAACAGCAGCCGCGCTGCCGCCGACCACGCCACTACGACGAACACGTATTTGAATAATTTCTCTGGCGCATAGCGCGCGATCACACTGCCGGCGATGACGCCGATCAGAATCGGCAGCCCCCATTTCCGCAAGATGTCCATATCGACGGCGCCGCGCTTGTAATGAGCCATGAAGGAACTCACCGCGGTCGGGATGATGATTGCCAGCGATGTGCCGATGCACAGAGGCATGCGCACCTCGAGGGGCACACCTGCGAGGCGGAAGCACTCGTACAGAACCGGAACCAGCACGGCGCCGCCGCCGATACCGAACATGCCAGCAAAAAATCCCGCGATCGCGCCGACCACGATCAACAGCGCGGCGAGTTCACCGACCTCCGTGAGGTTCATTCCTGAAATCATGTCTTTGTTTTTCCCGGGCTTCACAAATCTGGAGGCGCATCACTCCATGCCGCCAAGGCCTACACCGATCGCCGCCGCGACCGGGGCCAAGGCCAGGACAAGGAGCAATCTGTCGGTCGCGACGGACGGCCCGTCTATCGGCACCATCGATGTCAGGCAACTCAACAGCAAGCCCATCACCGAAAATCCAACCACGACGGTGAGGGATTCCATGTTTGGCGTCCCGCCGGAGCCACCGCGAGGGGTCCGCGCCGTGCCGAAGTCTCCCGCAATCAAGAATACTGAGGTGAACATGTCATTCTCCCAGGAACATTCAGGGGCGGGAATATTAGACTCATGCGTATAACGGCTGTATCCAGCCTGTGCGGCAGATACTATTGCGAAAATCGGAAGTATCGATGGATCGCTTCGAAGCCATGTTGACGTTCGTACGGGTCGCAGAAACGGGCAGCCTTTCTGCTGCGGCCCGCGCGATCCCGACGTCACTCACATCAGTCAGCCGGCAAATCACAGCCCTGGAAGAGCGGCTGGGAACGCAACTGCTTGTCCGCACCACGCGGCATCTTTCTCTCACGGAAGATGGCCGGCTGTTTTATGAACGTGCGAAGGTGATACTTGGCGAACTCAACGAAGCAGAACTCGCCCTGTCCTCAGGCCGGAGTGAGCCGTCGGGACGCCTCCATGTGAGCTCGCCGGTCCTGATCGGCAGGTTGCTTTTGGCGCCGCTGCTTCCAGGATTCCTGACGCGCCATCCTTCCGTCGCCGTCGATCTTCTTCTGGTCGATCGTCTCGTCAATCTTGTCGAGGAGAACATTCACGCTGCTGTGCGTATCGGCCCGCTGCCCGACTCGCAACTCGTGGCGCGCAAGTTGACCGATTTGCGCATGGTCGTATGTGCCGCGCCGGACTACCTCGAGCGATGGGGCCTTCCACAAACACCGGCGGACCTCGGCGATCACGATTGTCTGGTTTTCTCCGGCGTTCCCGGGTCCGCCGAATGGCGCTTTCAATCCGGCGCCAGCCGCAAGGACGTTCGAGTCTCGGGGCGGCTCTGGTCCAACAGTCTCGACGCACTGGTTTCGGCGGCAAAAGACGGTGCAGGCATCGTTCGCGTGCCGTCGTGGCAGGTTGCTGCCGACCTCGAAACCGGGCGCCTGAAACGAATACTCGCCGAGTTTGAACGGCCCCCCACACCCGTCAATGTGCTGTTTCAACCTGCAAAATTATCGTCGGCCAAAATTCGTGCGTTCGTCGATTATCTGGTGGAGCAATGGAAGACACGAAAGCTCGCAGATGGCAGAGGGATATCCTAGATTAAATGAATGCTTATTCATTTTATATATTGGAACCAGCCGCTGGCATATCAAATACCTCCTTTAGCTATCATTATTGAAGGCAAAATAAAGAATGAATTTGAATTCTCATAATGCGAAGTTCTGCGTTGCACTGCCTCTTTCGACTACGTAAATAGAAACCGTCCAACCCAGCCTCTCACGCCGCATCGATCTTCTGCTGCAACCGTCAAAGTCGCCGATGACCCCCAGGATTGACCGCCCGCTTTCGCCCTTCCTGACCTATCGATGGACATTGACGATGGTCATGTCGATCGTTCATCGCGCCACTGGCATTGCCTTGTACGTCGGCACGCTATTGATGGCCTGGTGGCTGATTGCCACCGCGTCCGGGCCCGGCGCCTATGCAAATATTCAGGCCTTCACCGGAAGCTGGATCGGCCGGATTGTTGTATTCGGCTACACGTGGGCACTGATCCATCACATGCTCGGCGGCGTCCGCCATTTGATCTGGGATCTCGGTTACGGTTTCGGCGCGGCGGAACGTGAATGGCTGACACGCGCGGCGCTGATCGGCTCCGTCACATTGACAATAGTGGTGTGGGTGATCGCTTACGTAATCGGAGGCGGCCGATGAGTGCGCAGGAATCCCGAACCTCTCGCAAGAAAATCGGCAGCGAACAAAAGTCCGGCTCGATGCGAACGCCGCTCGGCCGCGTCCGCTACATGGGCGCGGCGCACGCCGGCACATCCGATTTCTTCCGCCAGCGCATGACCGCCGTCGCGCTGATCCTGCTGTTCGTACCGGTGATCGTGATCATCATGAGCCTGCTCGGCCGAAGTCAGGTCGCCGCGGCGCAGATCCTCGGATCGCCCCTGGTCGCGATCCTGATGATCCTGTTCATCATCGCCAGCGTCTGGCACATGAAAATCGGAATGCAGGTGGTGCTTGAAGATTACCTGACCAACGAAAAGCTCAAGCTCGCGGCGATCGTCGCCAACCAGTTCTTCGCCTTCACCATCGGCCTTGCTTCGATCTACGCGATCGTGAAGCTGTCATCCGGAGTCTAGTGCGGTGGTTCAGAAGTTCTCCTCAACTAGCCGCGCGTTCGGAAGCGAACTTCTGAACCAAAACCGCACTAGGATTTTAAGTTTGCTAGTGTCCTTTCGAAACCGAAGTTCGCTCGGAAGGCAAAGCGGCGTCAGGCGAACTTCGGATTCAGGACACTAGGCCATGGCAGCAAGCCCCAAGCCCACCGCTACCGCAAATTCGGGCGCTAAAAGCGGTTCGGCTTATCCGATCGAGGATCACACCTATGATGTGGTCGTGGTCGGCGCCGGCGGCGCGGGACTGCGCGCTGTAGTCGGCTGCGGACAGGCGGGACTTCGCACCGCCTGCATTACCAAAGTGTTCCCGACACGCTCGCATACGGTCGCTGCACAGGGCGGCATTTCGGCGTCGCTCGGCAACATGCATCCCGACGACTGGCGCTGGCACATGTACGACACCGTGAAGGGATCGGACTGGCTCGGCGATCA
>JAIERI010000013.1 GCA_019747015.1 Xanthobacteraceae bacterium
GAGGATGGTCGGCGCCGCGGCGGGCAGGATGACCGTGAACGCACGGCGGACCGGGCCGACCTCCAGCGTGCGCGCGACATTGATCCATTCCTTACGCACTGAAGCCACGCCGAAGGCGGTGTTGAGCAGCATCGGCCAGATCGCGCAGATGAAGATCACGAAAATCGCGGAGATGCCCGAGTCTTTAATGGTGTAGAGCGCGAGCGGCATCCACGCCAAGGGCGAAATCGGCTTGAGCACCTGGATGAACGGATCGAGCGCCTTGCTCATCAAGGGCGACATGCCAATCAGGAAACCGAGCGGAATGGCGACGATCACCGCGAGGAAATATCCCAGCAGCACGCGCACAATGGAATAGGCGAGCTGGATGCCGAGGCCTTTGTCATTCGGGCCGTTGTCGTAAAACGGCCGCTTGAGATGCTCCCACAATTTCGCGCCGACATCGAGCGGCCCGGGCATCGCCGATTTGCCCTGCGTGGCGTTGAGCCCCATCAGCTTGGCGTATTCCGGATTCATGGCGGCGACCGAACTCGTGCCGCGGGTGGCAAGATGCCACGCGCCGATGAAGGCGACGAAGATGACGATCGACAGGATCGCAGCGCGAAGGCGAAGAGAAGAAGTCATAACGCGCTCCCCGCGAACAGGAAGAGGGTTGGTGCGAGAGGCAATGGGGAAGGCGAACTGCCTCTCCTCCGATGCAGGCCATGCATCGGCCTCTTCCCGTCCGCGAGGAAAAGCAAGGACATTCGTATCGTCATATCGCGCGTCACGACGCCTTCTTGATCTTGAAGCTGTTCAGGTAATCCTCTGGCTTGGACGAATCGAAGGTCTTGCCCATCACGACGATTGTTTTTGTTTTCGACGACGGCGGCGTGAGGCCGACATCCTTCATCAGCCTGGCGGTATCGGTCGAGAGGAACACCTGCTCGGCCACGCCCTTGTAATCCACATCACCCTTCACCTGTCCCCAGCGTTTCATCTGGGTCAGAATCCAGACCGCAAAGGATTGGTATGGGAACGGATCGAAGTCGACGCGATTCGGCTGGGTGACGATATTGCCGAGACCGTCAGCGAAGGTGCCGGTGAGAATCTGCTCCAGCACGATCGGCGGCTGGTTGAGATAATTCGCCGGCGCGATGGCCTCGGCGATTTGCTTGCGGTTCTCCGCCTTGTGAGCAAACGCCGTCGCGTCGATGATGGACTTCAGCAATGCCGCGTAGGTGTTCGGCATCGTGGTGACGAACTCCTTCGAGGCCGCGAAGGCGCAGCACGGATGGCCTTCCCAGATATCCTTCGACAGGATGTGAATGAAGCCGACATTGTCATAGACCGCGCGCTGGTTCATCGGATCGGGGCCGAGGAAGCCGTCGATATTGTCGGCGCGCAGATTGGCGACCATTTCCGGCGGCGGCACGGCGCGAATCTGCACATCGGTGTCCGGATCGATGCCATTTTCCGCCAGATAATAACGCAGCAGGTAATTGTGCATCGAGTAGTCGAACGGCACCGCGAACTTGAAGCCCTTCCAGTTCTTCGGATCGCGATTGTCCTTGTGCTTGAGCGACAGCGTGATCGCCTGCCCGTTGATATTCTCCACCGCCGGCATGGTGTAGGGGATCGGGTTCGATCCGGCGCCGAGCGTCAGTGCCAATGGCATCGGCGAGAGCATGTGCGCGGCGTCGTATTCCTTGTTCACGGTCTTGTCGCGGATCACCGCCCAGCCCGCGGTCTTGATGACTTCGACGTTGAGACCGTTCTTGGCATAGAAGCCCATCGGCGCGGCCATGATGATCGGGGTAGCGCAGGTGATCGGGATGAAGCCGATCTTGAGATCGGTTTTTTCCAGCGGCGCGTTGGCCGCGAAGACTTCGGTCGCGGTCTTGAGCGGGAAGAATTGCGACACGGCGGCCAGCGCCGTGGCGGTGCCAACGGATTTGAGGAAGGCGCGGCGTGCGACATCCTGCGGGAACATCGTGTTCGGCCTGCGAGCGGTGACGGCCACAGCCGCAGCCGGATTGAAGTGACGTGGCGGCGTCGAACGGATTGTCGAATATGGACATTGACGGCTCCCCTCATGAACCTGTTTGGACCTGACGTTGCCCTCTGCTACGCAAGGCCCGTGCCATCGGCCGGAAACCAAAATCGCCAATAACCGCAGCGGCACCGCGACATATTGGTTTTTACGAGAAGTCGTGATATACGAAACTTCGTATGTCGATTTACGAGATTTCGTAAAATGCCGAACCTGTCCGATCTCGTCGCCCCGCACGCCAGGCCGGCACCTTCCGGCGCGGGCGGCACATTCGATTTTTCCGCCGCGCCGCTGCTGCTACTCGATCCCAACGCCGACCAGATCGTCGAGGCCAATCCCGCCGCCTGCGCCCTGCTCGGCTATGACCGCGCGCTTTTGCGCCAGATGCAGATCAGCGCGCTGCATGCCGGGCAGTTGCCGGCGCTGATCGTGTTCACGCAGGCGGTGATCGCCAAGGGCAGCTACTGGACGCGCTCGCTCACGCCGCGTCACGCCGCGGGTAAGGAATTGCGGCTCGAATATGCCGGATCGCTGGTGCCGCGCGCGGATGACGGGCCGCTGGTCCTGCTTACCATCAGCGATCTCGAGGAGCGCGAGCGCCGCTCGGTCGATGCCGCCGCCGACGACTATATGCGCGGCGGAATCCCGGCATGGAAACGCGTCGAGCGTGTGTTCCGCGACATCGAACGCGAGAACCAGTTGATCCTGCGCGCAGCAGGCGAAGGCATCTACGGCGTCAACGCCGAGGGCAAGACCACCTTCGTCAATCCCGCCGCCGAGCGCATGCTCGGCTGGTCGGCGGACGAACTGGTCGGCCACGACATCCATTCCATCGTGCATCACTCCCATCACGACGGAAAACATTATCCGCATGAGGATTGCCCGATCTATGCGGCGTTCCGCGACGGCGCGGTTCACAAGATCGATGGCGAGGTGTTCTGGCGCAAGGATGGCTCGACGGTCTGGGTGGAGTACACCTCCACACCCATTCGCGACCGCAACCTCGTGGTCGGCGCCGTGGTGGTGTTCCGCGATGTCAGCCAGCGCCGCGAAGCGGACGAGAAGTTGCGTTCGGCGCTCGCCGAGGTCGACAGGCTGCGCGAGCGTCTCGAGCAGGAAAACGCCTATCTGCAGGAAGAAATCCGCATCGAGACCAATCCGCGCGGCATCATCGGCCGCTCGGAGGCGATCCAGAACGTGCTGCGCCAGGTCAAGCTGGTCGCACCGACCGACGCGTCGGTGCTTATCACAGGCGAGTCCGGCACCGGCAAGGAACTGATCGCGCGCGCCATCCATGAAGCCAGCGGCCGCCACGACCGTCCGCTGATCCGCGTCAACTGCGCGGCGATTCCGCGCGAACTCTTCGAGAGCGAATTCTTCGGCCATGTGAAGGGCGCGTTCACGGGCGCGCTGCGCGACCGCGTCGGGCGCTTTGAATTGGCCGATGGCGGCACGCTGTTTCTCGACGAGGTCGGCGAGATCCCGCTGGAGCTGCAAGGCAAGCTGCTGCGCGTCTTGCAGGAGGGTAATTTCGAGCGCGTCGGCGAGGAGCGCACCCGCACCGTCGACGTCCGCGTCATCGCTGCGACCAACCGCGACCTCAAGCAGGAAGTACAGCGCGGACGTTTTCGCGAAGACCTCTACTTCCGCCTGAATGTCTTTCCGATCCAGTCGGCCTCGTTACGTGAGCGCCGCGAGGACATTCCCCTCCTCGCCCAGCATTTCTTGATGAGCGAGAGCAAGGCACTGAATTCGGAATTGCGCCTTTCGGAAGCCGACGTACGAAAATTGTCGCGTTACGACTGGCCCGGCAACGTGCGCGAGCTCCAAAACGTGATCGAACGCGCCGCCATTCTGGCGCAAAATGGACGGCTGCGGATCGACCTGCCGGAAACCCATGCCGTGGTCTCCGACAATCGCAAGGGCGAACCGCGTCCTGCCATCCTGACCGATGAAGAACTGCGCGCGCAGGAACGCGCCAACATCGCCGCCGCCCTGAAGGCCTGCAACAACAAGGTGTCCGGCGCGGGCGGCGCGGCGGAATTGCTGGCGATGAAGCCGACGACGCTCGCCTCACGCATCAAGGCGCTGGGACTCAATTAGCGTTGCCGAGCGCAGCGATGCGTTCGAGCTGCGGTTCAAGGTAGCGCTCGATATCCCCAGCACTAAGCGCGCAGACGCGATAGCCGCGCTCCTGCAGCCACGCGATACGCGCGGCGCGGTCACGCGCGATCACATCAGTTTCCCCGTCATTGACGATCTCGATGGCGATGCGGCGGACGAAGGACACGAAATCGGGAATATGCCGGCCGACCGGAGTCTGGCGCTTGAACTGCGCGGCGAAACGCCGGTCCGTCGTCAAGGCCTGCCAGAGAATGCGCTCCGCGTCGGTGGGATTTCGGCGCAGCAATCGCGCAAGTCCGCGCACCGTGCCGCTTTCCGACGGCGCTCGGGCGTCAGTATGTTCCGCGAGCAGCGCGCGCAGCCGCGTCGCCTCGTTGCCGTCGAGCACCCCGCCTTTCGCCGGACCCTTGCGGCCCTCCGCGATCGCCATCACCACGCCATGGAGCGTGTGCATGTCCTGCTTGGTCGGCTCCATGCGGGTAAAAATATTGCGCAGGTTCACCAGCATCACCTCGCGCTTCTCGGGCGGGCGCAGGAATTCGACCTTGTCGAGTTCTGCGACGAGGTTGTCGAAGAACACCTGCATCTGATGATTGGATGCGCGCTCGGACCGCTCCGGCATATCGTATGGCAGCGCATTCGCGGTCGCGAGTTTGAACCACTCATAGCCGGTCAGCAGCACCGCCTGCGCCAGATTCAATGACGCGAAACCGGGATTGACCGGAAACGTGATGATGCGGTTGGCGAGCGCGACCTCCTCGTTCTGCAAGCCGTAACGCTCGCGGCCGAACAGGATTGCCGCCGTGCCGCCCTGCGCGATCTCGCCGGTGATTTCCCGCGCGGCGGCATCCGGCGCGACCACCGGCTTGGCCTGATCGTGGGCGCGGGCGGTCGTCGCGAACAGCAGCGAGCAATCGGCCACCGCCGCCTCGACGGTGTCGAACAACTCGGCACGCTCCAGAATGTGATCGGCGCCTGCGGCGGCGGGCTGCGCGGTCAGGCTCGGCCAGCCGTCGCGCGGCTTGACCAGACGCAGGCGCGTGAGGCCGAAATTGCCCATCGCCCGCGCGGCCATGCCGATGTTCTCGCCGAGTTGCGGCTCGACGAGGATGACGACGGGGCCTTCGAGGCCACTCGGCGGCTTGGTCTTGTCCGTCCCGGACATCGGTTTGCCTTAGGGTTTTGAATCGGCGGGTGAAGGATGTGATTCAACCATCGCGAGGGTTGATTCAAGTCCTGCAGAAACTGAATCAAGCTG
>JAIERI010000101.1 GCA_019747015.1 Xanthobacteraceae bacterium
GAGCGGGCGAAGGGATTCGAACCCTCGACCCCGACCTTGGCAAGGTCGTGCTCTACCCCTGAGCTACACCCGCATCGCAGAAATCCGGGACGCCGCGCGTCCCGGGGGCACACCTATGCCAAAACCGGCCGGGCAATGCAACAGCGCACTGCCCTTGAAACAGCGTCAATTTTCCATGCGGCTGTCCGCAAAAGAGGGCGCAAATCCATGTTCCCGAACGGTTTCGCGTGCCCGGCCGGGAATTGAAAATCGCTGCTTCCAGCGCCATTTATGCTTTGAGCCATGCTAGACATCCGGCTGACATCATCACGCGCAGGCGAGGACGACATTGACGATCATGGAGCAAAGCAGCGGACCGGCCTCCGGCGCAACACCGCCTGACCTGATCAAAGACACCACGACACAAACGTTCGTGAAGGACGTGATCGAGGAATCGAAGCGTCAGCCGGTTCTCATCGACTTCTGGGCGCCGTGGTGCGGACCCTGCAAGCAACTGACCCCGACCCTGGAAAAGGCGGTGCGTGCCGCCAAGGGCAAGGTCAAACTCGTCAAGATGAATATCGACGAGCATCCGGCGATTCCGGGCCAGATGGGCATTCAATCGATTCCCGCGGTGATCGCTTTCGTCAACGGCCAGCCTGCCGACGGATTCATGGGCGCGGTGCCCGAGAGTCAGGTCAACGCCTTCATCGACAAGCTGACGCAGGGCGCGCCCGGTGCCGGTGAGGGCGCCGATCTTCTCACTGAAGCCGCGGCCTTGCTGGCGGAGGGCGACGCCGCCAGCGCCGCTTCGCTCTACGCGCAGGCGCTCAGCGAAGACAGCTCCAGTATTCCGGCGATCGCCGGTCTGGCGCGCTGCTATGTGGTGGCCGGCGCGCTGGAACAGGCCAAGCAGACACTGGCCATGGTGCCGGAATCCAAGCGCAGCGACGCCGCAATCTCCGCCGTGCAGACCATGCTCGATCTGGCGGAGCAGGCGCAGGCGGTCGGCCCGGTCGAGGAACTTGAGAAAAAGGTCGCCGCAAATCCGCTCGACCATCAGGCGCGATTCGATCTTGCCACCGCGCTCAACGCCAAGAACCGCCGCGCGGATGCGGCTGCGCAGCTTCTGGACATCGTCAAGCGCGACCGCAAATGGAACGATGACGGCGCGCGCAAGCAGCTCGTGCAATTCTTCGAGGCGTGGGGCGCGGACGACGACGCTACCGTCGAAGGGCGCAAGCGGCTGTCGACGATCTTGTTTTCGTAAAAGCGCCGGTCTGTTTTCAGAGACCGCGCTGAACTCTTAAAAAGAGCGAACCGGATGCCGATCAACTCCGAATACCGCGGACCCGGTGACCTTCCGGAAACCATCCCGGTGTTTCCACTCGCCGGCGCGCTGCTGCTGCCGCGCGGCCAGATGCCGCTGAACATTTTCGAGCCGCGCTATCTGGAAATGGTCGACGATTCGCTGCGTGACGGTCATCGCATGATCGGCATGATCCAGCCGGATGCCGCCCATTCACGCAGCGAGGCGACGCCTTCATTGTTTCGCGTCGGGTGCGTCGGGCGCATCACCCAGTTCGCCGAAACCGGCGACGGACGTTACGTACTTGAACTCACCGGTGTGGCGCGTTTCAAGATCGTCGAGGAGCTGAAGGTGCTGACGCCGTACCGCCAGTGCAAGGTGGACTTCTTCTCATTCGTGGATGATTTCACCGCGCGCAAGGGCGAGGACGCCGTCGATCGTCAGGCGGTGCTCGACGTACTGACCGATTTTCTCAAGGCCAACGAGTTGAAGGTGGATTGGGACGGCATCAACGCGGCGCCCAATGAAGCACTGGTCAATGCGCTGGCAATGATGTCGCCCTACGGCGCGGCGGAGAAACAGGCGATGCTGGAAGCGCCCGATCTGAAGACCCGCGCGGAAATTTTGATCGCGGTGACGCAGATGGATCTGGCCAAGAAGCAAACGCCGGGCGACAACACACTGCAATAGGCTTCAGTAATGCGTTGATCCGACTTGCCTTGACGTTCTAGTTTATCTCACAGGTTTTTTCCTTTCAGGATCGATCATGACGACACCGGCCACCGAACGTCCCGACGCTGTCGATCCGAAACTTCTGGAAATTCTGGTCTGCCCGCTCACCAAGGGCCGCCTCGAATACGATGCGGCAACGCAGGAGCTGATCTCGCGCGCGGCGAAGCTGGCCTATCCGATCCGCGACGGCATTCCGATCATGCTGCCGGAAGAGGCGCGCAAACTCCCCTGAATCGCGGCCAGTTACAGCGTTTCGCCGCGCAGCAGCCGCGGCACCTCGCCGGTGAGGCCCGCGGCTTGGCGGATGAACGCGCTTTTCAGCGGTGGCACGCGATCGACAAGACCAAGACCGATGTCGCGTATGCTGCGCAGCAGCGCCGATTCGTTCGAGAACAGCCCATTCAGCGCGTTGGTGGCGACGCCCATCGCCACGGTGTCGAAACGCCGCCAGCGCTGATAGCGCTCCAGCACACCGGCTTCTCCGAAATCAAGACCGAGTCGCGCCGCATCGACCACCACTTCGGCCAGCGCAGCGACGTCCTTGAGCCCCATATTGAGGCCTTGCCCCGCAATGGGATGAATCACATGCGCGGCGTCGCCGACCAGCGCCAGCCGCTCGCCGACAAAAGAGCGCGCCACGAAATAGCCGAGCGGAAACGCGCGCGGTTTATCGAGCGGCGTCAGTTCGCCAAGACGCAGGCCGAAACGCTTCTCCAGCTCCGCCTTGAACTCATCGTCCGGCAACGCGGCGATGCGCACCGCCTCATCGCGCGTCTCGGTCCACACCAGTGACGAGCGATTGCCCGTGAGCGGCAGGATCGCGAACGGCCCGGCCGGCAGGAAATGTTCTTCGGCGCGGCCGTGATGATCGCGCTCATGGCCCACCGTAACCACGATGCCGGACTGGTTGTAATCCCATCCATGGGTTGCGATTCCGGCGCGCTCGCGCAGTTTGGAGCGCGCCCCATCCGCGGCGACGAGCAAAGCCGCATCCACCGAACTGTTGTCGCTGAACGTCACATTGATATTGTCGGCGGTGGATTTAAAGCCCGATACGCCGAGCGGACGCAATTCGACGCCTTCGCTTTGCGCGCGCGTCACCAACGCGTCGATCAGGAGGCGATTTTCCACCATATGCGCGAACGGCTCGTCCGGCGCGACATCGCCGGTGAAGGTGAGGAACGCCGGACGCGTGGCATCATCGAGCTTGCTGTCGGTCACCACCATGTCGAGGATCGGCTGCGCCTCTGCGGCGACCGCCTCCCACACGCCAACGGCTTCGAACAGGCGACGGCATGCCGCGACAATGGCGGAGGCGCGCGGGTCGCGGCTCGGCCGCATGGCGAGCGCAGGGTCGGCCACGATCACGGGAATGCCGGCACCGAGGCCCTGGCGTAGCGCCAGCGCCAGCGCCAGCCCGGCGAAGGCGCCTCCGCCAATCACAATCCCGCGCTGTGCCGCCATGCTGCCCTGCGTCCGTTGCTCTTGTTTCGCGAAGGGCCTTGTATCAGGGTTTGCCCGCCTGCGGAAACCGTTCCGGGCGTGACTTTGCATCGCGAATTGAAACATCTTTTGCTGGAACATTTTCAATGTCGAGCGGCCTGACCGATCTCATTTCCATTCTCGATCTCGAACCGCTCGAAGTGAACCTGTTTCGCGGCATCAGCCCGAAGACGACATGGCAGCGCGTGTTCGGCGGACAGGTGATCGGGCAAGCTTTGGTGGCGTCATGCCGCACCGTCGAAGGCCGCATGCCGCATTCGCTGCATTGTTATTTCATCCTGCCCGGCGATCCGAAAATCCCGATCATCTACGAGGTCGCGCGACTGCGCGACGGCAGGAGCTATTCGACGCGCCGGGTCACCGCGATCCAGCATGGCAACGTCATCTTCTCCATGATGGTGTCGTTTCATAGCGAGGAAGAAAGCAACTTCGAGCATCAGGAGAAAATGCCGGACGTACCGCCGCCCGAACAACTCGTGGGCGATGACAGCAAGCTCGCGCTGGAGCGCATGCCGGACGTCGTGCGGCGCTACTATGAATCCGAGCGGCCGATCGAATTGCGCCCGGTGGAGTTCAGACGCTACCTCGGCGAAAAACTGCCCGACGGGCGCATGAATATCTGGATCAAGGCGAGCGCGAAGCTGCCGGACGATCCGGCGCTGCATCTGTGCGCGCTGGCCTATGCGTCCGACTTCTCATTGCTCGACGCATCGATGGCGCGCTATGGCCGCACGGTCTTCGAAAGCGGCGTATCCGCGGCGAGCCTCGACCACGCAATGTGGTTCCATCGCCCGTTCCGGGCAGACGAATGGTTGCTGTATAGCCAGGACAGCCCGAACGCACGGGCGGGACGCGGGCTGGCGCGTGGGCTTATTTTCAAGCGCGACGGCACTCTGGTGGCTTCCGTCGCCCAGGAAGGTTCGATCCGCGAGCGTCGTGAATGACACCGCCGCTTTGTCCGTCTTGCCAAGACCGGCAGCATCGCTAGAACAATACGGCGATAAAACAACGCGGCCTGACGGCAAGCGCCGCAACGGGAAATGCCAACAAGCACAGCGATTCACCGCGCAGGGATTAACGTTATGAAGCTCATCACCGCGATCATCAAACCTTTCAAGCTCGACGAGGTGCGCGTCGCCCTGACCGCCATTGGCGTCCATGGCATGACGGTAACCGAGGTGAAGGGTTATGGCCGTCAGAAGGGCCACACCGAGATCTATCGCGGCGCTGAATACATCGTGAACTTCCTGCCGAAGCTGCGGATCGAGATCGGCGTGTCGGCAGAACTCGCCGACCAGGCGGTCGCGGCCATCACCAAGAGCGCGCGCACCGGCCAGATCGGCGACGGCAAGATCTTTGTCACCCCGATCGAGAACGCCACCCGTATCCGCACAGGCGAAACCGACAGCGACGCGCTTTAGATTCTTCGGCGCGAGCGGCGGGCGGAAACCCTTGATTCGGGAACTTCTCGCGACGATTTGTTGGACGCCGGTACGGGAATCCGAATTTTCTGACTCAACTGTTCTCGTTCTGCCCTCTCGATAGGCAAGAATATGTCGATTGTCAGGTTGTGCCCATAAATTCAGCGCCCATGTCGAGTTTTTAGGCGCGACAATTTGGCCTTATTTTCCCCGCCTCCCCGTTTTCGGCAAAAGCTGTGGATTCAGAATTCGTTAGGGTTTGAGGCGGTTCTGGCACGGCATTTGATTCCCATAGCCCGGCTGGTGCCCGTGGAGTGTTCTTTCTTCGCGTGGTGACCCTCAGTCGGAAACGCCCGGTGTGTTGGACCGGGCCTAAGCGGGGAAGAACCCATGAAAATTGTTATGGCCATCATCAAGCCATTCAAACTGGAAGAGGTCCGCGATGCCCTGACCGCCATTGGCGTTCACGGCCTCACGGTAACGGAAGTCAAGGGATACGGCCGTCAGAAGGGCCATACGGAAATTTACCGTGGCGCTGAATACGCGGTGAGCTTCCTGCCCAAGATCAAGATCGAGGTGGCTGTCGCCTCGGAGCAAGTCGACAAAACCATCGAAGCCATCACCGGGGCTGCAAAGACCGGTC
>JAIERI010000030.1 GCA_019747015.1 Xanthobacteraceae bacterium
AGCGTGTGCTGCGCACGAATCAATTGCGAGGTGTATGCCACATCGAACGACAGCCCCTCGGCTTTCAGCTTGCGTCCAGCCTCGTGCGCCTCGGCGATACCTTTTTCGGTGAGATCGGGATTCTTCCAGCCGGTAAAAAGATTTTTCAGATTCCATTCGCTCTGGCCGTGACGCACGAGCACGAGAAGACGATCGCTCATCGAGATTTCCTGCAACTTGAATTCAAGAGACGCCGAGCCCCAGCACATCGGCCATGGTGTAGAAACCCGGTTTCTTGCCATGCGCCCACATCGCAGCCTTCAGCGCGCCGCGCGCGAAGATCATGCGATCTTCCGCCTTGTGAGCAAGCTCAAGCCGCTCATAGGGCCCGGCGAAAATCACGCTGTGATCACCGGTGACGGTGCCGCCGCGCAGGGTCGCAAAGCCGATATCGCCGGTGTTGCGTTCGCCGGTCTGACCGTCGCGCGCGCGCACCGATTTCTTGTCGAGGTCGATACCGCGCCCGTCCGCCGCGGCCTGACCGAGCATATAGGCGGTCCCCGACGGCGCATCGATCTTGGCTTTGTGGTGCATTTCAAGAATTTCAATATCGAAATCCTCGTCGAGCGATTTTGCCACCTGCTTCACCAGTGCGGCAAGCAGGTTGACGCCCAGACTCATGTTGCCGGACTGCACCACGATGGCGCGCGAGGTCACACTCCTGATCACCGCGTTGTCGGATGCCGACAGGCCCGTGGTGCCGATGACATGAACAAGGCCACGCTCGGCGGCGATGGCGACATTGGCGATGGTCGCGGCCGGAACGGTGAAATCCAGAATGCCGTCAGCCTCCTTGGACAGCGTCCACAGATCGGCGGACAGCGGCACGCCGTTGGCAGGCAGCCCGGCCAGTACGCCGGAATCCTCGCCGAGCAACTCCGAGGTCGGCGCTTCCAGCGCGCCGGTCAGCACCGCGCCCGGCGTCTCCGCCAAGGCGCGTATGAGTGTGCGGCCCATGCGGCCACCCGCTCCCGCCACGATCAAACGCATATCGGACATTTCCGGCCCTCAAATGTTTGTTATTGCTGGTATAGCGGCGGCGTGCAGCGGCGGCAACCAGACCCTAGGCTTAGTAGGCTTAGGGCCGCGCGGCGGCGACCTCGGCCACGATGGCGTCTGCCGCCGCTTTGGGATCGGCAGCCCCGATGACCGGACGGCCCACCACGAGATAATCGACGCCGGACTGGATCGCCCGTGTTGGGGTCATGATCCGCTTCTGGTCACCGATGTCGCTGCCGGCCGGGCGAATACCCGGCGTCACCAAGGCGATCTTCGGATCCAGAATCTTGCGCAGGTTCGAGGCTTCTTCCGCCGAACACACGATGCCATCGACACCGATGGCCTGCGCCTGACGTGCGCGCATTTCAACCATGTCCGATACACCGAGGCGATAGCCGGCTTCCTGCGCGTCGGAGTCGTTGTAGGAGGTGAGCACGGTGACCGCTAGAATCTTCAAGGGCGAGCCTTCGCGCGCCTCGACAGCTGCCTTCATGGTCTGCGGATAGGCGTGCACGGTGAGAAATGTCGCACCGAGTTTGGCGAGACTCTCGACGCCGCTCGCGACCGTGTTGCCGATGTCGTGCAGTTTGAGGTCGACGAAAACCTTTTTGCCCGCGCCCGCAAGTTCGCCCACCATCGAAAGGCCACCGGTATAAGCAAGCTGATAGCCGATCTTGTAAAACGACACGCTGTCACCAAGCCGCGCGACCATGGCTTGCGCCGCCGCGATGCTGGGCAGGTCCAGCGCCACAATCAGGCGGTCGCGCGGCGTGATGCCCTGTGTCGCGATTTTCTCAGTCATGACTTCACATCATCTGTTGCGCGACATCGATCAGTTGCCTCACCGTGGTGCGCAGCATGATCGTGTCGCGCTCGTCCTTGAAACGGTCCATGTCGTCGAACGCCTGATCGGCAAAGGACAGCGCCACCTGCTGCGGAATGACAGTCGCACCGCAGCCGAGCATCAAAATCTGGCGCAGCGCCATCAGCATCCGCACGCCGCCGAACTTTCCGTCCGATGCCGCGCCGATGGCGAATGCGCGTTCGCGAAACACCTGCCCGAATGTTTCGTTGCGATCGCGCACCCGCGTCACCCAGTCGATGGCGTTTTTCAAAAGCGGAGGCACCGAGGAATTATATTCGGGACTGACGATGAACACGCCGTGATGCGCGGCGATCATGCGTTTCAGGTCCACCGCGTTTTTCGGCACACCGGATTTAACCTCAAGGTCGCCATCATAGATCGGCAGCGGAAAATCGCCGAGCGAGATTTGAGTCACATCCACGTCAAGCAGCGCCAGCTCCTTGACGATGACGGCGGCCAGCCGCGCATTCAGCGAACCGGTCCGGATCGATCCGGGGATGACAAGGATTTTTGGCGCCGCCATGCGGTCAGGAGTAGAGCATTTTCAGGCGCGGCGAAACGAGTTTACGCGATATCAAAAGGGCTCAGCCCTTGCGATACACCCAGACGCGGGCGGGGGGCACGTTCATCCACACCCGCTGCGAGGCCTGGGTTTTAACACCCGGCAGCGATTTGGGAATCGGCGGCACCACCGAATAGGTGAACTGGATAAAGGGCGCACCCGGCGCGAGCTTCAAAAATGCATCGCGCATCAGCTTCAGGCGCGTCAGCATCGGCTTGGTCACCAATGGAAGTCCCGAAACCATCGCCGAGGCCGGCTCCTTCAGAACCGCAAGCGTCTTGTCGAGGTGATAGGCGTCACCCTGGATAACGGTCGCCAGCGGATAACGCTCCTGAAGCAGGACGCAGAATTCCGGATTGAACTCAACCAGCACCAGGCGCTTCTGGTCGACGCCATGCGCGATCAACGCATCGGTGATCGCGCCGGTGCCGGGACCAAGCTCGATGACGGGTGCTGTGGATTCGTTGTCGACATAACGTGCGACGGTGCGGGCCAGAACCTTGCCGGACGGCATCACCGCACCCATCCGGAGCGGCTTTTCAATCCACGAGCGAAGAAAACGAACCTCGTCATCGAGACGGGGCGGCTTCTTCAGCGCGCGCGCGGATTGCATGGACATTGGCACTACCAATCGGACCCGGATTGGAAGAGGCGGGCCGTCAAATTTTCTTCATAAATGGGTATAGGCGCAAGCGAAACCGGTCAAGGCGCCGCTTAAGGGGCGCTGGCCCGAGACCCAAAGAAGTCTTTGACCATCTTGAAGAAACCAGCCGCTTCGGGCTGGGTTTCACCAGAAGAGAGCTTTTCGAACTCCGCCAGCAGGTCTTTTTGCTTTTTGGTGAGGTTTTGGGGCGTTTCCACCACGACCTGCACATACATGTCGCCGGTCTGCCTGGAACGCAGGACTGGCATGCCCTTTCCGGCGATACGGAAACGCCGGCCGGACTGGGTGCCTCCCGGAACCTTCACCTTGGTTTTCGTTTTATCGATGGTCGGGACATCGAACTCGCCGCCCATCGCCGCCGTCACCATCGAGACCGGCACACGGCAATGCAGATCGGCGCCGTCGCGCTGGAAGAACTGGTGCGTGGCCAGCGACAGGAAAATATAGAGGTCGCCGGACGGGCCACCCTGCACGCCGGCTTCGCCTTCACCGCCAAGACGAATGCGTGTGCCGTCCTCGACGCCGGGCGGAATGTTGACCGACAAGGAACGGTCGCGCGTGACACGGCCCGAACCCGAGCATGATGGACACGGGCTGTCGATCGACTGACCACGGCCCTGACAGCCCGGGCAGGTGCGCTCCAGTGTGAAGAAGCCCTGCGCCTGACGGACGCGGCCCGCGCCGCCGCAGGTGGTGCAGATTTTTGGTTTGGTGCCGGCCTTGGCGCCGGTGCCGGAACATGGTTCGCAGGTCACCGCGACCGGAATGTTGATCTGCGCGGTCTTGCCGAGGAAGGCTTCCTCGAGCGTGATTTCCATATTGTAGCGCAAATCCGCGCCGCGCTCCCGCCCGCCCCGGCCGCCGCGCCCGGACATGCCGAACAGGTCTTCGAAAATATCGGAAAAGGAGGTCGCAAAGCCCGCGCCGAATCCCGCCGCGCCGTTGCCCTGCTCGAAGGCGGCATGTCCGTAGCGGTCATAGGCGGCGCGCTTGTTAGAGTCCTTGAGGACTTCGTAGGCTTCGCTGATTTCCTTGAACTTGTGCTCGCAGGCCGGGTCGCCCGGATTCTTGTCCGGATGCCATTTCATCGCGAGTTTGCGGAAGGCGGTTTTGAGGCCCGTCTCATCGACGGAGCGCTCGACTTCCAGTGTTTCGTAATAACAGGTCTTCATCGACATAGAGGATGATCCGTCAAGCGCATGACCCCTCCGCCTTTCGGCGGAGGGGTCTTTTAAGGCTTACGCCGACTTCTTGTTGGTCTTGTCGTCATCGACCTCGGTGAATTCCGCGTCGACCACGTCATCCTTCGCCGCATCGGCCTTGGCATCGGCTTCGGCCTGCTGGGCATACATCGCCTCACCAAGCTTCATCGAGGCCTGCGCCAGCGTATTGGTCTTGGTCTTGATCGCTTCCGAATCGTCGCTCTTCAAGGCTTCCTTCAGATCGGCCAGCGCGTCTTCGATGGCCTTGCGCTCGGGCTCACCGACCTTCGCCCCATGCTCGGCCAGCGCCTTCTCGGTGGAATGCACCAGCGCGTCGGCGTGATTCTTGGCATCGACCGCCTCGCGGCGTTTCTTGTCCTCGGCCGCATTGGCTTCGGCATCCTTGACCATCTTCTCGATGTCGCTTTCGGACAGGCCGCCGGAGGCCTGAATCCGGATCTGCTGCTCCTTGTTGGTCGCCTTGTCCTTCGCCGACACGTTGACAATACCGTTGGCGTCGATGTCGAAGGTGACCTCGATCTGCGGCATGCCGCGCGGCGCCGGCGGAATACCCATCAGATCGAACTGGCCGAGCGCCTTATTGTCGGCCGCCATTTCGCGCTCGCCCTGGAACACGCGGATGGTCACCGCGCTCTGATTGTCCTCGGCGGTCGAAAACACCTGCCCCTTCTTGGTCGGGATCGTGGTGTTGCGTTCGATGATACGCGTGAACACGCCGCCCAGCGTCTCAATGCCGAGCGAGAGCGGAGTGACGTCGAGCAGCAACACGTCCTTGACGTCGCCCTGCAGCACGCCGGCCTGAATGGCCGCGCCGATGGCAACGACTTCATCCGGGTTGACGCCCTTGTGCGGCTCCTTGCCGAAGAATTGCTTCACGATCTCCTGGATCTTCGGCATGCGGGTCATGCCGCCGACCAGAACCACCTCGCCGATTTCGCCGGCGGTGAGACCCGCATCCTTCAGCGCCTTGCGGCACGGCTCGATGGTCTTCTGGACGAGATCGTCGACCAGTGCCTCGAACTTGGCGCGCGTCAGCTTCATGGTCAGATGCTTCGGACCCGAGGCGTCGGCGGTGATGAAAGGCAGATTGATTTCGGTCTGCGTCGTCGACGACAGCTCGATCTTGGCCTTTTCGGCGGCTTCCTTCAGGCGCTGCAGCGCAAGCTTGTCGCTGCGCAGGTTGATGCCCTGCTCCTTCTGGAATTCGTCGGCGAGATAGCCGACCAGACGCATGTCGAAGTCTTCACCG
>JAIERI010000090.1 GCA_019747015.1 Xanthobacteraceae bacterium
ACTTGCAAGCGCGGATCCTGTGCAGACCGACATCGCTCCGCAGGAAAATACGGCAAGCGAACCTTCGAAAATCGCCGCCAGCATTCCATTGCCGCCGCCGCGCCCCGCAAATGCTCCCGACATCAAATCGCAAGCCAGGGCGCCGTCCGCGCGCGACGTCGCGCAGGCCAACAAGCCGGCGATGCTGGCCAATGCCGCGGCGCCGGCAAAGCCGAACCGGGTGCTGACCATTTTCGAGAAACTGTTCGGCAAGCGCGACGAGCAAAAGGGACCGGCCTTTGCCTATGCCTCGCCCGACGCTGGCGTGACCGGCAGTATTCCCACGAGTGCCGGCGATGTCGCCGCAGGCATGTCGCCGCCTTATGACCGGCAGACTGCGGTGTACGATATCACCGCGCGCACGGTTTATCTGCCGGACGGCACGAGGCTCGAGGCGCATTCGGGTCTGGGCGACAAGCTCGACGATCCGCGCTATGTGCAGATGAAAATGCGCGGCGCGACGCCGCCGCATGTCTATGATCTCGCTTTGCGCGAGTCGCTGTTTCACGGCGTCGAGGCGCTGCGGCTGAAACCTGTCGGCGGCGAGGAGGCGATCTATGGCCGGGCAGGGCTGCTCGCGCACACCTACATGCTCGGCCCGAACGGCGATTCCAACGGCTGCGTGTCGTTCCGCGACTACAACCGCTTCCTGCAGGCGTACAAGCGCGGCGACGTCAAGCGCCTGGCGGTCGTCGCCAGGGTGGATTAAGGCGCTATCGTTCACGCCTTGCTGCGCAACGACCGGCGTCACGCATCTGAATGCCGGTTTTGTCGCCTTGCATTCGACGCCGTTGTGACCCATCTCTGTAGAGCGTTGCCCGAAAATTTGAGACGGCAGGCCGTGTCGGCCGCATGCGGCAGGATTCCCTCGACCGGATGCGGAGCACCATGGCGAAACGCGGCATCTGCCGTTTGTCCCATTTACATCGCCAAAATGATTGGAACCCCGTGTCTGGCATCAGGATTCGCGTCGGCTACGAGATGATCTACGATTTTCCGCAAGCGACGCCCATGATCATGGTTCTGGGCACCCATTTCAGCCGCGCGTCGGACGTCATCACACCGGATTTCCTCACCACAAGCCCTTCGGTCCCGATCACGCCCTATCGCGATCTGTTCGGCAACTGGTGCAGCCGCATTGTCGCGCCATCCGGACGGATGCGTCTTGCCGCCGATGGCATGGTACGCGACAGCGGCCTGCCGGATGTGATCGTGCCCGGCGCCATTCAGCACGCGGTGCAGGATCTGCCAGGGGAGACGCTGGTCTATCTGCTCGGCAGCCGCTATTGCGAGACCGATCGCCTGTCGGATATCGCCTGGAAACTGTTCGAGAAGACGCCGCCGGGCTGGGCGCGGGTGCAGGCGATCTGCGATTTCGTGCACAACCATATCAAGTTCGGTTACGAGCACGCGCGCGCGACCATGACGGCGCTCGAGGTTTATAACGAAGGCAAGGGCGTGTGCCGCGATTACGCGCACCTTGCCATCACGTTCTGCCGCTGCATGAATATTCCGGCGCGCTATTGCACGGGGTATCTCAGCGACATCGGCACGCCGAAACCGTGGGTGGGGGATTTCGCCGGCTGGTTCGAGGCCTATATCGGCGGCCACTGGCATATGTTCGATCCGCGCAACAATGTCCCCCGCATCGGCCGCGTGCTGATCGCGCAGGGCCGCGATGCCTCCGACGTGCCGATCACCCAGACCTTCGGGCCGAACACGCTGGTCAGCTTCAAGGTCTGGACCGACGAGGTCGTCTGACGTAAAGACGCCTTTATGCCGCAGCCCGATTTCCAGCCGACCCTGACCGGCGACAGCGTTGTCATCAGACCCATCGCTCCCGGCGACTGGCCCGAGCTTTTTGCCGCGGCGTCGGACCCCGAAATCTGGAAGCTGCATCCTGCCAGCACGCGCTATACCGAGCCGGTGTTCCGGGAATATTTCGATAACGCCATCGCCTCGCACATGGCGTTCGTCTTTGTCGAGCGCGCGAGCGGCGCGCTGATCGGCTCGAGCCGCTATCATGGTTATGACGCGGAGAAGAGCGAAGTCGAGATCGGCTGGACGTTCATCGTACGCGATCACTGGGGCGGGGCGACCAATCGCGAGGTGAAACGGCTGATGCTGGATCACGCGTTCACTTTTGTCGATACCGTGATCTTCTGGGTCGGCGAGACCAACTGGCGCTCGCAGCGCGCGGTGGAGAAAATCGGCGGCGTCAAACGTGAGGGCACGTTCGTTCGCGGCGCGACCGGCTCCGCGCCGCATGTCGTGTTCGAGTTGACGAAGGCGCGCTACCGCGAGGGCGGCGGTCTGGTTTAATTTTTCAAAACAAAACACGCGCCATCCCCCCTGTTGTTTGAGGCGCGGGTGCGCCCTGACCAACCTGCATTCCAGCCCTCGATCATGAGGGCGCGCGGAACGCCGGACGCGCGATGCGTCCGCAGCCTCGCGTGCAAAGTGAAAAAGCACACGAGCGTAGTCACCACGAAAACACCGGATGCGCCCGGCGTTCCGCACGCGATGGGTTTACGGCTTGCTGCGTGATCTCCCCGGTGGCCGCACGCTTTGCGTCACCGTCGCTTGCGGCTTGTAGGCACTCGCGCCTTCGGTTGAAGGGCGCGCGCCACAGCAAGCTTGACGCCACGTCCGGGGCGTCAGGACTACACGCCTTGGGCCGTCCGCGCGAGGCGTTTTCCGGCGAAGTGGACTTCCGGTTCGCCTCAGAAAACGCCTCCAATTAAATGGCGCGTATTCTGATCGCGAAACCGGTACCCACTTTCGCGGAATACGCGCAGCGCCGTCGTCAGCGCAAACATCCGCAGGTCACGACGCCCACTTGAAAACAAGGCGAAGCCCTCCCGCATCACTTCGCGCCTGACGCTGCCGCGTCCACCGCATCCCGCCCCGCGTTCGTGACGATCGCGAGCGCCCCTCATGTGAGGCGGGATGGATAGGAATATAATCCTGTATTTGACTTAAGTCAAGCGCGCAATGAAGTGGACAAACTTCTTGCACTATCTAATCTCTCAACGAATCGACTTTTGGTCGTGAAGGAAATTCGGACGATGGCTAAATCTTCAGATCGACGATCGGACAAAGCCAAAATATCAGGCGATTTTGGATCAGTGCGCGCTGCGGTCTGGAGAGAGCTAGGTTCCATTCGGAATGCAGCAAAGGCGGGCACTATTTCGAAAGTGATAAATACCCACCGTGACCTAAAGCCATCTAGCGGGGCATCGATTGGCAAACCCAAAGATCAGAAATAATTCGGGAAAAAATTCATTATACCGAGCCGGAGATTTTGAAAGAGTAGCTAGCGTCTCCAAAAGCGATAGTTTCGAACCATTTAGATCACCTTTCCGACGCGACATAGCGAGACTTATCCATTCTCCAAGCTTCAGACGACTCCAAGGTAAAACCCAAGTTTTTCCTGGAAACGATTCCGACTTCTTCAGAAATAGACTTTCTCATAGTTTAGAGGTTGCTCAAGTTGCTAAGTCGCTCGCCATAAGGCTGAATGCGAATAGCGCGCATTTCAAAAATTATAAAATTGATCCTGACTTAGTTGAGTTTGCCGCCTTAGCCCATGACTTGGGACATCCTCCGTTTGGACACAATGGAGAGGAGGCGCTCGACGAAATGATGGTCAATTATGGTGGGTTCGAGGGGAACGCCCAGACCCTACACATCCTCGCACGGATCGAAAAAAAAAGAAGTGCAAGAAAAAGCAAATGATGCGTACGTTCCTATTGCCAAAAATGGCGAGGATCTTCGTTGCGGGCTGAACCTAACGTATCGCTCATTAGCGTCCGTACTAAAATATGACCATTGCATTCCTTCGCGCCGCCACGACCGAAAGCCCGGTCAGGCGATAAAGGGCTATTACATTGACGAGCGCGATTTGGTCATCTCGATCAAGAATGCAGTAGTAGGCAAGGCGCCACTCAAAAATTTTAAGACGATTGAATGTTCGATAATGGATATCTCGGATGATATCGCGTACTCGACCTACGATCTTGAGGATTGCTTTAAAGCAAAATTTCTAACCCCACTCGACTTGTTCACTCTGGACGATGGAATCATATCTAGAGTGGTAAAGAAGATCAGGGAGAGAATTAAAAAGAGCTATAGCTCTAGAGAAGCCGCGTCCTTTACCAAAAGTGAATTGATTGGACATCTTTTTGTAGTTTTCTCCGAGATGTTGGAAATAGGAAAAGAAGAAGCGCAGCTACTTAAAGACGGAAAAATTAGATGGGAAGAGAAAAAACTCATCATATCTGCGCAGGTAAAGCGCTTTTCGGAGCGTATCGCGGAAAATGGATATGAGCGAGTGAAGCTGACGTCTGGATTAGTTCAAACCTTCATGGAAGGTGTTGAGATTAAACCCCACCGATCTTTCCCTCAGTTGCACCGGGCAAGACTGAATATCGAGACCTTCAAAACAGTCGAAGTTCTAAAGAATATAACGTATGAGGCGATAATAATGTCGCCGCGTGTAAAGCTGGTCGAATATAGAGGCAAGGACATTATCAAGCAGATCTTTAAAGCCATTGACGGCAAAAAAGGCCACTTGCTCCTTCCCGATGATTATCGGGAATTGCATGCAGCTGCGACAGGTTCAGCAAAGAAGCGAGTAATTTGCGATTTCATCGCCGGGATGACTGATAGATACGCGTGGGAATTTTACAATCGACTTTACGGCGCTGCTAATATTTCGATTCATAAGCCTATCTGAAAATTAGGTGAGTATCTCTCGAATGCAAAAACCCCGGCATCGCTGCCGGGGTTTTTGAAATAGTAATTCGCGAGACTAACGCTTTTTTGTATCTTCGCGCCGTACGCCTTTAAACTTTTCGCCGTCTTGCTTCACGTCCATGAAGCGCCCGGTACCTGTATCGCGTTTTACCCATTGTTCTGTCTTTGGGTTGAAGGTCTGCGACCGATCACGAACTTCGCCTTGGCGATGACCATCGCCCTTTGGAGGATTGGTAGCCATACGCAAACTCCTCTGATTCGATGAGACATAAGGTGAACATGGCATTTTGAGATCGTCAATAGCGAATGTTTTCAACAAATTCCGACATCGCTGTCGAGTTTTGCATTCTGTGCCGCTCATGCCATCCTGCCGCCCTATCACACCTGCCGGAAATATGTCCGCCCTTTGAGATGCAGCATCGCGATGGGGTAGGCCATCAGCAGCGCGCCGAAGATGAAGGCGAGGGCGGCGTGCAGCGCGGTGAATGAAGGCATCGCCAGCAGTTTTGCGAAGATCGCGATCCCGACCGGATAGAACAGCACCACCGCGGTGAACACGCCGGGCGACCAGCGTCCGCGCGTGACGATCATCGGCAGCACGTGGAAGAACGTCGCGTTGATCAGCATCAGCGCCGCGAAGGTCGCGGCCGCCAAGGGTATGGTCGCTGCGACTTCCGCCTGCACGATGCCGAGCACCACCACGATGGCGTTGGTCATGTAGAAGTCGGCCCATTCCACCGGCAGGCGGATGATCGCGCGCGCCCAGTCGCGCCAGTCGAACATGAATTCCTCGAGCATGTGGATCGCGTAGGCGCCGAGCGCCAGCCACGCCCATTCGGTCAATGTCATTGTCGGCCTCCCGCCGGAAAGCCGCAACGATAACCGATGGCGGGGCGAGGACAATGACAAAAATCAAAAACCCCGGCATCGCTGCCGGGGTTTTGTATTTCGCAACTGCGTTGAGAGCGTGGACTTCTTATTGAAACACGATCCTTGCGGAAAACCGGAAGACCACTTTTCCGGGATCGTGTTTAGAAATCCAT
>JAIERI010000208.1 GCA_019747015.1 Xanthobacteraceae bacterium
CTGGCTGACCGGCGCCGATTCGAGCACCAGCACGTCGATGGCGTTCTTGTGCAGGTTGTCGATGACATAGGTGTCGGCGACCTTGCGCTGGTTCTTCTGGCCAGCAAAACCAGCGTTGCCGGCGACAGACGTCGCGGTCGCACGACTTTGTCACGTATCGACGAAAATCTGATTAAGGCGCGCCATAATTAACAAAACATGACGGGCGCAATTAACCGAGCAGCAACCTTAATGGAATGTAATTGCGGTGCGCGCAGTCTTGGTTTTCGGTCCTGCGCGCTTGTGGTCAGTTGCGGTGTTGGGAGTGTGCGATGCGTTTGGCGGTGTGGCGTGACCGGCTCAGTCATGCAGGCAAGTCGTTTGCCAAATTCATGGCCCCGGCCGCCCCGCCGCCTTCTCCCATGCCCGCCCCGCAGCAGCTCGGCGATATCGACCTTCGCGCGATCTGGCGCGCGCTGGTGCGTCAGCGCAAATGGGTAATCGTGCCGACCGCCGCGATGTTTGTGCTGGCGATGATCGGCGTCAACGTCGTCTCGCCCAGATATAAATCCGAAGCCCGTATTCTGATCGACGGCCGCGAGAACGTGTTCCTGCGGCCCAACGGCGAGCGCAGCGAGGAGCGCACCGCGCTCGACGCCGAGGCCGTCACCAGCCAGGTGCAATTGCTGCTGTCGCGCGATCTGGCGCGAGAGGTCATCAGGAAAAACCATCTCGAACAATTGCCGGAATTCGATCCGGTGCTGCGGGGTATCTCGCCGCTGAAAACGCTGCTCGCGCTGTTCGGTATCGGCCGCGATCCGTTCAACATGTCGCCCGAGGAGCGGGTGCTCGATGCTTATTATGAGCGTCTCACCGCTTACGCCGTCGACAAGTCGCGGGTGATGGTCATCGAATTTCAGTCGCGCGATCCTGAACTCGCCGCGCAGGTCGCGAATTCCATCGCAGACGAATATTTGGTGTTCCAGCAGGCAGCGCGGCAGGATCAGGCCAAATCGGCCGGGCAGTGGCTGTCCGGCGAAATCGACAGCCTGCGCAAGAAGGTTGCCGACGCCGAGGATCGCGTCGAGGCATTCCGTTCCAAATCGAATCTTTTCATCGGCACGAACAGCACCTCGCTGTCGAACCAGCAGCTTGGCGAACTTAACACCCAGCTCAACAATGCACGGGGATTGAAGTCGGACGCCGAGTCGCGCGCGAGGGCGATCCGCGACATGCTGCAAACGGGCAAGCCGATCGAGGCGGCGGAGGTTCTCAATTCCGAACTGGTGCGGCGCCTGGCCGAGCAGCGTGTCACATTGCGTGCGCAGCTTGCCGAGCAATCCTCGACCCTGCTCGATCAGCACCCACGCATTAAGGAGCTCAAGGCGCAGATCGCCGATCTCGACCGCCAGATGCGCGACGAGGCGAGCAAGATCTCGCGCTCGCTGGAAAACGACGCGCGTATCGCCGGCGCACGGGTCGATGGCCTCAATGCCAGCCTCGACCAGTTGAAGAAACAGGCGACCTCGACCAACGGTCAGGACGTGCAATTGCGCGCACTTGAGCGCGAAGCCAAGGCGCAGCGCGATCTTCTGGAATCGTATCTGGCGAAATATCGCGAGGCCACCACGCGCGAGAACATCGATGCCGCTCCCGCCGATGGCCGCATCATTTCCCGCGCCATCGTGTCCAACACGCCTGCATTTCCGAAAAAACTTCCCATCGTTCTGATCGCGACGCTGGCGATGCTGATGCTGACCGGTGGCTACGTTGTCACGGCGGAATTGCTGCGTATGACCGCGCCGCGCACCGGGTTTGATGCTGCCATCGGGGATGTTTCGCTGCGCGACATGCATCCGAGAATGGGTGTCGGCGTCTCGGAAGTCGATCAGCTCGCTGACGAATTGCGCAGGGAAGGCGAATTCGCACGCAAGATTACCGTGATCGGCGCGCGTCAGGAGGAAAGCGTCACCTTGACGGCGCTGACGCTGGCGCGCTCACTTAGCCGCGGCGGCAAGGTCGTGCTGGTCGATCTTTCCATGATATCGCCGACGCTAAAGGCGGTCTCGATCGATCCGGCCGCGCCGGGGCTGACCGATCTGATGAATGGCAGCGCGTCATTTGGTCAGATCATCACCAGGGATCGTCTCTCGAATCTTCATCTGATCGGCGCCGGGCGCGTGCCCGACCGTTCGGCGTTGCAATCGCCGCGTCTTGGCATGGCGATCGACGCACTTCTGCGTGCCTACGATCATGTCGTTCTTGATGCCGGCACCGCTGTGGATCTGCCTTCGGCTTTGATCGCAGCGCAGGCGCATGCCGTCATCGTGCCGGCGCCGGATATCAGCATGTCCGCACGCACGGCGATGCGCGATCAGTTGCTCGCCTCCGGCTTCATCGCCGTGACGATCCTGAATGCACCGGCTTCGATGCCCGCGATCGGTGCGGCGGGCGAGCGGGTCGCGGCGGCCTGAATTTAGGGCCTCAACAAAAAAGCCGTCCCGCGAGGACGGCTCGTTCATTCATCGAATCCGGACAATTCAGTGATGGAGCATCGCCCGCAACTGCTGCGCGATCTGCATCAGCGCCGGACTGTGCTTCACGATTCGCTTGGCGCGGGTGAGGGATGACATGCCGAGCGCGGCGAACTTGCCGCGTGCGGTAAGTGGAATATAGCTGTCGAAGATCGGCTCGTCGTCCTTGCAGAACTGCCGCTTGTATTCGTCCGCCCCGATGCCGAGATCGAATGCTACATAGTTCTTCGCGGCGTAATGGTCGATGATATCGCGCACGAGAACGACGCCGGGACTCTGCTTGGCATTCTCCGACATCGTATAGGTATTGAACATCATCGAAAAACGGTCGCCGCCGTCAACGCCAGCGAAAATCGCGATCATTTCCTGATCGCATTCCAGCGCGTGGATGGTGATCGCACGGCCGCCGTCCGGCACCTTGGCGAGACAGGCAGCGCGAACGAATTGCTCGACACCGGGATCGGCGAACACATTCGGCAGATTTTGCGCCGCCATGCGCAGCGGCTTGATCGTGAAAAAGATGTTGAGCAGGCGGCTGATTTCATCGTCGCTTGAGGCGATGCGATAGCGGAAGCCGGGCAGCGTCTGCAGCTTGCGTTCCTTGCTGCGTAACCGGCGGCGGAATCCGGTGCTGATATTGGTCTCGGGCTTGGCGCCGGGTGTGAGCTTGAGCAGCGGGCAGTCGTTGGGCGACAATTGCGAGGGATACGCCAGAAGCGGATTGGCGATGCCGCGCCAGCGGCGTGGTTGCTGGGTCAGCGCCAGAACATCTATTCCGTTCGCGGCACCCGCCGACAGAATGACGTCGAGATCGTCCCTGGTTGCGGCGGCAGCAAAATCACTGCGCCACAGCCCAAGATTGTAAGTCGTATGCTTGCCGCCGAGAAAACGCGCGACATTGGCGCCGTTCTCGTGCCTGGTCGCGAGCGGCAACAGCAGCAGCGTATCGCCGGCGCGATCGGTTGCCACCACGATAAAGGGTTCGACACCTTCATGGGTGCCGACATTGCGCTGCCATGCATCGAGCAGGTCGAAGCGCTGGTAGGGGGTGGCGAGATAGCCGGCCGTCTCGCACGCGCGCCAGACGGACTCGGCCCGCGCCATATCGCGGATGATATCGACGCAGGCAACCTTGATGGCGCCGGATCCGGCGCGCGAATATGCGGATCGGCTTTCAAAAGTGGCAGCCATGGTCATTGCACGACCTTAAGTCGATGGAATATTTGTATTTTGCCGCAATTGGCCCGCTCGGGACCGACTTTTTCAAACAAATGTCAACAAAGAGTAATCACACTGGTATCAGTGGCCCGATGAGGCCCGTCCCACGGAGATTTAGACGGTGATCGCCAGGAACAGCAAACTGGCGCATGCCGGGCTTGAATTGGCACATGCCAGCGGCGTGTTCCGGATTGCGGAACGGCGCGCTGCGGGCACCGGCGCGATTTTGCGTCTGGAACATGTCCGTCCAAAAAGCACAGCTGCTTTTCAGCCGCTCAGGCATCAGGAAATAACCCCCCGGTTTCTCGAGCGCATGATCCGCGCCTTGCAGCGCTGGAAGTTCGAATTCGTCAGCGTCGCCGAGGCGAGGGAGCGCGCGCAACGCCCGCGCGGCAACGCGCGTTTCGTCGCGCTGACATTCGACGGCGCGTATCGCGATTTTCTGAACCACGCCTATCCGGTGCTGCAGCGTTACGAGGTGCCGTTCTCGCTTTATGTCCCGACCGGCTTTGTCGATAATATCGCGCAGGCGTGGTGGCTGGCGCTGGAGGTAATCGTCGCGCGCGCGCCGCGCATCGTCCTGTTCATGCAAGGCGAGGAGCGCCGCTTTCGTGCCGACAGCGCCGAACAAAAATATCAGGTGTTCGATGTCCTTCACGCGTGGATGATGCAATTGCCACCTGCTGAATTGTCAGCCGCCATCACCGACCTCTGCAGCCGCTACGATGTCGATCTGAAAGCCGTGTCGCGCGACATCGCGATGGAGTGGTCCGACCTTCTTAAGGTCGCCGCCGATCCGCATGCGACCGTCGGCAGTGCGACGGTATCCTATCCGGTATTGGCCAATGTCGCGGCCCCGCAGGCGCTGCGCGAAATGAAAATGGGACGAACCATTCTGGAAGCCGCGCTCGGACACTCATGTGAGGAATTCGCCTATCCATTTGGCGCAACCGAGACGTTCAGTCGCCGCGATGTTCTGCTTGCGCGGGATGCGGGTTTCGCCAGCGCCGTCTCCGCGCGAACGGGTCTCATCGTTCCAGGCGGTGAGGCGGATGTGATGTGCCTGCCGCGCATTGCGTGGGAAGGCCGTCCGCGTTCGTTGCGCGCACTGCGTGTCGTTTTATCGGGCCTGACGATGCGCCGCCAACGCCCGCTGCCATCCGGGGCCGGGGAGCTCGCTTCCTGAATCGCGTCAGGTTTTCGGCGCGTCGGGCCGCGACATCCATGCGATCAGCGGCATGGCCGGAAGAATCCAGCCGATACCCGCGACGACATAAAAGATCGCCTGCGCCAGCCTCGATGCTGCGAGCCAGGGTGTCTGGGCGATCGCCATGCCGAGCAGCGACCAGACCACCACAAGACAAAGCAGGCCGACGGTTCCGATCAGTTTTCGCGTCCGGATATTCATGAAAGGCGGGTATTCCTTCGGCGATGGCAAAGCTGTGAAGTGGCGCGTCTTGCGCCGCAAGGCAGCGAGACTATAAGGACCGCGGCCATTCATTCAAGGCGCTGTCTCGCAAGACGCTATCCCATGATCCGTACCGGTGTTCCAGATCAGACAATTGTCCGCGCGCCGCCGCTGCGCGCGGTGCGCATCTGGCTGATCGTGGTCGCAGCGCTGATCGTGGGCACGCTGATTGTCGGCGGCGCGACACGGCTGACGGAGTCCGGGCTGTCCATTGTCGAATGGAAGCCGCTCACCGGCACACTGCCGCCGCTCACCGCGCAGCAATGGCTAGATGAGTTCGAGGCCTACAAGACCATTCCGCAATATCGCGAAATGAATTTCGGCATGAGTCTCGATGAGTTCAAGACGATTTTCTATTGGGAGTGGGGACACCGTTTGCTCGGACGCACCATCGGCACGGTGTTCCTGCTGCCATTTCTTTACTTTCTGTGGCGCGGCGGATTGTCGTCGGATCTGAAGCGGCGGTTGTGGATCATCTTCGCGCTCGGCGGCCTGCAAGGCGCGGTCGGCTGGTGGATGGTCAAATCGGGGCTGACCGAGCGGGTGTCGGTGTCGCAATATCGGCTCGCCGCGCATTTCATGCTGGCGCTGTTTATTTTCGCGGCCATTGTCTGGACCATTCGCAGACTGATACCGGCACAAGGCGCGCCCGAGCCCGCGCGCATCAAGATCACCGCGAGAATTCTGCTCGCGCTGGTGTTCGTGCAACTTTATTTCGGCGCGCTGGTCGCCGGCCTGCGTGCGGGGAAAGTATTCAACACCTGGCC